>JAOPYC010000024.1 GCA_025964795.1 Marmoricola sp.
CTCGCCTTCAAGGAAGACATCATGCCGGCGCTGGCCGACAAGCCGGTGTACTTCCTGGCCCCGGTCATCGCCACGATCCCGGCCTTCCTCGCCTTCTCCGTCATCCCGCTCGGGCCGCAGGTCAGCATCTTCGGCCACCACACCCCGCTCCAGCTCACCGATGCACCCATCGGCGTCCTGGTGGTCCTGGCCTGCTCGGCGATGGGCGTCTACGGCATCGTGCTCGCCGGCTGGGCCTCCGGCTCGACCTACCCGCTGCTCGGCGGGCTGCGCAGCGCCGCCCAGATGGTCAGCTACGAGATCGCGATGGGTCTGTCGATCGTCGCGGTCTTCCTCTACGCCGGCTCGATGTCGACCTCGGACATCGTGGCTGCGCAGGCCGACGGCAACCAGCTGTCGTTCTTCGGCTGGCAGTTCACCGGGCCGAGCTGGAACGCCGTCCTGCTGCCCGTGTCCTTCGTCATCTACGTGATCGCGGTGGTCGGTGAGACCAACCGGGCGCCCTTCGACCTCCCCGAGGCCGAGAGCGAGCTGGTCGGCGGTTTCCACACCGAGTACTCGTCGCTGAAGTTCGCCCTGTTCTTCCTCGCCGAGTACGTCAACATGGTCACCGTCTCGGCGTTGGCCGCGACGCTCTTCCTCGGCGGCTGGCGGGCCCCCTGGCCGATCTCGATCTGGGACGGCGCCAACACCGGCTGGTGGCCGCTGCTCTGGTTCTTCCTGAAGGTCGTCGTCGCGCTGTTCGTCTTCATCTGGCTGCGCGGCACGCTGCCCCGGCTGCGCTACGACCAGTTCATGCGCTTCGGGTGGAAGGTGCTGGTGCCCACCGCGCTGGTGTGGATCCTCGTCGTCGCCACGATGCGCACCGTGTCCCGCGAGGCGAACCTGTCCACCGGGGAGGTGGCGCTCTACGTCGGCGTCCCCGCTGCCGTGGTGGTGCTGGCCGGGTTGCTGATCGCCAGCCGGTCGGCGAACCGGGACACCCGCCTGATGGCAGAGGAGGCCTCGGCCGGTGCGGTCCATGCCACGGATCCGGAACCCGAGGTCCTGCCGGCGGCCGGACCGCGGCGCCGGCCGACCGGTGCCCCGAGCCGGGCCGAGGGCGGCTTCCCCGTTCCCCCGATGGACCTGAAAGTGCCGCCATCCCCGAGGCTGCGGCGCGAGCCCGTCGCCAGCGACGGTGCGCCCGTCGTCAGCACCGGACGGCGCGGCTCGACCAGCACTGTTCTGGACCCCACCACCGCCCCGGGCACCACCAAGGAGGACGGCGATGTCTGACCGGACGCCCGCCAGAAGGTCGGGGGGCGAGATCGAGCGCTCCTCCGGACGCGGGAGCAACCGGCCGGCCGTGCGGGACAGCCTGCTGCCCGCCCCGGCCCAGGGCTTCGGCGTCACCTTCGCGCAGATCTTCCGCAAGGTGACCACCGAGCAGTACCCGTTCGAGCCGAAGGTGACCAAGCCGCGCTACCACGGTCGGCACGTGCTCAACCGGCATCCGGACGGCCTGGAGAAGTGCGTCGGCTGCGAGCTGTGCGCGTGGGCCTGCCCGGCCGACGCCATCTACGTCGAGGGCGGTGACAACACCGAGGAGGCCCGGTTCTCGCCGGGGGAGCGGTACGGCGCCGTCTATCAGATCAACTACCTGCGCTGCATCTTCTGCGGGCTGTGCATCGAGGCCTGCCCGACCCGCTCGCTGACGATGAGCAACGACTTCGAGCTCGCCGACGACAACCGCCAGAACCTCATCTACACCAAGGAGCAGCTGATGGCTCCGCTGCTGCCCGGCATGGAGGCCCCGCCGCACCCGATGCGCCTGGGGGACGACGAGAAGGACTACTACCTGCGGGTCCCCGCGGCGGAGCCGGTCGTGGGGGAGCGGGCATGACGCAGACGCTCGGCGGTGGGGAGACCGTTGTCTTCTGGGTGCTCGGCCCGATCGCCCTGGCCGGCGCGCTCGGCATGGTGCTGAGCCGCAACGCCGTCCACTCGGCGCTCTGGCTGGTCAACACGATGCTGTCGTTCGGCGTCTTCTACGTCGTCCAGGAGGCTCCGTTCCTCGGCGCGGTGCAGATCATCGTCTACACCGGCGCGATCATGATCCTGTTCCTGTTCGTGCTGATGCTCGTCGGCCGCGACTCCTCGGACTCGGTCGTGGAGACGCTGCGCGGGCAGCGGATCGCGGCGATCATCCTGGGCATCGGCTTCGCAGGCCTGGTGGGGGCGGGGATCGCCGAAGCCACCCGGGACCTGCCGGTGACCGGGCTCGACGGGGCGCAGGGCGGCGCGGGCAACATCCCGGCGATCGCCGAACTGCTCTTCACCAGGTACCTGCTGGCCTTCGAGGTCACCAGCGCCCTGCTGATCACCGCCGCGGTGGGGGCGATGGTGCTCGCCCACATCGAGCGGGAGCCCGGGAGCCGGCGCAGCCAGAAGGAACTGTCGCGGGCCCGCTTCCTCACCGACCGGCCCGGGACGCTGCCTGGCCCGGGTGTCTTCGCGCGGGCCGACTCCGTCGCCGTCCCGGCGATCCTGCCCGACGGCCGGCCGGCCGAGGACAGCCTCGCCACCGGCCTCGAGCCCCAGGAGCCCGACCAGATGCCGCGACCCACGGGCCGGGAGCAGCTCGGCAGCCCGGACGCCGCGCTCGGCACCCTCGACCCCGCCCCCCTGGACCCTGCTGCTCGGGACGGGGGCGACCGATGACACTCACCTGGTATCTGGTGCTCGCCGCGATCCTCTTCACGATCGGCGCCGTCGGGGTCCTCGTCCGGCGCAACGCCATCGTCGTGTTCATGTGCGTGGAGCTGATGCTCAACTCGGTGAACCTGACGCTGGTCACCTTCGCCCGCGCGCACGGCACCGTCGACGGTCAGATCATGGCGTTCTTCGTCATGGTCGTCGCCGCCGCGGAGGTCGTCGTCGGGCTCGCGATCATCATGTCGATCTACCGGACCCGACGGTCCGCCTCGGTCGACGACGCCAACCTGCTGAAGTACTGACGGGGACGGACACAAGTGCCTGCTGATGGGTTGCTCGCTGCTTCCTGGCTGCTGATCGCGCTGCCGCTGGCCGGTGCCGCGGTGCTGCTGCTGGGTGGCCGCCGCACCGACCGCTGGGGCCACCTGCTCGGGACGGCGACCGTCGTCGCGTCCTTCGTGATCGGCCTGCTCTGCACGTTCCAGCTGGCCGGACTGGAGGAGAAGTCGGTCGGCGTCGACCTGTTCACCTTCATCTCGGCCGGGTCGCTCGACGTCCGCGCGGGGCTGCTCTACGACCCGCTGTCGGCGGTATTCGTGCTGCTGATCACCGGGGTCGGGTCGCTGATCCACATCTACTCGATCGGCTACATGGCGCACGACCCCGGCCGCCGCCGGTTCTTCGCCTACCTGAACCTGTTCATCGCGGCGATGCTGCTGCTCGTCCTCGGCAACAGCTTCGTGGCCCTCTACGTGGGCTGGGAGGGCGTCGGTCTCGCGTCCTACCTGCTGATCGCGTTCTGGTACACCCGCCCGGCGGCCGCCACGGCAGCCAAGAAGGCCTTCATCATGAACCGGGTCGGCGACGTCGGCCTGACCCTGGCGATCTTCCTGATGTTCAGCCAGCTCGGGACGACGTCCTACTCCGGCGTCTTCGGCTCGGTCGGCACCCTGGCCGGCGGCACCGTGACCGCCCTCGGGCTGCTGCTGCTGCTCGGCGCCTGCGGCAAGTCCGGGCAGTTCCCGCTGCAGGCGTGGCTGCCCGACGCGATGGAGGGGCCGACCCCGGTCTCGGCCCTCATCCACGCCGCGACCATGGTGACCGCCGGCGTCTACCTCATCGTCCGCTCGCAGTTCATCTTCGAGTACACCTCCGACGCCCGCCTCGCGGTCGCGATCATCGGCACCATCACGCTGCTGATGGGCGCCTGGATCGGCTGTGCGAAGGACGACATCAAGAAGGTCCTCGCGGGCTCGACGATGAGCCAGATCGGCTACATGATCCTGGCCGCCGGGCTCGGCGTCTTCGGCTACGCCTTCGCGATCTTCCACCTGCTGATGCACGGCTTCTTCAAGGCGAACATGTTCCTCGGCGCCGGCTCGGTGATGCACGGCACCAACGACGACGTGAACATGCGTCACTACGGTGCGCTGCGCAAGGCGATGCCGGTCACCTTCATCACCTTCGCCATGGGCTACCTCGCGATCATCGGGTTCCCCGGCTTCGACGGGTTCTGGTCGAAGGACAAGATCATCGAGACGGCGCTCTCGCAGAACCTCACCCTGGGCCTGTGCGCCCTGCTGGGCGCAGGCGTCACCGGCTTCTACATGACCCGGCTGATGCTGCTCACCTTCTTCACCAAGGAGCGCTGGGAGCCCGATGTGCACCCGCACGAGTCGCCGAAGGTGATGACCGTCCCGCTGATGGTGCTCGCCGCGCTGTCGCTCCTCGGTGGCCTGGTGCTGCTCAACGACTGGATCGTCACGTTCCTCTCGCCGGTCACGGGGGAGGCTCCCCACGAGGACCCGCCGCTGCCCGCCCTGGCCATCTCCGCGATCGCGGTGATCGTCGTCGCGATCGGCGTGGCGCTGGCCTGGTTCCTGGTCGGCAAGCGTGAGGTGTCGCGGACCGCGCCCGAGAAGGTGTCGGTCTTCACCGCCGCGGGTCGCAACGACCTCTACGGCGACGCGTTCAACGACCTCGTCATCGTCGAACCCGGCAAGAGCTTCACCGGCGGCCTGGCCGCGTTCGACCGCGGGACGGTCGACGGTGGCTTCGAGGGGACCGGACGCGCGCTCAGCGGGCTCTCGGGTGCGCTCCGGCTGGCCCAGAACGGGTTCGTCCGCTCCTACGCCCTCTCGCTGCTGGCCGGCGCCGCCCTTGTCCTCCTCGCGCTCGTGGTGGTGAACCTCGCATGAACTCCTCCTGGCTGACCCTCCTGCTGCTGCTCCCGATCGCGGGCTCCATGGTCCTGGCGGTGCTCCCTGCCCGCACGTCGGCGGCGGTCGTCAAGCAGTCCGCCCTCGCGATCTCGGTGCTGACCCTGGCCCTGGCCATCGCGCTGGCGATCGGCTACCAGGCCGGCGGCGGCTACGACTACTCCGTCGACGTCGACTGGATCAAGCTGTTCGGCGCGCACTACGCCCTGGGCCTCGACGGCATCGGGCTGACCCTGGTCCTGCTGACCGTGATCCTCACCCCGGTCGTGATGCTCGCGTCGTGGAACGACGGCGACACCGGCCGCTGGGGCCCCAAGGGCTTCTTCGCCTGGGTCCTGGCCCTGGAAGGTCTCTCGATCGGCGTATTCGCCGCCACCGACGTGTTCTTGTTCTACGTCTTCTTCGAGGCCACGCTGATCCCGGTCTACTTCCTCGTCGCCGGGTACGGCGGGCCGGCCCGCGTCCGCGCCGCCGTGAAGTTCCTGCTGTTCTCGCTGGCCGGTGGGCTGGTGATGCTGGCCTCGGTGATCGGGATCTACGTCGAGACGGCGAAGTCGTCCGACGGTCCGACGTACCTGATCTCGGAGCTGCAGCACTTCGACTTCGGCACCTCGGTCGGGCGCTGGATGTTCGTCGGCTTCTTCATCGCCTTCGCGATCAAGGCGCCGATGTTCCCCGTGCACACCTGGCTCCCGGACACCACGGAGAGCGCGACGCCGGGCACCTCCGTGCTGCTGGTCAGCGTGCTCGACAAGATCGGCACCTTCGGGATGATCCGGTTCTGCCTCGAGCTGTTCCCGGAGGCGTCGCGGTGGGCCACGCCCGTGGTCGTCGTGCTCGCCATCATCAGCATCCTCTACGGCGCGTTCATGGCGATCGGCTCCAACAACATCCCGCGCCTGATCGCCTACACGAGCGTGTCGCACTTCGGCTTCATCGTGCTGGGCATCTTCGTGATGAACAGCCAGGGCCTGTCGGGCGCGAACCTCTACATGTTCAACCACGGCCTCTCCACGGCCGCACTCTTCCTGGTGAGCGGGTTCATGATCTCCCGGCGCGGGTCGGCCCTGATCAGCGACTACGGCGGCGTCGAGAAGGTCGCCCCCGTGCTGGCCGGGCTGTTCCTGGTCTCCGGGCTCTCGTCGCTCTCGCTGCCGGGGCTCTCCCCGTTCGTCTCCGAGCTGATGGTGATGGTGGGTGCGTTCGTGCACTCGCCGTGGGCCGCGGCCTTCGCGGTGCCGGCGATCGTGCTGGCCGCCATCTACATCCTGTGGATGTACCAGCGGGTGATGACCGGCCCGGTCCGTGAGGGCGTGGTCGGGATGCCCGACCTGAACGTCCGCGAGGTCTCCTCGCTGGCGCCGCTGCTCGTGCTGATCGTGGTGCTCGGCTTCTACCCGAAGCCGCTGCTCGCCGTGATCAACCCGTCGGTGCAGCACACGATGTCCGAGGTGGGAAAGAGCGATCCACAACCGAAGGTGACCGAAGGGGAGGCGGCCAAGTGAACACGTTCGATGCTCCGACGATCGAGTACTTCACCGTCTCGCCCATCCTGATCGTCCTCGGGGTCGCCACTCTCGGCGTGCTCATCGAGGCCTTCGTCCCGCGCGGTCGGCGTTACCTCGTGCAGGTCGTGCTCTCGCTGGTCGGGCTGCTCGCCGCGATCGTCACCACCGTGATCGTCTTCAACCGGCTCAACCCCGGGGCGAAGACGCCCAAGGGCGGCAAGGTCGTGGCGATGGGCGCCCTGGCGGCCGACGGTCCGGCGCTGTTCTGCTGGCTGCTCATCCTGGTGCTGGCCGTGCTCAGCGTGCTGCTGTTCGCCGAGCGTCACCTCGAGGGCGGCGTCACCTCGTTCGCCGGCCAGGCCGCGGCCCTGCCCGGCACCGAGGCCGAGCGGGAGGCATCGACCAAGGGCCTGGAGCACACCGAGGTCTTCCCGCTGCTGATGTTCGCGGTGGCCGGCATGCTGATGTTCCCCGCGGCCATCGTCCTGCTGGCCGTGTGCGTGGCGCTCGAAGTGCTCTCGCTCCCGCTCTACCTGCTCTGCGGCCTGGCCCGACGCCGGCGCCTGCTCAGCCAGGAAGCGGCGATGAAGTACTTCCTGCTCGGCGCGTTCAGCTCCGGCTTCTTCGTCTACGGCATCGCGCTGGTCTACGGCTACTCCGGCTCGATGGAGTTCGCCGAGATCGCCGAGGCGGTCTCCGCACAGACCGGCAGCGAGGGCCTGCTCCTCGGTGGCATCGCACTGATGGCCGTCGGCCTGCTGTTCAAGGTCGGCGCCGTGCCGTTCCACAACTGGACCCCCGACGTCTACCAGGGCGCCCCCACCGCGGTGACCGCCTTCATGGCGGCGAGCACCAAGGTGGCCGCGTTCGGCGCGCTGCTGCGGCTGTTCTACGTCGCGTTCGGCGCCAACCGCACCGAGTGGCTCCCGATGATCTGGATCGTGGCCATCCTGACGATGGTGGTCGGCTCGGTGCTCGCGCTGACCCAGACCGACATCAAGCGGCTGCTGGCCTACTCCTCGATCGCGCACGCCGGGTTCATCCTCACCGGCTTCCTCGGGATCCGCTCGCTCAACGTGGTGCCCGGTGGCAGCCTGACCGGCATCTCGGCGGTGCTGTTCTACCTGACGACCTACGCGTTCACCACGATCGCCGCGTTCGCCCTCGTGACCGTCGTACGCGACGGTGGGGGTGAGGCCACCTCGCTGGCTCGCTGGCAGGGACTCGGCAAGGAGTCGCCCCTCGTGGCCGGGCTCTTCGCCTTCCTGCTCCTCGCGATGGCGGGCATCCCGCTGACCAGCGGCTTCACCGGCAAGTGGGCCGTGTTCGCGGCGGCTCTGTCGGCCGGTGCGTGGCCCGTGGTCATCGTGGCGGTGCTGGCCTCGGCCGTGGCGGCGTACTTCTACGTCAAGGTGATCGTGCTGATGTTCTTCTCCGAGCCGATCGGCGAGGGGCCCAGCGTGACCAACCCGAGCGTGCTCACCGGTTCGGTCATCGCCGTCGGCGTCGCGGCCACCCTGCTGCTGGGCATCGTGCCGGGCAGCCTGATCGACCTGCTCGGGCGCGTGGGAGTATTCATCAGGTGACCACCCAGCTGGCCCTGTCCATCGTCGACGCACAGCTCGAAGCGCGCCTGCGCACGCGGATGAACGAGGTCGAGGCGGCACTGATCGGGCACGTGCAGAGCGAGGCCGGGTTCGTCACCGAAGCGGCCCGGCACCTGCTGGACGCGGGCGGCAGGCGGTTCCGGCCGCTGCTGGTGCTGCTGGCCGCCGAGACCGGTGACCCCTCGCGCGACGGGGTGCTCACCGCGGCCTGCGTCGTGGAGCTCACCCACCTCGCCTCGCTCTACCACGACGACGTGATGGACGAGGCCGACGTACGCCGCGGGGCCGAGTCGGCCAACGCGCGCTGGGACAACCACGTGGCGATCCTCACCGGCGACTTCCTGTTCTCCAAGTCCTCCGAGCTGACCGCGGACCTCGGCGCCGACGCCGTCCGGGTCCAGGCGAAGACCTTCACCCGGCTCGTGGAGGGCCAGATCCTGGAGACGCTCGGGCCGGTCGGCGACGAGGACCCGCTGGATCACTACCTGCGCGTGGTCGCGGGCAAGACCGGGTCCCTGATCGCCACCTCCGCTCGCTACGGCGCCCGCTTCTCCGGCGCCCCGCGCGACGTGGAGGAGGCGCTGACGGAGTACGGCGAGAAGGTCGGCGTCGCCTTCCAGCTCTCCGACGACATCCTCGACATCGCCTCGAAGACCGAGGAGTCCGGCAAGACGCAGGGCACCGACCTCCGCGAGGGCGTGCCGACGCTGCCCGTGCTGATCGCCCGGCGCTCCACCGACCCGGCCGACGCCCGGCTGCTCGAGCTGCTCGACGCCGACCTCACCGACGACGCCCTCCGCGCCGAGACCCTCGCCCTCCTCCGGGAGCACCCCTCGATGTCCGAGGCCCGCGCCTACGTCATCGGCCTCGCCGGCGAGGCCAAGACCCTGCTCAAGGTCCTCCCCGAGGGCCCGGCGAGGACAGCGTTGGAAGGCTTCGCCGACGCGGTGGCTACCCGGAGTGCCTGAGTTGACGGTTTCACTGGGTACCCAGTGAAACCGTCAGTTCCCCCGCGTTGCATTGCGAGGGAAGTGCCTATATCGGTAGGGGAGTGTGGCCTCATGCGGCGTTCCAGATCCCCATCTGCCGACGGGTGCGGGCGGCCGTCTTCTCTGGGGTGAACAAGTCCTGCCAGATGTATCGAATCATCAGCCATCGGGTGATCTCACGTAGCTTGTCCTCGCGCTCCTTCTCGCGGACGATGACGTCACTCGCCGTCTCGCCCGGCTTCAGAAGCCGCCCGTACTTGATCTTGCCGTCGAACTCCCCGAGCAGTCCGTAGTCGGGCCAGGCGAAGTCGGTGACACCGACCAGGATGCCGTTCTGGTCGTACACCTTGAACTGGAGCAAAGGCTCGGGAAGGTGCTGGGTCCACATCAGATGGCGAGCCAGAGACTCGCCGACGGACTGTGAACCCTCGCGGGTCAAACGGATCGTGATCTGCAGCTTGTTCGAGTTCGGCCAGCGCTCGCGGCGAGCGTACGCCGCGAATAGAGACTGTTTCGTCCCTAGGTCAAGGTCGAGAACGGAATCCAGGATGACGACACCCGATGCCGTGTTCGTCAGCGAGGCAGCGTCCAGGGCGCAGGTCTCCGGCCCCAACACCAACAACTCGCCCTTGGCATAGACATCGTCAGCGTCCCAGTTGCCCTCGTGATAGGTGATGCCAGCCTGGTGACGCCCGGAGGACTTGTCGAGTCGGGTGACATGAACGGTCTCGAGGTTGGGCTTCCAGAGTCGGAGCCCATGTTCCACAGCGCCAGAGGTGTGACTCAGTGCGACGCGGTTTGCGTGAGTCAGGCAGACAGCCTGACCGACCAGCTGGTGGCGCCCGGCCTCGTCTCGCGCGTTCCATGTCTCCGTCGGCGCATAGGCCCCTTGCCGGAGCCTGGTGAGTACGCCGGCACGACGTGCCTCGAGGAGGTCGCGATCCCGATATCCGAAATCCAACGCTTCGCCGCGAAGGAACAGGCCGTTGGGGTGCAGCGAAAGTAGTTCATCCATGACGACCACGCTTGATGCCTCGGACGCATCCCGCACGACTCGTCGACGCCGCTGTGGAAAACGAGTCGTACATGAGGGCTGTGCGCGCGAACGGGTTGCGCCGGCCACCGCCGTACCTGGCTCACTGCCCTGGCGTTTCTTCCACTTCCCCACCGTTGCAACGCGGGGGAAGTGGAAGTTTCACTGGGGACCCAGTGAAACTTGCAAAACCCTCACACCGCAGCAGCCTCCGCAGCCAACCGCAGCTGCCGGCCGCGGTGGTGGACGGTCTCGGTGGTGAACAGCACCAGGGCGAGCCAGACGAGGGAGAAGCCGAACCACTTCACCGGGGTCATGTCCTCGTGGAAGAACAGGATGCCGAGGGCGAACTGGATCGTCGGGGCGAGGTACTGCAGCAGCCCGATGGTCGTCATCGAGACGCGGATCGCCGCGGCGCCGAAGCAGATCAGGGGCACGGCGGTGACCAGCCCGGTCGAGGCCAGCAGCAGCGAGTGGCCGATCCCCGTGCCGAAGGTGGTCGAGCCCTGCGACCACAGCCAGACCAGGTAGCCCAGCGCCACGGGCGCGAGCACCAGCGTCTCGAAGGTCAGGCTCTCCACCGCCTCGACGTTGGCCTTCTTCTTGGCCAGCCCGTAGGTGCCGAACGAGCCCGCCAGCAGGAACGCGACCCACGGCGGGTGCCCGTAGTCCAGCGTCAGCCCGACCACCGCCACCGTGGCCAGCCCGATCGCGGCCCACTGCAGCGGCCGCAGCCGCTCCTTGAGCACGACGACCCCGAGCAGCACCGTCACCAGCGGGTTGATGAAGTAGCCGAGCGACACCTCCACCACGCGGTGGTTGTTGACGCCCCAGATGAACCCGCCCCAGTTGAGCCCGATCACCACCGACGCCACGGTCAGCAGGAGCACCAGCCGCCGGCTGCGCAGGATCGCCCCCAGCTGCGGCGTACGACGCAGGGCCAGCACCAGCCCGAGCAGCACCACCAGCGACCAGCAGATCCGGTGCGCCAGGATCTCCACGGCGCCGGCCGGCTCGAGCAGCGTCCAGTAGAGCGGGAAGACCCCCCACATGACGTACGCCGCGGCGCCGAGCACAAAACCCCGACGCTCGTCATTCACGTCGTCAACGTACCCGTCGTAGTCTCAGACCCATGAGCGGGTACTCAGTAGAACGCAGCATCACCGTCGACGCCCCTGCGGCCGAGGTGCACCGGCTGGTCGACGACTTCCACCACTGGACGCAGTGGTCCCCGTGGGAGGACCTCGATCCGAACCTCGAGCGCCACTACACCGGCGCCGACCAGGGCGTCGGGGCGCACTACGCGTGGTCGGGCAACCGGAAGGCGGGGCAGGGGTCCATGGAGATCACCGGGTCCACGCCCCAGGACATCGACGTGGCCGTGGAGTTCCTGAAGCCGTTCAAGTCGCAGAGCCTGAGCCACTTCGGGTTCGCGCCCAGCGGCGCCGGGACCGTGGTCACCTGGCGGATGACCGGCGAGCAGAAGGGGCTGATGTCGATGTTCGGCAAGCTGGTCAGCATGGAGAAGCTGATCGGCCCCGACTTCGAGAAGGGACTGACCCGGCTCAAGAACGCCGCGGAGCAACCCGGCTGAGGTCGTTGCGAGCAGGGGAGTAGACATGGGGGATGTCTGACTACGCCACCGTCAATCCCGCCACCGGCGAGACCATCGAGGAGTACCCCACCCTGGACGACCAGGGGGTGCAGGACGCCCTCACCCGTTCGCACGCCGCCTTCAGCACCTGGCGAGCCACGGCGGTCGCCGACCGCGCCGCCGTCCTCAGCAAGGTCGCCGCGGCGTACGCCGAGCGCGAGGACGAGCTCGCCCGGACCATCGCCCTCGAGATGGGCAAGCCGGTCCGCCAGGCCGTCGGCGAGGTGCAGCTCTCCGGCGCCATCTATCAGTGGTACGCCGACCACGGCCCTGCCCTGCTCGAGGACGAGGAGCTCGACGTCCAGGGAGCCGAGCAGAGCGTCGTGCGCAAGCTGCCGGTCGGCTCGCTGATCGGCGTGATGCCCTGGAACTTTCCCTATTACCAGGTGGCCCGCTTCGCCGGACCGAACCTGATGCTCGGCAACACGATCCTGCTCAAGCACGCCCCGATCTGCCCGCGCTCGGCCCTGCTCATGGAGGAGATCTTCAACGCCGCCGGGCTGGCCACCGACGCCTACCTCAACATCTTCGCCACCAACGACCAGATCGCCGACATGATCGCCGACCCCCGGGTCCAGGGTGTCTCGCTGACCGGCAGCGAGCGCGCCGGGGCCGCCGTCGCCGAGATCGCGGGCCGCCACCTGAAGAAGGTCGTCCTCGAGCTCGGCGGCTCCGACGCGTTCATCGTGCTCGACGCCCCGGACCTCGACGCCACCGTCAGGTCGGCCACCCGCGGCCGGATGTCCAACACCGGCCAGGCCTGCAACGCCGCCAAGCGGTTCGTCGTCGCCGAGCCGGTCTACGACGACTTCGTCGCCAAGCTCACCGCCTCCTTCGAGGAGATGACCCCGGGCGACCCGATGGACCGCGGGACCGCGATCGGCCCGCTGTCGTCGCAGAGCGCGGCGGACACCCTCGCCGCCCAGGTCGACAAGGCCGTCTCCCAGGGGGCGACGGTGCTCACGGGTGGCCAGAAGGTCGACGGCCCCGGGGCGTTCTTCCAGCCCACGTTGCTCGCCGACGTCACCCCCGACATGGATGCCTACTCCGAGGAGCTGTTCGGCCCGGTCGGCGTCGTCTACAAGGTCGCCTCGGCCGACGAGGCCGTCGAGCTCACCAACTCCTCGTCCTTCGGGCTGAGCGGCTCGGTGTGGAGCGGTGACGAGGCCCTCGCCCGCGACGTCGCCGACCGCCTGGAGGTCGGCATGGCCTTCGTCAACGAGCACGGCACCACCATGCCGGGGCTGCCGTTCGGCGGGGTGAAGCGCTCCGGCTTCGGCCGCGAGCTCGGCCGCTGGGGGATGGAGGAGTTCGTCAACAAGAAGCTCGTCCGCGTCTCCAAGCCCCCGGTGTCCAAGCGCTGAGCGGTGCGGCCCAGGAGTCCAGCGCCGGGCCCCCTTGACAGGGTCAGACCACGGTCCAGGTGTCGCTGCCGCTGATCAGGCTGGTGAGCGCGCTGCGGTGGTCGTCCTGCGACGCCGAGGCGGTGACGATCTGGTCGCGCGCCTGGTCGTCGTACGTCGGCCGGGCGACCTGCCGGAAGATCCCGATCGGCGACTGGTGCAGGACGCCGGCGTCGGTGAGCCGGGACAGCGCGAACGCCGTCGTCGGGTCGTCGGTGTGGGCGTCGTGGACCAGCAGGTCGGCCTCGTCGACGTCGTTCAGGTCGACCACCTCGACCCCGCCGGTGGCGGAGCGGACGATCCCCTTGCTCGGGTTGCCCGCCTCGTCCTGCTGGCCGAAGCGGATCGGCTCGCCCTGGGTGAGCGGGATGATCGCGTCGGCCTTGGTGTCGGGGTTCTTGATCGCGTCGAAGGCGCCGTCGTTGAAGATCGGGCAGTTCTGGTAGATCTCCACCAGCGAGGTGCCGCGGTGGGCGGCGGCCGCGGCCAGCACCTGGGTGAGGTGCCTGCGGTCGGAGTCGATGGTGCGCGCCACGAAGGTGGCCTCCGCGCCCAGGGCCAGGGACACCGGGTTGAACGGGTGGTCGACCGACCCGGCCGGGGTCGACTTGGTGACCTTGCCGGGCTCGGAGGTGGGGGAGTACTGCCCCTTGGTCAGGCCGTAGATCCGGTTGTTGAACAGCAGGATCGTCATGTTCACGTTGCGCCGCATGGCGTGGATCAGGTGGTTGCCGCCGATGGAGAGCGCGTCGCCGTCACCGGTGACGACCCAGACCGACAGGTCCTCGCGCGCGGTCGCGATGCCGGTGGCGATCGCCGGGGCGCGGCCGTGGATCGAGTGCATGCCGTAGGTCTCGAGGTAGTAGGGGAACCGCGAGGAGCAGCCGATGCCGGAGACGAAGACGATGTTCTCGCGGCGCAGCCCGAGGTCGGGCAGGAACGACTGCACGGCCTTGAGCACGGCGTAGTCGCCGCAGCCGGGGCACCAGCGCACCTCCTGGTCGGAGGTGTAGTCCTTGCCCGTCTGCTTCTCGTCGCTGGTCGGGACCCCGACGAGGCCGGGGAAGGGGAGCGGCTCGGTGGTGGTCACTTCACGATCTCCTTGCTGTCGGCGCTGGCATCGGCTGAGGCCCTGAAATTCTCTCGGTCCACGTCGCCGGTGGTGGTGGTGATCAGGTCGGTGATGGCCTCGGCGAGCTCGGCCGCCTTCAGGGGCAGGCCGCGCACATGGTTGTAGCCGACGACGTCGACGAGGTACTTCGCCCGGATCAGCAGCGAGAGCTGGCCGAGGTTCATCTCGGGGATCATCACGGCGTCGTACTGCTTGAGGACCTCGCCCAGGTCGCTGGGGAACGGGTTCAGGTGGCGCAGGTGCGTCTGGGCCACGTCCATGCCGGCCTTGCGGACCCGGCGGCACGCGGCGCCGATCGGGCCGTACGTCGAGCCCCAGCCGAGCACGAGGACCTTGGCCCGGCCCGAGGGGTCGTCGACCTCGAGCGGCGGCAGCGAGTCGGCGATCCGGTCTACCTTGGCCTGCCGAGTGCGGACCATGTAGTCGTGGTTGCCGGGGTCGTAGGAGATGTTGCCATGCCCGTCGCCCTTCTCGAGTCCGCCGATGCGGTGCTCGAGGCCCGGGGTGCCGGGGATGGCCCACGGCCGCGCCAGGGTCTCCTCGTCACGCAGGTAGGGCCAGAAGTCGCCCACGGTGTCGCCGTTCTTGTCGGTCGACTCGTGGTTGGTGGCGGTGGCGAACTGGGGGTCGATGACAGGGAGGTCGTCGATCTCGGGGATCTGCCACGGCTCGGAGCCGTTGGCCAGCATCCCGTCGGAGAGCAGCATCACCGGGGTGCGGTAGGTGACCGCGATCCGCACGGCCTCCACGGCCGCGGTGAAGCAGTCGCCGGGGGACTGGGGCGCCACGATCGGCACCGGCGACTCGCCGTTGCGGCCGAACATGGCCTGCAGCAGGTCGGCCTGCTCGGTCTTGGTGGGCAGCCCGGTGGAGGGACCGCCGCGCTGGACGTCGATGACGACCAGCGGCAGCTCGGTCATCACCGCGAGGCCGATGGTCTCCGACTTCAGCGCGATGCCCGGCCCCGAGGTGCTGGTGACCCCGAGCTGCCCGGCGAAGGAGGCGCCCAGGGCGGCGCCGATGCCGGCGATCTCGTCCTCGGCCTGGAACGTGGTGATCCCGAACCGCTTGTGCTTGCTCAGCTCGTGGAGGACGTCAGAGGCCGGGGTGATCGGGTAGGTGCCCAGGAAGATCGGCAGGCCGGACTGCACGGAGCCCGCGACCAGCCCGTAGGCGAGCGCCAGGTTGCCGGTGATGTTGCGGTAGATGCCGGCCGACATCGGCGCGGGCTTGATCTCGTACTGCACCGCGAAGGCCTCGGTGGTCTCGCCGAAGTTCCAGCCCGCCTTGAACGCCGTGATGTTGGCGTCGCGGATGTCGGGTGCCTTGGCGAACCGCTTCTCCAGGAAGGCGGTGGTGGTCTCGGTCGGGCGGCCGTACATCCAGGAGAGCAGGCCCAGCGCGAACATGTTCTTCGCGCGGGCGGCGTCCTTGCGGGAGAGGCCGAACTCCTTGACCGCAGCGACCGTCATCCCGGTCAGGTCGACCACGTTGAGCGCGTAGTCGGTCAGCGAGTCGTCCTCGAGCGGGTTGCCGGCGTACCCCGCCTTGATCAGGTTGCGGCCGCTGAAGTCGTGGCTGTCCACGATGATCGAGGTGCCCGGCTTCATGTCGGGCAGGTTGGCCTTGAGCGCGGCCGGGTTCATCGCCACCAGCACGTCGGGGGAGTCGCCGGGCGTGAGGATGTCGTGGTCGGCGAAGTGCACCTGGAACGACGAGACACCGGGGAGCGTGCCCTGGGGTGCGCGGATCTCGGCGGGGAAGTTCGGCAGTGTCTGGAGGTCGTTGCCGAAGGCGGCGGACTCCTGCGTGAACCGGTCCCCCGTCAGCTGCATGCCGTCACCCGAGTCGCCTGCGAATCGGATGATGACGCGGTCCAACTGCTTGACCTGCTTGGTCACCTTGCCTGTCCTTCTCTCCTCGACAACCCAGCGGACCCGAAATGTGTCCACATGCCGGTCACAAACGCCAACCCTACGCCCAGAACTAGAACAGGTTCTATGCCGACGCCCGGATCATTGGTTGACCGATGAACCGGGTCCACTGCCAAGGAGCAACGATAGTCCGCCCTACCTCGGCACAGGCGGCGTCTCTCCCCGCAAGACGGTGGCGGGGGTGTGGTGATGACCACAGGGTGGATGCGGCGTCTCAATAGACGGGCAGGGCACTAAATTGTAGTAACTTACTCGCTTAACACCACCGCGTGTGCTCGCCCACCCGATCGAAAGGCACCTCCCCCATGCCCAGAACGACGCCCGTGAGGTGGCTCGGCGCCGCCGTGCTCGCCACCTCCCTGCTCGCCACCAGCGCCTGCTCGGACCCCGCCTCCTCCGGCAGCAGCAGCGGTGACAAGGGATCGGTCAGCATCGTCGGTTTCTCGATCCTCAAGAACGCCAACAAGTCGCTGATCGCGGACTTCCAGAAGACCGACGCCGGCAAGGGCGTCACCTTCAAGGAGTCGTACGGCGCCTCCGGCGACCAGGCCCGCGCAGTCATCGCCGGCCTCAGGGCCGACGAGGTGCACCTCTCCCTCGAGCCGGACATGACCAAGCTCACCGACGAGAAGCTCGTGGCCGGCGACTGGAAGAGTGGCGACACCAAGGGCATCGCCACCCAGTCCGTGGTGGCCATCGTGACCCGCAAGGGCAACCCGAAGAACATCAAGACCTGGGACGACCTGGCCAAGCCCGGCATCAAGGTCGTCACCCCGAACCCCGGCTCCTCGGGCTCGGCGAAGTGGAACATCCTCGCGGCCTACGGCCACGTGCTCGCCAACGGCGGCAGCGAGGCCGACGCCTCGGCCTACCTGAAGAAGTTCCTCGCCAACGTCGCCGCCTTCCCGGGCAGCGGCAAGGACGCCACCACGGCGTTCGAGGGCGGCACCGGCGACGTGCTCCTGTCCTACGAGAACGAGGCGATCCAGGCCCGCGCGGCCGGCGCCGACTTCGACTACTTCATCCCCGACCAGACGCTGCTGATCCAGAACCCCGCCGCGGTCACCGAGAAGGCGAGCACGGCCGCCAAGGCGTTCCTCGACTTCCAGCTGAGCAAGGACGGCCAGACCGACTACGCCAAGCAGGGCTTCCGACCGCTCGACGAGAGCATCAAGGTCGACGTCAAGGGCGCCAACGAGCCGTCCGACGCGTTCCCGACCCCGAAGACCCTGCTGAGGATCGACAAGGACTTCGGCGGCTGGTCCGACGCCAACAAGAAGTACTTCGACGAGAAGGACGGCATCGTCACCAAGCTGATCGCGGACTCCGGCAAGTCCTGATGGCCGCTGTCGGCATCGCCGCTCCGGGTTCGTCGCGCAAGCGGCGGGCCCGGGGTCGGCGTTCCCTCTCGGCCGGGTCCGGCCTCGCGCTGGGTGCCACCATGATCTGGTTCAGCCTGCTGGTGCTGATTCCGCTCGCGGCGGTGCTCATCTCCGCGGCCGACCTCGGCGTCGGCGGCTTCTGGGACGTCGTCACGCAGCCGCAGACGCTGGCCGCGCTGCGGCTGACCGTCGTCGAGTCGCTCGGGGTGACCGTCCTCAACATCGTGATGGGCACGGCCCTGGCCTGGGTGCTCGTCCGGGACCGGTTCTGGGGCAAGCGCCTGGTCGACGTCGTCATCGACGTGCCGTTCGCGCTGCCGACGATCGTCGCGGGCCTGGTGCTGCTGTCCCTCTACGGCCCCTCGTCGCCGCTGGGCCTCAACATCGCGAACACCCGCATCGCGGTCTTCCTCGCCCTGGCCTTCGTGACGCTCCCGTTCGTGGTCCGCACGGTGCAGCCGGTCCTGGAGTCCCTCGAGCGCGACGTCGAGGAGGCCGCTGCCTCGCTGGGGGCCAGCCGGCTGATGACGTTCCGCCGGGTGATCCTGCCCTCGCTGGTGCCGGCCATCGTGGCCGGTGCGGCCCTGGCCTTCGCCCGGGCGATCAGCGAGTACGGCTCGCTGGTGCTGTTGTCGGGCAACCTGCAGTACCGCACCGAGGTGGCCTCCGTCCGCATCTACGGCTTCAACCAGGACGGCAACCGCGCGTCGGCCTCGGCGATCGCTGCCATCCTGCTGGTGGTGGCGCTGCTCGTCATCGTGGCGCTCGACGTGATCCAGAGGAGGTTGGCCCGTCGTGGCGACTGACACCCTGACCGCCGACCCGTCCGAGGCGGCCCCGTCCGCCAAGCGGCGGCGCAAGGCACCTCCGCGCAGCGGCTACACCCGTGAACCCGCCGGCGTGCGGTGGGCCCTGCGGGTCATCACGATCGGCTACGTCGTGATGCTGGTCGCCTGGCCGACGTACCTCGTCTTCCAGCGGGCGCTCGAGCCGGGCCTGGGCGCGGTCTTCGACTCGCTGCGGGAGCCGGAGGTGGGTCACGCGATCTACCTGACGCTCTACATCACGTTCTTCGCCGTGATCATCAACCTGGTCTTCGGGCTGACCATCTCGCTGCTCCTGGTCCGCTACGACTTCCCGGGCAAGCGCGTGCTGAGCGTCCTGCTCGACATCCCGCTGTCGATCTCGCCCGTGGTGGTGGGCCTCGCGCTCGTCCTCGTCTACAACGGGCGCGACGGGTGGCTCGGCCCGAGCCTGGAGGACGCGGGCTTCCAGGTCATCTTCGCCTCGCCCGGCATGATCATGGCGACCGTCTTCGTCGCGCTGCCGCTGGTCATCCGCGAGGTCGTCCCGGTGCTCGAGGAGATCGGAGACGACCAGGAGCAGGCCGCGCGCAGCCTCGGCGCCAACTGGGGCCAGACCTTCCGGCGGGTCACCCTGCCCGGCATCAAGTGGGCCGTCGTCTACGGCGTGGTCCTGTCCCTGGCGCGGTCCATCGGTGAGTTCGGTGCCGTCAAGATCGTCTCCGGCAACATCGCCGGCCAGACGATGACGGCGTCCCAGCAGGTCGAGGACGCCTACCAGAACTTCCAGCAGGGGACGGCGTACGCCCTGGCCGCCCTGCTGGCCTTCATCGCGATGGCCTGCCTCGTGGTCGTCTCGTTCCTCCGCCCCAAGGATGACCAGTCATGAGCATCAACGTCTCCGGCGTCAACAAGAAGTTCGACGACTTCGTCGCGCTCGACAACGTGAGCGTCGACCTGCCCACCGGCCAGCTCACCGCGCTGCTCGGCCCCAGTGGCGGTGGGAAGTCCACGCTGCTGCGGATCATCGCCGGTCTCGAGGACGCGGACAGCGGCACCGTGACCATCGAGGGCAACGAGGCCACCCACCTGCCGCCGCAGAAGCGCAACGTGGGCTTCGTGTTCCAGCACTACGCCGCCTTCAAGCACATGAGCGTGGCCAAGAACGTCGCCTTCGGCCTGGAGATCCGCAAGCGCTCCAAGGCCGACACCCAGAAGCGGGTCGCCGAGCTGCTCGAGCTCGTGCACCTCTCCCAGTTCGGGCACCGGCTGCCCTCGCAGCTCTCCGGTGGCCAACGCCAGCGGATGGCGCTCGCCCGCGCCCTGGCCGTGGAGCCCACCGTGCTGCTGCTCGACGAGCCGTTCGGCGCCCTGGACGCCAAGGTCCGCAAGGAGCTGCGCGACTGGCTGCGCCGGCTGCACGACGAGGTCCACGTGACCACCGTGTTCGTGACCCACGACCAGGAGGAGGCCCTCGAGGTCGCCGACGAGATCGTGGTCATCAACGAGGGCCGGATCGAGCAGATCGGCACGCCGGACGAGCTCTACGACCAGCCCGCCAGCGACTTCGTGATGAGCTTCCTCGGCCCGGTCACCACGCTCGACGGCAAGCTGGTCCGCCCCCACGACATCGACGTGCACACCCGGCCGGAGGACGGCACCGGCAAGAAGGGCCGGATCTCCCGCCTGCTCCGCGTCGGCTTCGAGGTGCGGCTCACTGTCTCTCTGGAAGAAGTGGGCCACCCCGACGTCGAGGTCACCGTCACCCGCGCCAACCAGCGTCACCTGGGCCTCGAGGAGGGCCTCCCGGTCTGGATCTCCGCCACCAACGAGGCCGCCCTGGAGCCGAGCGTCCAGGCGGCCCAGGCCTGAAGCTTGCCGACGGCTCCCGGATAGTCCGGAGCATTCCGCACCCTCTCGAGGTTCCGGAGGGGGCCGTTCGCTCCGGACTACCCGGCTAGGGTCGGGGGAACACGCCAACCGCTACCGAGGAGTCGTCCGGATGGGCCAGGAGAACAGCGTCGAGAACAAGGCCGCGGAGCTGCTGCGGCTGCACACCGATCCGACCCTGCTGACCGTGGTCAACGTGTGGGACTCCATCAGCGCCAGGGTCGTCGCGGACACCCCCGGCACCTCCGCCCTGGCCACGGCCAGCCACTCGATCGCCGCTTCGTGGGGCTACGAGGACGGCGAGAACATCCCCGTCGACCTGATGATCCAGGCCGTCGGCAGGATCGTCGAGGCGACGACGCTGCCGGTCTCCGCGGACCTCGAAGGCGGGTACGGCGACGCCCCTGAGACCATCCGCAAGGCCATCGGGGTGGGCGTCGTCGGCGCCAACATCGAGGACCAGCTGCGCCCGATCGGTGAGGCCGTCGCCGGCGTGAAGGCGATCATGGACGCCGCGATCGCCGAGGGTGTCCCCGACTTCGTCCTGAACGCCCGCACCGACGCGTTCGTGAAGGCCGGCGACCGCGACCCCGCCGACTCGCTGGCGGACGCGGTGGAGCGCGGCAAGGCCTACCTCGACGCCGGGGCGCCCACGGTCTTCGTGCCCGGCCCGCTCGACGAGGCCGCCGTGTCCACCCTGGTCGAGGCGTTCGGCCCGCAGAAGCTGACCGTGATCGGCCTGCCGGGCACCCCGTCCCTGGCCCGGCTGGAGGAGCTCGGCGTCGCCCGCGTCTCCTACGGCCCGATGGCCCAGCGGGTGGCGCTCACCGCCCTGCAGGAGTTGGTCGAGGACGTCCTCAACGGTGGGGGAGTGCCCTCCACCATGAGGCCCCTGAACTAGGTCCTCCTGTGCTTCGCGTCCTCGTCCTCTCGGTCTGCGGCCTGCTGGTGCTGGCGGGTTGCGGGGACCAGTACGCCACCCTGAGGCCGGACAACCCGACCCACCTCGCCGACGGCCTGGTATTCACACGAGCGGACGGTTCGTCGTACGAGGTGGACGGGGCGGTGGCCGCGAGGTGCACCACCAGCCCGGTGACCGGCACGGAGTACGTCAACCTCACCGACCCCGACTCGGGCTTCCTCCTGGAGGTCGTTGCGGGGGTCACCGGCACCCGTGAGCTGCCGCTGCACGACAAGCTGCTCGCACCGACGAGGAAGGACGGCACCGGCCCCGCGGATCTCCTCGTGCTCGCGAGGGACCCCGCGAGTGGCGCCCGGCTGACGGGTTTCGGCCAGCGCGCTCGCGGGACGGTCACGGTCACCGAGGCCGCCTGCGACCCCCAGCCGAGGGTCACCTTCCGGATCAGCGCCCAGCTGGCCGACCCGGACGGCCGACCGGTCAAGGTGGCCGGCGGGCTGGCGACGGTCAGCTGACCCGCGGATCCGCTTGTAACGCGGAGCTATTGACGCTGAACAAGTGGTGTACGGCGCACTCGGCGACCACAACACCGCGCTACAGCGGGTGAACCGCCCACACCTCGTCCAGCGGTGCATCGATGTCGACCGCGGCCTCCGGGTCGCGGTGCCCCGACGTCATCGGTAGTTGGTGAACTGCACCGCGAACTCGTAGTCCTGCGACTTCACCAGCTGCTGCACCGCCTGCAGGTCGTCGCGCTTCTTGCTGCTGATGCGGAGCTCGTCGCCCTGCACCTGCACCTTGACGCCCTTGGGCCCCTCGTCGCGGATCAGCTTGCCGACCTTCTTGGCGTCCTCGGTGCTGATGCCCTCCTTGAGCGCGATGCTGATCTTGGTCTCGCGCCCCGACGCCCGCGGGTCGCCGGCGTCCAGGATCTTCAGCGACTGCTGCCGCTTGATCAGCTTCTCCTTGAAGACGTCGAGTACGGCGTTGGCCCGGTCCTCGGCGTTCGCGGAGATCTCGATGCCGTCATCCCCGGACCACTTGATCTCCGCACCGGTGCCCTTGAAGTCGTAGCGCTGCGAGATCTCGCGGGCCGCCTGGGAGAGTGCGTTGTCGACCTCCTGGCGGTCGATCTTGCTGACGATGTCGAACGACGAATCGGCCATCGTGGGTGGACCTCCATCCGATTTAAGTCTTTGGTCTCTGCTGCGCTATCCTCGGCTGCGCCGCTGGCCCACCCTAGTAGGTCAGTGCGCATGGCAGGTTGTCCGAGCGGCCAATGGAAACGGACTGTAAATCCGTCGGCGTATGCCTACGCAGGTTCGAATCCTGCACCTGCCACCAGCGTGACTCGAACTGCGGGCGAGTGCCCGACCTTCTTTCCAATCGTGCCGACAGCTGGCGGAGCACCACTTCGGCAGCCTGTCGTCGGCCGCACGTCGATGGCCCCGCCGCCCGGGATCGTTTGGCCTGGAACTGGGCCTCGTTGCGTCCTCGATCATGTGCCACCCGGGCGTGGCAGCCGTCCCTTGGTGGCTGATGGGGGCGAGTTCGAGGGCTTGGCCACTGGGTCACAGATAGTCGGCGTGTGGGGGTTGACGGATCTGCGCGGCGTCACCATTATTAGGCAACCTACCTAAGAAAGTGGAGCCACCATGGAGTTGACGCGTCGCAGTTTCGTCAAGCGTATGAGTTTCGCGGCTCTGGCAGCGGGCGTGGGTGGTCCTGTCCTGGCCGCTTGTGCCGGCCCGGACAAGGGGGCCGCCGCGGGTGGTGCCGTCCTCAAGGCACCTGCGTCTGGCACGGGCACGATGAACATGCGGATCTGGGGCGCCTACCCGGAGTTCGTCAAGGAACGCGCTCGGGAGTTCACCGACTCGTACGGCACCAAGGTCGACCTGGGAGTTGTCGCAGGTGACTACCCGTCGATCATCCAGACGCAGCTGCGCCAGAACCAGAAGCTCGATCTGTTCTACGGGCTCGGTCACCTCCCGAAGGGCTGGAACACCGCTGGCTGGCTCCACGACTACGAGCGCTTCTGGAACAAGGACAAGGCCGAGGCCGAGATGCTCCCAGTGGTCCGAGACGCCCTCACGATCGACGGCAAGCTGATCGGTCTGCCGTACTTCGCCTTCGTGAACGGTGCACTCTTCGCCAACAAGCAGGTGCTCGCGACCGCCGGACTCGACTCCTGGCCGACCACGTACGACGAGCTCTACGCCCAGGTGCGCAAGGTCAAGAAGTCCGGCGCCAGCGACACCCCCTACCTGCCGTCGTTCTGGAGTGCCCCCTACTACGGCATCCCCTTCGGCTTCGTGCAAGAGGCCATGAACCGTGGCATGCCGATGTTCGGCGCCGGCGGCAAGCCCGAGTTCGACGAGAACTCCGGGGGAGTCGTCGACATGCTGGGCCAGTGGCGGGACCTCTACTCCGAGAACCTCGTCCCCAAGGGGGTCCTCACCTTCCAGGAGTCGGACTGGATCGAGACGTTCGCGGCTGGCGGCATCGCCTACTCTCCTCAGCTGCAGTACGACCTGCGCACGTTCAACGACCCGGCGAAGTCCAAGTCGGCGGGCCAGTTCGTGGCCGTGCCGCAGCAGGGTCAGAAGTGGGGAATGATGCACATGGGCATCTACCTCACTGGGAACAACGGCCAGTCGGACGAGGACCTCGCGCAGGCCTATTCCATGGCGGAGTACTTCGGCTACCGCGACCGGAAGAGCGGCGAGTTCGTCGTCCCGACCAAGTGGGCGGCCGAGAACAACCTGACCCAGGGGTACGCCGAGGTCAACAACTCGCCGACCGTCGAGAAGGCTGTTCGCGCCTGGCTGCCTGATGCCGACGAGCAGTGGCCCATTCTCAAGGACTACATGGCTGATCCCCAGTACGCCAAGGGCCTGTACCACACCGACTGGGCCCTGGAGTGGGTCTCGGAGGCCTCGCGGCAGCTGCCCCAGGCGGTCAACGGGGACGCCGACATCAAGAAGGTCGTCCGTACTCTGCGAGAGAAGGCGGAGAAGCTCATCGAGGAGTACGGCGAGTGACGTCCACCGCCACGGTGGCACCTCCACACACACCGTCGACAACACCGCGAGCGCGCTTCAGCTCCCGGATCAGCACCAACCGGTTCGGCCTTCTCCTGGTCGCACCGGTGGTGCTGCTCACGGTGGTGATCGTGATCTACCCGGTCGCCTACTCCCTGTGGATCAGCCTGACCAGCTCCAACCCCATCACGGGACGGAGCCGCTTTGTCGGTCTGGAGAACTACGCCACCGCCCTCGGTTCCGGAGAGTTCTGGCGGACGCTGACGCTGACGCTGTTCTACGTCGTGTGCGTCACCGTGATGGGCACGGTGGTCGCCTTGGGTTCTGCGCTGCTCCTCAGGGAGAAGTTCCTCGGGCGTCGCGTTCTGATGGCGCTGATCGTCCTGCCCTGGGCGCTGTCGACCTACGCCGCGGCGGTGGTCTTTCGCTACGTGTACAGCCCGCAGTTCGGCTTCTCCGCCGCCGTGAGCGAGCGACTGGGACTGGATCCCTCCAACATCCTCGCCCAGGGGAGTGTCATCCCAGCCCTGGCGCTCGTGCACGCCTGGCAGTTCGCTCCTCTCGGGGCCTACTTCCTCCTCGCGACGCTGCAAATGATCCCCGAAGACCTCTACAAGCTGGCGAAGGTCGATGGGGTGCGTCTGATGGGCCGCTTCCGCTACGTGACCCTGCCCTACATCCGGCTTCCGATGGCCATCTTCCTGGTCCTGATCGGAGGACAGGCCGCGACCGCCTTCGACCTCATCTACTTCCTCACCTCGGGCGGTCCCGGCGGCAGTTCGCGAACACTCTCGTTCTTCATCTACGAGGAGACGTTCCAGAACCAGCGGCTCGGTAGCGGCGCGGCCATGTCCTGGATCCTGCTCGTGGTTGTCGTTGCTCTCACGGTTGGCTACTACAAGGTCGCCCTGCGTGTCGGCAACCGCGACATGAAGGAGGAGACATGAGCATTCGCCGCAAGGTGGTGGTTCACGTCGCGGCTGTTGTGCTCGCTGCGTGGACCCTGATCCCCCTGGTGTGGGTGGCGATCGTCTCGATCACGCCACCCAACGAGTTCGCGAGCAGACCCCTGAGGTTCTGGCCCAAGGTCCCCGACCTGACCAACTACCCGCGCCTGCTCGGGCGTGAGGCGACGAGCCCTTCCGGCAAAGTCTTGGAACCCAGCGGGCACAGCTCCCTCATCGTCCATGGTCTGATCAACAGCGCCGAGGTGGCAGTGGTCGTGACCGCGATCAGCCTCATCGTCTGTGTCCCCGCGGCGTACGCCCTGGCACGGCTGAACCTGAGGTGGCGCGAAGCCGGCCTGCTGACCATCATCGCCACGAGGGCCCTGCCGCCGATCGCGACCACCATCCCGTTCTTCGCTCTGTTCAGCTCGCTCGGTCTGTCCGGGACGCGCACGGGTCTGGTCATCACACACCTGACGATCACCGTGCCGCTCCTGGTCTGGATCGGCACCAGCTTCTTCGCCAGTCTGCCCGCCGGCCTGGAGCGGATGGCCCGCGTCGACGGGTGCTCACGGTTCCGGGCGGTGACCAAGGTGGTGGTGCCGGCCTCGGGGCCTTCCATCACCGCGATGGCGGTCATCGCGTTCCTCACCTCGTGGAACGAGTTCACCTTTGCCCTGATCTTCAACACGGGCAGCACGGCCCAGACCTTCCCACCCGCTCTGGCCAGCATGTTCTTCCAGGTCTCCGTGCCGACCGAGGTAGCGGCGGCCACCTGCCTGGGCCTCCTCCCACCGCTTCTGCTCGCGGCCGTCTTCCAGCGGTACATCCGCAGAGTCAACTTCGTAGGGATTCAGTGATGTCGGAAACAACCCTCCAAACCCAATCGGTCGCGATCCACGTGCGGAAGGTCCTCAAGCGCTACGGCTCGAGCGACAAGCCCGCCCTCAACGAGGTGAGCCTCGAGGTCCCACCTGGTGAGCTGCTGGCCGTGCTGGGTCCATCCGGCAGCGGCAAGACCACGATGCTGAACGTCCTGGCCGGCCTGGAACAGGTGGAGGCCGGGCACGTGTTGTTCGGCGACGAGGACGTCACCGCGCTGCAGCCTGAGCAGCGAGGGGTGGGTGTCGTGTTCCAGTCCTCGATGCTCTACCCCCACCTCTCCTTGCGGGACAGCATCAGCTTCGCTCCTCGCATCGCCAAGGTGCCCAAGCAGGAGATCTCGCGTCGCATCGAGGAAGTCACCAACTGGCTCAACATCGGGCACCTGCTGGGCCGTCGTCCGGGCGAGGTCTCGGGAGGGGAGCGGCAGCGGGCCGCCATCGCGAAGGCGCTGGTGACACAGCCGCGTCTGCTCCTCATGGACGAGCCCTTCTCTGCCGTGGACGCCCAGCTGCGCCGTCAGCTTCGTACCGAGCTGGTCAAGCTGCACCGTCGAATCGGTACGACGACGATCTTCGTGACCCACGACCAAGAGGAGGCCATGGCGATCGCCGACCGCGTCGCAGTCATGCGCGACGGCGAGCTCGTCCAGGTCGGGACGCCCCTCGAGCTCTACCGGAGCCCGGTCAACTCGTGGCTGGCCGACTTCGTCAGCATCCAGCCGTTGAACCACTTCGACGCGCACGTGGACGAGGCTGATCGCCTGGTACTGCTCGACGGCACGCTCACGGTCGAGGGTGCTCGACTCCCACGAGGGAGCCGCGTCGCGGTCGGAGTCAGACCGGAGCACATCACCATGCGCCCCGAGCCCGCCGCTACGACGTGGCGGATTCTCACCCAGGAGATGCTCGGGTCCGTGGTGAAGTATGTCGTTCGTGACACCAACGGGCACGAGATCACGACAGTGACGACGGCGGACGAGATGCTCGCGCCGGACCAGCCTGTGGAACTGCGGGTCGACCGAGGCCGCTGCATGGTCTTCGACGCGCAGACCGGTAAGGCGTTCGCCAGCGCGTCAGCTCAGGAGGCCTCCGGTGTTTCTTGATGCACTGATGTCCCGCAACCCTCGCTTGATGAGTGCCGCCGCCGAGCTGGCCCTGAGCGGAGAGATCCCCGCCAACACGGTGGTACTGGACCTCGATGCCATCAGGTCCAACGGCCAGGCGATCCGCGCCGCTGCGGAGAAGCACGGCTTGTCGCTCTACTGGATGCTCAAACAAGTGGGCCGCAACCCGCTCGTCGCGAAGGCGCTGGTTGCTCCCGGGTCAGCCGAGACCGTCTCGGTTGACGTCGCGTGCGCTGATGCGCTCCTGCACAACGACTTCAGGCTCGGTCACGTCGGGAACCTCGTTCAGATCGCTCGCGCCGATCTGCCGCGTCTGATGAGGACCCGGCCCGAAGCGATGTCGGTGTTCTCGGCCGACAAGGCCCGTCAGGTCGGTGAGGTGGCTCGTCGCCTCGGAGTCGTCCAACCGGTGCTCCTCAGGGTGGCCGACACCGCCACGGACACCTACCTGCCCGGCATGGAAGCCGGCTTCCTGCTGGACGAGCTCGCTTCGGCAGCGAAGACGATCCAGACGATAGACGGCGTGCAGATCATCGGGGTCACCACCTTTCCGACCGTTTCCTACGCAACCCCGGGACAGCCGACCCCGACCGGCAACTTCACGACGATTCAGCGAGCCGCGGCGATTCTCGAGGGTCTCGGCATCGAGGTCACCCAAGTCAACGCGCCGGGGAACACCTCATCCATCACGGTGCCCATGCAGGCGGCGGGAGGTGCCACGCACATCGAACCCGGGCACGGCTTCCTCGGCACGACGCCCTACCACCTGCAGTACGACGACCTGCCCGAGATACCGGCTGCTTGCTACGTGACCGAGGTTGCCCACCACTTCGGTGGAAGAGCCTATGTCTACGGCGGTGGGTTCTTCGTCGACGACCCAGCCTGGCTCCAGCCCGACTTCGGCAGGAAGGCCTTGGTCGGTTCCACGCTTGATGAAATCCTGGAGCACCGCGAGACCTACCTGGGCGCGGGTGCAGGGACCTCAGGGAGCTTCGGTGGCATCGACTACTACGGTTTCCTCGACGCAGACGAGCAGACTGCTCCCGTCGGCGCCACCGTCGTCTTCGGCTTCCGGGTGCAGACCTTCGTCACGCGGGCCAACATCGCCGTGATCGACCACGAGAACGGGAGCCCTCGAGTGCTCGGCATATTTGACCAGCTCGGCCGAAGGCTTCCCTGGTATGCCTAACTCCACCGCGGACCCGCGCAACGCCCGCGACGTCAACCTCGTCGCGGTGCTGGACGTGTTGCGCACCCACGGCGCTTCGACGCGGGCCTTCATCGCCCGCGCGACGCAGCTCAGCTCCCCGACCACGTCCGACGTCGTAGCGGATCTGGTGGCGGCAGGCGTGGTCCGGATCGGTTCCCCGGGGCCGGCCACGGGAGGGCGCCGTGGAGGACTGGTCGAGCTGATTCCTGATTCCTACGTGGTCGCAGCGATCGACCTCAGCGCCCGTCGTCCGTTCATAGGCGAGGTCGACCTCTGCGGGGAGGTCGTCGACTCCTCGATCGTCGAGATCCCAGGAAGCGCCCTGACGTCCCCCAACGCACTGGTCGACTGGGTCAGTGGCCTGCCTCGCGACGGTCGGGTCGTGGGCATGGGCGTCAGCGTCCCTGGTGTCACGGACCCCGAGGCCGGCCGCCTCGAGTGGTCGCCACGCTACGGGTGGCGTGATGTCGACCTGCGCGACCTCGTGAGGGAGGCGTGGCCGCTCGACGCCGTTCTCATCGAGAACGACCTGAACCTTGCAGCTGTGGGTGAGCACGCTGCCTCCGAGACCAACTGCGACAACATGGTGATGCTGGGGTTGCGGGGAGGCCTCGGTGCGGGTGTCATCACCGGCGGCAAGCTCTACCACGGCAGCCACAACTCGGCCGGTGAGGTGGGTTACCTGGCGCTCGACCCGCGAACGGTCGCGAGCACGCGCGAGTTCGGTCCGCTGGAGGGCGCGCTTTTCGAGCAGCTCCGTCGGGCGGGTCTCGTCGACGGACAGGCTCCGAATCTCATCGACCCCTCGACGCGTACGAAGCCGCTGAGCCCAGCGCTCACGCGGTCTGTGCAAGACCTCCTCTTCCAAGCTGCCCTGGCGTTGTCCACCGCGCTCGATCCCGCGTCCATCGTGCTTGGGGAAGAGCTGGTGGCGCTCGTGCCGGATCTCCCGACCTCGCTGCACGAACGCCTGAGCAGTTTCCTCCCGCACCCACCCTCGGTCGTGCCCTCTCGGCTCGGCGAGCGGGCGAGCCTACGAGGTGCCGGAATCGCAACGCTGAGCGCGCTGACCCCCTCGCTTCGCCGGCTGTTGTCATGATCATCGTGGGCATTGACGGCGGTGGCACGAAGACCGAAGCCATGGCAGTGGACACCGTCGACGGATTGCTCGGCAGACGCGTCGCAGGCCCAAGCAACCTGCACAAGCTCGGCGTGCAGGCAGTGTCGGGCCACATCGAGAAACTGGTGCGCTCGATCGTCCCGGCGGCCGCCGCAGACGTGCTCGTCGTGGCCTGCATGTCCGGCCTTGACACCGGACAGATGCGCATGGACCTGAGCGCGGCCCTGGAGAGCCGCGAGGCCCGGTGGACGTGGCTGGTGGACAACGATGCGGCAGCCGCCTGGTGGGGCGCCTTCCAGGGCCGGGATGCCGGGGTCGTGACCATAGCTGGGACGGGCACGGTGTCGTACGCCCAGGCGGGTGAGCGACGCGCCCGGGCAGGGGGATGGGGCGCGCTGCTGGGCGATGATGGCAGCGGTTACAGCCTGGGACGGGGCGCGCTCATCGCCGTCCTCAGGGCGGAGGACGGGATGGCAGGTCCGACCGCCCTGAGCGGGCTGCTCCTGGGCGCCCTGGGGGTCGACGACGCCCATCAGATCATCGACCGCGTGCACCTGCACATGTCCGTCTCCGACGTCGCCGCCCTCGCCCCACTCGTCTTCGCTGCCGCCGAGCAGGGCGACGCGGCCGCGGAGGAGCTCGTGGCCTGTGCCGCGGATGCTCTGGTCCTGCAGGCCGAGGCCGCCGCAACACAGGTCCTGGCCCCGGGTGCGGCGGGCCCCGTCGACGCGGCCTTCGTGGGCGGTGTCCTGCGCAGCCGGTTCTACGAGCGCGCCCTCGAGAAACGGGTCGCCGGCTCCTCGGTGTGTCGCTGGCTGAAGCCGGCCGCCCACGCGGCCGAGGGAGCTGTCCTGCTCGGCGGCCACCACCTCGGCCTGCCGGTGAGCTGGTGGAGTAGCGCGCCCGCCGTACAACCCTTGACGACGAACACGGAGAAAAGATGACCGACTTTGACCTGATCGTGCGCGGCGCCACCATCGTGGACGGCTCCGGGAGTCCCGGCTACCTCGCGGACCTCGCGGTCGCCGGCGGACAGATCGCGGCGATCACCACCTTGGGAGAAGACGTCAGAGCCCCCGTGGAGATCGACGCCCGGGGAAGGCATCTCATGCCGGGGTTCATCGACATCCACAGTCACTCTGATTTCGTCCTGGCGGACCCGCAGCACGGCGAGATCCTGCGCTGCTTCCTCGAGCAGGGAATCACCACCGTCGTCACTGGGAACTGTGGGTTCGCCCCTGCGCCGTCCTCTCCCGAGCATCAGTCCGACATGGAGTCCTACACCGCATTTCTCCGGTCGCCAGGTGCACCAACCGGATGGCCCACGTTCGGCGCCTACCTCGACCAGCTCGACTCGCAAGGCGTGGCGCTCAACGTCGTGCCCCTGGCTGCGCACGGCGCCATGCGCATCGCGAACATGGGTTTCGCCGGCTCGAAGCCGACGGAGGATCAGCTGAAGAGAATGGTCCGCGCCGCCGACGAGGCAATGGACGCGGGTGCGTTCGGCATCTCAGCGGGCCTTGCCTACGCCCCGGGCATGTACGCCACAACGGCTGAGGTGACGGCCATCGCGGCTCGATCGGGCAGGCAGGGAGGACTGTTCACCTGCCACAGCCGAGGCCTCTCCGAGACACTCGTCGACGCGGTGAGCGAAGTCGTGCAGATCACCCGAGATGCAGGCGTGCGCGGTCAGTTCTCGCATCTCTCCGCGCTGGGGGAGGCCAATTGGCCCAGGATCGGAGAAGCCATCAATGTGCTGGAGAACGCTCGGCGCTCGGGCGTGGACGTGGCCACCGACTGTCAGGCGTACGTCGCGGGCAACACGACGCTGACCGCAGTGTTCCCTCCGTGGTCCTTGGAGGGCGGAGTACACGCACTCGTGGCCCGGCTCAACGACTCCCGCTCCAGGGCTCGGATCCGCTCAGAGGTGTTGCACGGCGTCCCCACGTGGCCGCTCGTGTCGGGCAACTGGACCGACAACATGATCGCGTCCTTGGGATGGGACGGCATCTGGCTCCTGCAGGTGAGTGCGCCTGAGTTCCACCAGTTCGAGGGAGGCTCACTGCTGGACATGGCGGAGGCCCGAGGCGTTGACCCGTTCGATGCGCTCTGCGACCTCATCCAGGCTGGGGGCGGCGAGTCGATGATGCTGGTGGTCGGGTCCGCCGGCAGCCTGAAGAGTGACGCACCACTCCGCGACATCCTTGCCCTTCCGTTCACCTCCTTGGAGACCGACGCGATCATCACCGGTGACGGGGTGCCCAACCGCGGTGCCATCGGCGCCTTCCCCCGCATGCTCGGACACTTCGTCAGGGACGAGGGCCTCCTCAGCCTGCCGCAGGCCGTCCACCAGATGACGGGTCTCGCGGCCGATCGACTCGGCCTGACGGGCGCGGGACGAATCCGGCACGGCGCCGCGGCGGACCTGGTGATCGTCGACATGGACAAGGTCGCGGACACCACGGACTACCGCAACCCGCGGAGCACGCCCGAAGGCATCACGGACGTCATCGTCAACGGTGTGCCCGTCGTCGGCGCCCACGCATCGGGACCCCAGCACGCGGGGCGCGTCTACCGGCGGACAGCCGCCGCATGAGCGAAGCGAGCGCGCCCCTGGGTGGCCCCACCAGCGCCGTCGAGCCTGGCCTTCCCGGAGAGCTCATGCGCTCCGAGATCCTCGAGCAGCCGCGGGCGTGGCAACGACTGCTGAGTGCCGGGTGGGAGGCTGTCGCGAGCGCGGCGCGACTGGTGCGTGACCAAGAGCCGGCGCAGGTCGTACTCCTGGCCAGGGGCTCCAGCGACAACGCCGCCGTCTACGGGCAGTACCTCATGCAGACGTCACTGAAGCTGCCGACGACGCTGGCGACACCGAGCACCCACACGATCCTCGGCGCCGGGGCCGCCTCCTTCCCGCGTCACGCGCTCGTGCTCGCCGTCTCGCAATCCGGGGCCTCGGCGGACCTGATCCAGACCTTGGTCGCCGCGCGGTCGGCCGGCTGCCTGACCATGTCCATCACGAACGATCCGGACAGTCCCCTCGCTCAGGAAGCAGACGCCCACATCCCCTTGCTGGCAGGGCCAGAACGCTCCGTCGCAGCCACCAAGACGTACACCACCGAGCTGCTCGCACTGCGCATGCTGACCGCGGCCGTGGCTTCGGCGGAGCGACCGACCTACGAGGAACTGCAACCCGCTGAGCAGGTTCTGCGCGCTGCGCAGGAGGCATGCAGCGAGCTGGCCCAGAGGTTGGCGGGTGTGCAGCGGATGCTGGTGGTGGGTCGGGGGTACTCCTACGCGTCCGCACGCGAGGCCGCGCTGAAGCTGATGGAGACGAGCTATCTCATGACTCAGGGGCTGAGCGCCGCTGATGCGAAACACGGCCCCATCGCCGTCCTGGACCCTGACACCCCGCTCCTGGCATTCGCTTCCCGGGGGCCCACCAGTGCGTCCGTCGCGTCCGTGGTGGACGCTGCACGCGCCGCGGGCGCGCCGGTCGAGGTCATCGGCGACGGGGCGATCGCTGGGGACTCGCTACCAGCGCTCCTCCCCCCGGGTCTCGCACCCGAGGTGGTGCCGCTCCTCGAGATTCTCCCCGGTCAGCTCTTCGCGCTGGAGCTGGCGCTCCAGAGGGGCAACGATCCGGATCGGCCGCGAGGGCTGTCCAAGGTCACGTCAACGACCTAACCGGCCGGAGGGACTCAGCGACTGGGCGCGGGCACCGATGCCGCCTGGGCCACCTGCGTCAGCGTGCCAGCCAGGTGGTGCAGGTGCCGGACCACGGGATCCGTGTGCGACGCAGCTCCGGCGTCGGCGAACAGTGCGTGCTGACCCGTGGCCAGCGGCTCCACGGCATCGGGTACGACGGAGCCGGGTGGGAGCAAGCTGAGGGCGCGGGCGGCCTCGGCGATGGCCCGGGCGGCTGCGGCCGAGGCGGTCGGGGCCGAGGGGGGACGGCGCTGGACGGCGATGACGAGCGCGCGGCACTGCGACACCGCCGCGATGTAGAGCCGCAGCCGACGGGCGGTCCGGGGGCTGGTGCTCCCCCAGCCGACGTGGCGGGTGAGCGGGCGGGCGACGAGGGCGAGGCGGCGGGCGTCGTCGTCGAGGCGACGTACCTGTGAGTCCAGGTCGGGGCTCGGCGCGCCCTCGAGGGTCGACGCGACCGACTCGAGCAGCGTCGCCATCGAGTCGAGCATCGCGTCGCGGGCGCTGCGCACGGTGGCTCGTGTCGACAGTGGAGCGAAGAGCAGGGCCACCCCGATGCCGGCCACGGCGCCGATGGCGGTCTCGCCGAGCCGCAGCGCGAGGACCGTGTCGCTGAAGGTCCCGAGCACGGTGTACATCTCGGCGAGCAGCACCGTGATGAAGAACGTCATCGCGGCCTGCGAGACCTTCGCGAGGTAGAACGCGCCGAACACCGACACCAGGATCAGCGTCAGCACCACGACGCTGTGACCGGCGGTGACGTGCGCCAGCAGGACCGCCGCCACCAGGCCGACCACCGTCCCGGCGATGCGCGCGACGCCCTTGTTGAGGGTCTCGTAGCGAGTGCCGGTGCCGGTGAACATCACGAACGCCGTGATCACGGCCCAGTAGTAGCGGGTCGGTGAGAGCAGGGTGCCGAGGCCGATCGCGACGACCCCGGCCAGCGCCACCTGCACGGCCTGCCGGCTGGTCATCGACCAGCGGGACACCGGGTTCCAGCGGCCCTGGGCCGCGACGTCCTTGGCGACCGCGGGAGAGCCGGGGAGGCCACCGAAGGCGAGCATCGAGGCCGCCTCGAACTCGGCCTCTCCCGGGTCGACCTCGGGCGGCTCGTCGACGGCGGCGTCGAAGCGCAGGAACTCCTCCACGCCGTACGCCAGGTGCCGGGCCGGCCACCAGCCGTCACCGCCGGCGCGCTCGACCTCCGTGGCCCGTCGACCCAGACGGTCGCAGGCGATCAGCGCGCTCACGTCACGGCGCGCGGCCAGGTCCTCCAGGGCGGTGTGCGCCTCCGAGCGCAGCAGGGGATCGGCGTCCACCAGCCGGATCGCGGCCACCGCGACCCGCTCCATCGCCTGCTGCGCCTCGATGAGCCGGCGCCGCAGCGCCGCCGCCGACCAGCCCGCCGGGATCGCCGAACGCTCCGACGACCAGGCGTCGACGAGCAACGCCGCCTCGCCGAGGCCGGCCCGGCGCGCGCTGAGCACGCGGATGGCTCGCGCCCGCCGGCGCTCGCTCGTGGGGGACAGCGCCAGCAGGTCCGCCGTGGCACGCGCGACCGAGCGTCCCCGGGAAAAGAACGACGTCAGGGTCGAGTGCAGGATCTTGCGTGGGTTGGTGAACAGGACGGTGCTGCACAGCAGGCACACCCACACCGACGACACCACCGCGGCCAGCAGCAGCTCGGGCACGAGCGACCACGTGGCCCGCAGGAAGGTCGCGAAGAAGAACCCCATCCAGGTCATGAACCCGTAGAAGAACCACGGCCCACCGAAGCGGCGTACCCACACGGCGGCGAAGAGTACGACGGCGAACGCCAGCACCTGCAGCCCACGATGCACGTCGGTCAGCACCGCCAGGACCAGCCCGATCGCCACCGCGACCGGGAAGCCCGCGGCGGCCGGGACCATCTCGCGACGCAGCATCCCGGACAGTGCGTTCGAGCCGAGCATGGCCACGACCGCGCCGAACAGCGTCATCGAGAAGGCGGGCACACCGGTGATGCCGGCGGCGCGAGCCACCGCCTGCTGCACGAGCAGGGCGCTGCCGACACTGACCGACACCGCGGTCGCCCCGCGCAGCCGGCCCAGACCGGGGTCGGACGCCAGCAACCGGTCCCGCACCTCCAACAGCCGCCGGCGGGCGCCCTCGCGAAGCCCCTCCCCGGGAGGGGAGGTCTCGTGGGCGGTCACCCGACCATCCTGTCAGCGGTGCACACCTGGCTTCGCGCGCGTGCGACACGGTCCTGCCGGCGAGGGCCTGGTTGGACGCGCAGCTCCTCGCCGCAGGACAGCGCTGGAGCGCGTGAGCAGCAGCGTTCAGCCGACCAGCCCGGCCAGGACGGGTACGGCGTCGGCGGGACGCGGAAGGTCGTCGAGCGCCGTGGCGACGACGCGCGCGGCGGCGCCGAAGCCGGGATCCTGCAGCAGCCGCGGAACCTGCGCCACCGCCAGCGCGACGGAGGCCGGCCCCTTCCCGACGGCGAGGCCGGCGCCCACCGCCGCGACGTGCTCCGCGTTGACGACCTGGTCGAAGGTGAAGAGCGGTACGACGACCTGGGGGACGCCCGCGGCCAAGGCGCCCATGGTGGTGCCGAAGCCGCCGTGGCCGAGCATCGCGGCCGCGCGTCCCAGCACGGCGTCCTGCGGCCACCACTGCTCCACCCGGGCGTTCGGTGGCAGGGGTCCGAGGGTGCCGGGGTCGAGCTTCCGCCCGATGGTCATCAGCACCCGAACCTCGACGTCGGCGAGCGCGTCCAGCGCCTCGCGGAACACGCTCTGGAACGGAGCCAGCGAGCCAGTGACCGTCCCGAAGGTGACGTAGACCAGCGGCGCCTCCGGGGCACCCCAGTTCGGGAGAGGGTCGCCGCCGGTCGGGGATGAGGGTCCGTGGAAGCGCAGGAACCCAGCGTCCTCCGCCGGGACCTGGCCGCTCGCCCGGTCGAGCACCTCGGGCACCAGGCTGAGGATCGTCTCCGCGGCGAGCGCCGCCTCCAGGCGGCCCTCGCCCACGCCGGCCAGCCGACCCAGCTCCGCCAACGGATCGACGATCGCCTCCGCGAACCTGGTCGCGACCTCGTGCATGCCGATGCACACGTGCACGTGCGGCACCCCGGCGCGCTCCGCGGCAGCGAGCGACGCGAGCTCGGCCGACTCACGGACGACCAGGTCGGGTCGCCACCGGTCGATCGTCGCGATCGCGGCGGAAAGCGCGGCCTGCGCGTCGATCCGACCGAACACCTCGCGGATGACCACCTCGTCGGCCTCCTCGAAGGCCATGGTCGGCAGGCTGGCCATGACAGGGCCGATCAGCTCGGGCGGCGCGTCCGCGCACGGTGCGTGCACGAACCCGGCCTCCGCCACGCTCCCCGCGAACGACGAGGGAGCCAGCACCCGGACCTCGTGCCCCGCGTCGGCGAGGGCGCGCGCGAAGGGTCGCAGCGGCCCGAAGTGGCCGGCATTGGCGGTCGTCGCACACAGCACGCGCACGCTTCGAGGCTCGCACCGGGATCTCCTCCCGGCAAGGCCGGTGGGATCCCCGTCGGCACCCCGTCCTCATTCGAGCGGCAGCTGACCGGCCTGCGAGGCGAACTCGGCCTGTGCGAGCAGGTGCGCCACCATCTCGGCCCGGGACGAGACGGCCAGCTTGGCGAAGATGCGGCGCAGATGGGTGGAGACGGTCCAGGGGCTGATCTCCAGGGCGCTGGCGATCGCCTGGTTCGTGCGTCCGCGCGCCACCATCAGGGCGATCTGCTGCTCGCGCGGGCTGAGCTCGACGAGCAGGGACGGGGTCTGCTCCAGCATCAGGAAGCGGATGTTGTCGATGACCTCGTCGAGCAGGACACCCTGCTGCAGGTCGTCCGCCACGTCACCCCTGCGCACCATCCCGGCGAGCGACTCGATCGCGTCGAGCAGTCGCTCCTGCGCCTGGCCGTTCCGCTGCGCGGGAGGCGTCGGGCCCGGGGTGGCCACGCGCACGGGGTCGTCCGGCCGGGAGGTGAACGAGCCCATGACCGTCGCCCGCCGTGGGACTCGACTGCTCACCATTGCCAACCTCCCGAGGGTGGGCTGCTTCCGCCCCGTGGCCGCCCCGAGCCTGCCGCCGTCGGCGTGCACGGCTCCGGGGTTTCATTTTCGAGTCTCCTGAAGTCGGCGGACGGTCGCAACCTTTCGACGCGCCCAGAAAATGGACGATCCGGGTCCATGAGGTGAGAAGCGGACGCCAGTCCGCCGAGCAGGACGACCGAGGTGTCGATGGACCGCACCCAGTCGTCGAGGTCCAGGTGCTCGTCCGGGCCGTGCGCCCCGTCGTCGGCCGGCCCCAGGCCGAGCAGCACCGGGGACACCCCGCACAGGTCACGCAGCACGCCGATCGCGGGGATCGACCCGCCCGAGGAGACGACGACGGGAGGCTGTCCGAAGCCCGCGACGCAGGCTCGGCGTACGGCCTCCCGGATCTGTGGCGGGTGCTCGAGCCGGATGCCCTCCACCGCGTGCGCGGGTACGACGCGCACCCGCACGCCGCGCGGCCGTGACCGTCGTACGCCGGCCCGGACCGCGGCCAGGACGTCCTCGACGCGAGCCCCCGCCGGCAACCGCACGTCGAGGTCGGCGCGGGCCCGGGTCGGGACCGATCCGGGTGTTCCACCGGCCCTCAGCCCGGTGACGCTGAGGGCGCCGCGCGAGGTCGACCCGGCGGCCGGGTCGAGGAGCAGCGCGCGGCCGCCCGCCGCCGTACGCACCTCGGCGTCGGTGGGGCGCAGCGCGCGAGCGGCGTGCGGGCGGGTCGCGGACACCGCTCGCGCGGAGGTCCGCAGAATCTCGGCGAGAACGAGCGACGGGTCCACGACCGCGCCGCCGAAGCGGCCCGCGTGCACGGGCGCTCCGCCCACGTCGACGCTCACACGCAGTGCCAGCGCCCCGCGCTGGCTCATGGTCAGGCTGGGTCTGCCCGGCGCGACCATCCGGGTGTCGGAGACCAGCACGGCGCCGGCGGGTCGCGCCAGGAGCGAGCCGTCCTGCCGGAGTGCCGCGCGCAGGCCGGGGCTCCCGACCTCCTCGGCCCCGTCCACGATCACGACCACGTCGGCGGGGAGCCCGCCGACGCGCTGCCACGCCCGGAGCGCGACGAGGTGCGCCATCAGCTGCCCCTTGTCGTCGCTGGCGCCGCGCGCGATCAGCCGCCGGCCGACCTGCGTGGGACGGAACGGCGGGGTGCTCCAGCCGGGACCGGCAGGGCGCACGTCGAGGTGTCCGTAGACGACCACCGCGGTCCGGGAACCATGACCCGCGATCCTGGCCAGCACCACCGGGCCCGGCAGGGTCCGGACCCGCGGCGTCATCGTGCGGAGCAGGCGCGCGACGAGCACGGCAGCGCGCTGGACGTCCACGCGGTGCACGGGGTCGCCGCTCACCGAGCGGATGCGCAACCAGTCGTCGAGCGTGGACCGTGCCTCGGGCTGCGAGCGGCGCGCGGCAGCGCGGGCCGCGTCGACCCGCGAGCCCACCGGACTACCGTCGCGGAGTCATCGGCCGCCGCCCCGAACGCCCGCCGCGGTAGGTCCCACGGCCGCCGCGCGTCGGGTAGACCGGGCTGGGCATCCGGCGGCGTGGCTGCGCGAACGAGGGCGGCACGGTCAGCGGGCTGCGCTCGGCCACCGGCGAGGCGATCCCGGACTGTCCGAGCTGCTCCCAGGGCAGCACCCGGTCGCTTCCCGTACGACGGGCCAGGCTCATCGCCTGCGCCGAGGTCAGCCACTCCTCCGCCGGCTCCGCGATGTTCATCAGCAGGGCCTCGAACTCGCCGCGCGCGGTCTCCAGGATGTGCGGACCCGAGAGCCACCGGAGCACGTCTCGTCCGGTGACCGCCATCCGCTGGCGGGGCGAGCTCTGCAGCCGCTCGTCGAAGTAGCGGATCAGCACCTCGTCGACCACGTCCCACGCGTTGTCGGCGCCGAACAGGTCGATCACGTCGGGGGAGCCGAGGATCTTGAAGCACTCCTCCAGCACCTGCATCAGCTCGACGCGCATCACGTTGAGGTGACCGAACGAGGTGAACTTCAAGTTGTTGCGGAGATCGAGCCCGGAGCGGCGGACGACGGCGATGGAGCCGAAGCTCGGGTCGAGCGCGCGCTCGCGGATCACGTCCGAGATCCTCTTGTCGCGCCAGAACAGCGTGACCTGGTTGACGAAATGGCCGAAGAGCATGTGGAAGTCGGTGTTCGGGCGGCTCTGCCCGGAGCCGAGACCGCGGCCGTAGCCGAGCACGCGCCGGTAGGCGTCGAGCCGGTCGCGCCGGGTGTAGCGCAGCACGTCGCGCCGGTCGAACTGGTAGAGCCCGTAGGCGCCCGGCCCGGAGGACAGCCGCACGGAGCCGGCCTCGAAGAGCTGCTTGAGCTTCTGGACGACCTTGAACACGCCGATCTGCTCGTGCTGGTAGATGTAGTAGAGGTCGCCGACCGCGACGATGCGCTCGGAGTTGACCTGCTCGTCGTACGGCGCGACGCCTTGCGAGGTGAGCGTCTCCCCGAAGGTCTTGGCTGCGTCCGGACCGATGCCGGCCAGCGCGGCCAGGCCGCGGTCAGGAGGGACCGGACGGGTCGCGTCCGCGTCGGTGGCCGCCTCCATCAGCGCGTCGATCTGGCCGTTGAGCTCCTCCGCCAGCGCCGGGTTCGAGACCAGGCTGCCCGACAGCTGCTGGGCCAGGCGCTCACGCAGGGCCGCGATGCGGTCGATCCGGTCCTGGTACTCCTTCTCTGACAGCATCGCGACTCACTTACCTTCCATCGGGTTCCGTGGCAGCGCGGCCACGGCTTCGTCGAGCTCGACCTGCGCCTTCCCGAGGTCGGCGACCGCCGCCTCGTGATCGGCATCCGCCCGCTCGGCCTCGGCGTTGGCCTGGTCGAGGTCGGCCTGTTGGTTCTCCCGCTCCTTCGGGGTCATCGAGCGTCGCTCCCTCCGGACCGCGCGGAGCTTCTCTCCTGCCTTCGCGAGAGCCGTGGAGAACCGCTGCTCCCTTGCCTGGGCGTTCTTGAAGGACGCGTGCGCGGCGAGGAGCCCCGTCGTCTGGTCGTTCCCGGCCCCGTCTCCGGCCCCGTCTCCGGAACCGTCGGGGGGCGGCGGCGTGCCCGACACGCCCAGCGAGGACGCCAGCGGTCCGTGGAACACGGCGCTGGAGGGGGCATCGGCCCACCGGTCGGGCAGCTGCTTCTTGCCGCGGACGGGGTTGCGGGCCAGTCGGAGGTTGGGCCACGTCCGCGGCTCGGGTGCGTGCACGACGGTCGCGAACTCGCCGTCGACGACCGCCAGCGGCAGGTCCTCGGCCGGCACGCTGAACCCGCCGGCACCGACGTCCGCGAGCCGGCGCAGGGCCGCCAGGGGGTTGTTCAGGCCGGCGGCGTCGGCCTGCGCCCCGCCGACAGCGAAGACCGCGTCGAGCTCCTGGAGGAAGAACAGGCCGGTGAGGCTCTCGTCGTCGGCCGTTGCGCTGCCGTCCAGCGCGAGGACGAGGTCGTCGGTGCCGAAGTCCTCGACCCGGCAGCCCTCGGCCGACTTCTGTCGCGGTTTCGTCAGGAACGCGGGCAGCTGCGTCAGCTGGAAGTTGAAGCCGCGGTACTCCACCTCCACGACGCCGTCGCGACCCACGATCGGGCGGAAGACCACGTTGGTGATCACGGGGGAGGGGTAGCGGCCGATCCGCTGCGCGGTACGGGCCAGCTCCATGAGCAGCCGGCACAGCCCGGCGACCGCGATCCGCGTGCGGGCGGCGTACATCCCGGCCGGGAGCTTCGCGCAGCAGGACACCGGCAGGAACCGGATGGGGCTGTCGTGCTCGTCCTGCTCGTCCTCGTCGATCTCGGCGAGCCGGTCGGCCAGGGTGCGCTTGAACGTCTTGACCAGCTCGACCGCCGTCGGGGTGAGCGCCGACACGATGCCGTCGCGGCCGGTGTCCTGGGCCAGGTGGCGACCCTCCTCACCGAGGAAGCTACGCAGCCAGAGCAGCAGCCCGTCGAGGGTCAGGCTGGTCTGGGTGTCGAGGACGAGGGTCCGGCGCTCCGAGGCGCTGATCAGCACGGAGTCCAGGACCGCCTCGAGCTCGTCGACCTGGTCGCCGGCCGCCTCCATCAACCGCGACAGGACGATCAGCTCGGTGCCGAGGAACCCCTGTCCCGCGCCGCCGGAGAACTGCAGCCGCTGGGTGTCCCACGAGCTGTGCAGGTCGGTGACCATGTCGACCAGCGTCCAGAACGACGTACGCCGGCCCTCCTCCTCGACCGTGTTCACGTTGGCGTCGATCAGCCCGAAGCGGTCGCGCAGGACACCGAGCTGACCGGCCACGGCGTCGGGCGTGACCACGCCGGCCGGGGTCCGCGTGCCCGTCAGGGCCCGGAAGTAGTTGTCCACCATCTGCACCCGCGGCCCGCCGGCGGCGCCGATCTCGTCGACCAGTCGCTGGACCGCGCCACGGACCAGGGAGCGGTAGGCCTCCATGTCGTCGCTGTCCCCGTCGTTGCGCAGCGGCGTCAGCCCGTCGAGGATGCGGAGGATCTCGCTGCGCGCGATCGTCGCCCGGCGGTAGAGCGAGGCCTGACCACCGGTCACGGCGCCGAGGTCGGCCTGCACGGCGTACCCGCGCGGGACGTAGCGCGCCTCGACGTGCCCCTCGACCGGCACCAGCCGGAAGGCCGCCGACAAGGCGTCGACGAACGCTTTCGGGTCCTCGGTCCGGGGACGCCAGCCGAGCACGTCGCGGATCGCGGTGCGCACCTGCGGAGTGAGGTCGCCCTGCACCTCGCTGCGCTCCCGGGCCTCCGCGCGGTCGACCATCGCGGGGAACGCCTGGTCGACGTCTACCACGGGGATGCTGTCCTTGCCATGTGTCGTGGTCACGATGACCTCCTGGTCGTGATCGGTCGTGCGGGGTGCGAAGTCGAGACGGTCTCGGCAGATTCGGGGGCCCTGGACTCGGCAGGCGGGGGCAGGTAGAGGCCCAGCAGCTCGCCGACCTCGCGCCAGGCGGAGCGCACCGAGGCGGCGGTCTGGTCGAGCGGCTCCTCGCACCGGAGGAGGGACTGCTCGAGGCTGCCCTGCCAGCGGCGCCACTCCGCCGTGCCCCCGCGCGCGGCCCGCCGCAGCTCGGCGACCGGGGCGTAGGCCCGCAGCTGTCGCCAGTAGTGCTCGGCCGCCGTGGCCACGGCCTGGTCGACGGCCGGCAGCTCCTCGGTCAGCAGTCGCTCGCGGGTCGCGGCCTCGAGGCGGTCGCCGGCCTCCACGACGGCGGCCTGGAACTCCGAGACCACCTCGGCGACGTGGTCCATGACGGCGACCTCGCTGCGCAGGGGACGGTCCTCGTGCACGGTCATCACCAGCTCGAAGGCGGCCTGCCGCAGGGTCGCGTGCGACCCGCGGAGGTCGTCGAGGGCGCTCCTCAGGGACATGGGCTCACCGCCTCGACAGCTCTTGGTAGAAGTTGCGCATCAACGTCTCGGGGGACGCGAGCCGCCGGTCGAGGGCGACCCGGACGGCGCCGATGAGGAACCGCTCCGGCACGACGCCGGGGTCCACGCCACGGGCGAGCCGCGATCCCGCCTCCTCGATCATCAGCTGGTGTCGCGGCTCGAAGGTGATCACCTCGCGCAGCGCCTTGTCCCCCAGCGAGCGGAACCGCGTGTAGCAGACGGCGTCCACGACGGCCTGCACGCAGGCCGGCCAGGTGCGCAGCAGGTCCGGTGGCATGCTGCTGCCGGCGGTGGACGGGTAGAGCCGGCGCCAGGCCTTCTCGTAGGTGCGCGCCGTGTCCGGGAACCCCATCCGGCGGAGCAGCTCTGTGCTCAGGAAGGTCCGGACGTACGGCGTGGGGTGGACGCCGTGCGGCGAGTAGCCGAGCGCCTGCTCGGGCGAGCGGCCGATGACGTCGATCAGAGAAGCCACGAAGGCCTCTCCGCCGAGCATGCAGCCGACCATGTCGCCGAAGATCTCGCGGTTCCACCGGGCCCAGACCATGGCGACCGAGCTGGGCGCACCGGTCCGGCGTACGGCGCGCAGGATCGCGGCCGGGACCGCCTTCTCGAGGGCCAGCTCGTTCTGCAGGTTGTGGCTGACCTCGTGGAGGATCGCGCCCATGGTCCACGGATTGACCATCCGGTGGTAGGGCAGCTGCACGAGGGGGAACGGGTTCAGCTGGCGCCCGAGCTTGCGCAGCGGGATGTTGCGCCGGTAGGTCGCGGGGGAGAAGCCCGTGCGCATGTAGGCGAACGGCGGCGGGCTGGGGATACTGCGCACCGACCCCAGGTGCATGTAGACGTGCTGGTAGCAGTCCAGCGCGATCCGGTCGCAGGAGAACAGCCACTCACCGAAGACGCTCTGGCGCTGGCCGAACAGCTCGAAGTAGAAGTCCCAGACCCGCTCGGTCGCGCGCACCCAGTCGTGGGCGCGGCTCTTCAGGGCGAGCAGCTCGTGCAGCTGCTCGGTCGAGGGGTTCGGTCGCTGGGCGGCGCGGCCGGACCTCTCGACGTCGCGCACCGCGCGGGTCAGTGGCATCCGCAGCCGCCCCAGCAGCTCGTTGACCGCCTGGATGTGTCCCTCGGACGGGCGCGCGATGGACGACCCGAACTCGGTCCGCGAGAAGTCGCGCAATGCCTCGAGGTGGCGGCGGACGTTGGTCGCCTGACCGCTGGCGAAGGCCGCGAGCAGCGGGATGTCCGGGGGCTCGCCCCCGGCGCGGGTCCTGGTCCGGGGGAGGGTCGCCGTCCGCTCAGCGACGGCGGACACGACGGTTCACCCGCCCGTAGGCGGGTCGCCGGTAGTAGGCGCGGGAACGGGGAACGGCGCCCACCGGAGGACGAACGCCGTACGCCGCGCGGCGGGAGTAGCCCGGCCCGCGGTTCCGGGCCCAGTGCGCGCGGCGGTGCCACCGGCGGTTGAACACGTCGATGGAGCGCATCGCCCGGCCCCGGCCCGACCCGCGGAGGACCCGGTCGGTCATCGTGCCGAGGGTCCCGATCACGGCGTCGGCGTCGATGCTCCCGCCCGAGGCGGCCTGGTCGGCGAGGCTCTGCGCGGTGCGCTGCAGGACGACCGGCATCGCTGCGACCAGCCGGCGCGTGCGGGGGTTGCGGCGCAGCTGCCGCACGATCCGGCGGGTGCCCCGCATCAGCGTGGGCGCGTTGCGCGAGAGCAAGGAGGCGGCTCGCGGGATCAGCCTCGCCGCCAGCGGGACCAGGGCGCCGATGAACTGCTCCGCCTCGGCCTCGCTCCGCGTCGCGGCCGCCTGCATGGACAGGTGGGCCATCAGCTCGGCGTCGCGGTAGATCCGGCGTACGGGGTTGACGAAGCCCTCGGCCTCCTCCTCCGCCTCCTCCTCGAACTCGTCCTCGAGCTCGGTCTCGGACTCAAGCTCCGCCTCGGCCTCGGCCTCGAACTCGAACTCGTACTCGCCCTCGAGCTCGTCCTCGTACTCACCCTCACCCTCGCCCTGGATGGCGGGGTAGCGGTAGTTCAGCGTGGTCATGACAGGCTCCGCTCTCTTCTCGACCGACGGGTGGTGCGGGCTCAGCGCCGGCGTCCGGCGACGCCCACGGGGCGCCCGGCGGGTACGGCGCCGCGCGGCACCTTGACGTCGCTGACCACGCGGACGATGCGAGCCGGTGCTCCACCGCGCGGGGGGATCCGGACCGGTGTCACGACCCGCACCACGCCCGGCCGGGGCCGGGGGACCCGGGCCCGGCCCGAGACGGTGTGCACCCGGGTCGGCGTACGACGGATGGTCGAGCGGACCGGACCGCGTCCCCTCGTGCCGTAGCCGTAGCCGTGGCCGTGGCCCCGGTGGCCGGCGGCGTGCCGGCCCGGGTACTGGTGCTGGCGCATCCGGCGCGAGCGGGCCAGGCCGCGTGCGTGGCGCCGAGTGACGGCGCTCTGCCAGCCCGGGTCGGAGAGCACCCGGCGCGCCGTACGGCCCAGCACGGCGCCGACGTCGGCGCGGCTGACCGGACCCCCGGCGGACTGGCGGGCCAGGGTGCGCGCGGTCGCGTCCACGATGCCGGGCACGAGCCGGACACCCTGCCGGCCGACCGGGTGCCGATGCAGGGCGCGCGTCAGGATCGAGGCGCCGCGCAGCAGATGGGGCAGCATCGCCTGCAGCTGCCGGCGCTCGCTGCGGGACAGGGCGAGGGTCACCGCGGAGCCGGCGAAGGCCTCGGCCTCCGCCTCGGACTCCGCATTCGCCGCCTGGGCGGCGAAGTACTCCCCGAGGGCCTGGGCCGAGGTGATCGGCGCCGTGGCCATGTCCTCGAGCTCGGCTTCCAACTCGGCCTCGAGCTCGCCCTCGAGCTGCGAGGTGACCGCGCGGGCCAGGGCCCCGGCGGCCGGGCCGCCGACGGCCGTCGCCACGAGCGGTCCGACGTTCTTGGCGATGGCGCGGAAGACGTTCTTGTGCTTCTTCAGGAAGCGACCGATGCCCTTGAAGAACTCCTCGGCCTCGGCCTCGTCCTCGCCCTCGTACTCGTCCTCCAGCTCACCCTCCCCGAGCAGCGAGCTCGCGAGGCCGCCGAGGGCGCCGAGGAACGCCTCGTCCTCGTTCTCATCCTCGCCCTCCCACTCGGACTCGGACTCGTCCTCGAGCTCCATCTCGAACTCGCTCTCGAGCTCGGTCTCGAACTCGTCCTCGTACTCCGACTCGAGCTCGCCCTCCATCTCGTCCTCGAGCTCGAACTCGCTCTCCAGCTCGTCCTCGCCCTCGCCGCCGAGGAAGGTCTTCGCCAGCCCGCCGAGGGCGCCGAGGAACTCCTCGCCTTCCCCCTCGTACTCGTCCTCGTACTCGTCCTCGAACTCACCTTCGAATTCGGTGTGCGCCTGTGCCATGAGTCTTCCCTTCTGCCCGACGATCGCTGACGTCAGTGGTGCCGACCACCCATGGTCGGAGGTCCCGGCCGAGTGCCGATCTCATGGAAGCGGCTGCGCCGCGTCACAGGCAGTCCCACGTGTCAGGTCGGTCAATCGTGGTCGATCAACCGGGGTCTCCCGTTCCTGGTCGCTCGGACGGGGTCGCTCAACTGTGCGTCACGCGCGGGTCACCTCGAACGTGCTACCGGGACCCGGTGACTGTGGGCGAGCCGACCGGGCGGCCTACCTTCGGCCTCCAGGGAGGCGTCATGAGGACAGCGATCCCGGCGGCCCCGTGCTCCGCCGAGAGGATGCGCATCTTCCGGTCGGTGTTCAACGTGCGGCCGGCGTTCGTGCCCGCCTGGGCGCCCGGCGACGCGGTGATGTGGGACAACCGCTGCGTCCTCCACCGCGCCGACCACGCCGACGTCGGCGGCGACCGGGTGGCGCACCGAGGCATGGTCGCGGGCTGAGCGACCCGTCAGGTTCGAGACAGGGGATGCTGGACCCATGACCGAACGCAACGTCCTGGGCGAGGAGCTCCAGCAGTGCGGGACGGACCCGCTCACCGGGTTCTACCGCGACGGCTGCTGCGCCACCGGCGCGGAGGACCTGGGCAGCCACACCATCTGCGCCGTCGTCACCGCCGAGTTCCTCGAGCACCAGCGCAGCATCGGCAACGACCTGTCGACCCCGGTGCCGCAGTACCTCTTCCCCGGCCTGGTGCCCGGCGACCGATGGTGCGTGACCGCGGCCAACTGGGCCCGCGCCCACAACGACGGCGCCGCCGCCCACGTGGTGCTGGCCTCGACCAACCAGGCCGTGCTGGAGCTGGTGCCGCTGCCCGTGCTGCAGCGCTACGCCGTCGACGTCCCGGAGGATCCGGGCGCCCTCGACACCTAGCCGGTTGCTGGTGCGTTCCAGCCCGAGGTCTGATCTCCGCACGAGCGTCGCCAACGCGTCCCGTCGGATGGCCGCCACCGACTTCCTGCTGCCCAACGACGCGCAGGTGCTCGGCTTCACCAGTGCCACCTCGCCGACGGGGCGACGGCTCTGGTCGACGCGGGCGCCGGTTGCGTCGCAGTGACGCAGGGGCTTGGCACCGACGCCGGGTCCTACACGCTGGCATCGGTCACCGGGTTCGGGGCGAGCGACGCGGTCAGCGCTTGATCCTCTCGCCGTCCGGGTCGTACGGCGGCCGCAGCGACACCGTCACCGGACAGCGGGTGCCGTTCACGTCGACCTCGAAGCCGCCCCGCAGCAGGAAGTCGCGGTCGACCTGGTCCCCGGTCGGTGACCAGACAAAGGCCAGACCCGCGCAGGCGCCGAGGGTCTCGCCCCAGGCGGCGGAGGTGACCTGGCCGGTGGGCTTCCCGTCGCGCAGCACCAGCTCGCCACCCCAGAGCATCGGGTCGGCGTCCTCGACGACGAACGAGACCAGGCGTCGTCGTACGCCCTCGGACCTGATCTTCTCCACCGCGGCCCGGCCGAGGAAGTCGACGTCGCCCTTCAGCTTGCACGTGAACAGCAGGCCCGCCTCCACGGGGTTGACGTCCGGGGTGAGCTCGCGGCCGAAGGCGCGGTAGCCCTTCTCCAGCCTCATCGACTCGATCGCGTAGTAGCCACCGTTCACGATCCCGAGGTCGGCCCCCTCGCGGAACAGGTCCTCGTAGACCCCGACCGCGAACTCGGTCGGCACGTAGAGCTCCCAGCCGAGCTCGCCGACGTAGGTGATCCGGGTGGCCCGCACGGTCGAGTAGCCGAGCGAGATCTCCTGGCTGGTGCCGAACGGGAACGCCTCGTCGCCGAGGTCGGAGCGGGTCAGCCGGGAAAGCAGCTCGCGGGACGAGGGTCCCATCACCCCGAACACGGCGTACGACGAGGTCACGTCGACCAGCGTCGCGCGCCGGTCGCCGATCCGCCGACCGATGTGGTCCTTGTCGCGCTCGGTGGTCGCCGAGGAGCTGACAATCAGGAACTCCTCCTGGCTGACCCGGGTCAGCGTGACGTCCGACTCGTAGGTGCCGCGCTCGTTGAGCATGCCGGTGTAGACCGTCCGCCCGACCGGCACCGCGACGTCGGCGGTGCACAGCCACTGGAGCACCGCCTCCGCGTCCGGACCGACCAGCCGCAGCTTCGAGAACGAGGTCTGGTCGAAGACCGTGACCCCGGACCGGGTGCTGGCCTGCTCGGCGGCCGACCAGGGCAGCCAGTTCTGCTTGCCCCAGGAGTACTCGATCTCCGGGCTCTCACCGGCGGGGGCGAAGAAGTTGGCGCGCTCCCAGCCCATCCGGCTGCCGAAGCTCGCGCTGGCCGACTCGAGGTGGGCGAACACGGGGGAGCGGCGGAACGGGCGCGCGGTGCGCATCTCGCGGTTGGGCCACGGCACCGAGTAGTGCAGCCCCAGCACCTCGGCGACGCGGTCGTGCAGCCACTGGTGGTTGCCGTTGAACGGCGCGAAGCGACGGATGTCGACGGCGGTCAGGTCCATCGTCGGGCTGCCCTCGACGATCCACTCCGCGAGCGCGCGGCCGGCGCCACCGGCCGAGGCGATGCCGACCGAGTTGAAGCCGGCACCGACGAAGAAGTTCCGCACCTCGGGCGCCTCGCCGAGGATGAACTGGTTGTCCGGGGTGAAGCTCTCGGGGCCGTTGTAGAACTTGCGGATCCCCGTCTCCTCCAGCACCGGGATGCGCAGGACCGCGTTGTCCATCAGCACCGAGAAGTGCTCCCAGTCCTCGTCGAGCAGCGAGAACTCGAACGGGTAGGGGATCTGGTCCGGTGAGACCCACGGCTTGGCCTCGGGCTCGAACCCGCCCACGACGAGGCCGCCGACCTCCTCCTTGAAGTAGGTGTAGCCGTCGGGGTCTCGCAGCACCGGCAGGTCCGGGTGCACGCCCTCGAACGGGTCGGTGACGACGTAGAAGTGCTCGGCCGAGTGGAGCGGCACGTTGACGCCGGCCAGCGCGCCGACGGCCTTGGCCCACTGGCCCGCGCAGTTGACGACGATCTCCGCCTCGACGTCGCCGGCGTCCGTGCGGACTCCGGTCACCCGTCCGTCCTCGACGTCGACCCCGAGCACGCGGGTGTGCTCGAAGACGCGGGCCCCGCGCTGCCGGGCGCCCTTGGCGAGCGCCGAGGTCAGGTCGGTCGGGTTGGCCTTGCCGTCACCGGGCAGCCAGATCGCGCCGACGAGGTCGTCCACCTGCATCACCGGGTAGCGCGCGAGCGCCTCCTCCGGGGAGAGCAGCACGCACTCCAGGTCGTACGCCGCCGCGCTGGCCGCCGTACGCCGGAGCTGGGTCATCCGGTCCTCGGTGCGGGCGACGGTCACTCCGCCGCACCGCTTGAAACCGGCCGACAGGCCGGTCTCGGCCTCGAGCTCGGAGTAGAGCTGGGTGGAGTACTGCACCAACCGGGTGCCGCTCTCGTTGGCGCGCAGCTGCCCGACCAGTCCGGCCGCGTGCCACGTCGTACCCGAGGAGAGCCGGCCCTGCTCCAGCAGCACCAGGTCGGTGAACCCGAGCTTCGTCAGGTGGTAGGCGACGCTCGTGCCGATGACGCCGCCGCCGATGACGACGACCTGCGCCCTGGTCGGGAGGTCCTTGCCCATCAGGCCCCCTCGGCCACGTCGGCGAGCAGCCGCTCGAAGTCCGGGCTCGCGAACTCCGCGACGGCCCGGTCGTACTTCTCCATCGCCCACGACCAGAAGTCGAACTCGATGCTGCTGTTGGAGCTCTGGATCGACCCCCACAGGGTCCAGCCGTACTTCGCCATCGTGGCCCACAGCCGGGTGCGCGCCACCCGGTGAGCGAGCAGCTGTCCGTCGTAGGCCTCCATCAGCTCGTCGAGCTGGTCGAGCGACAGGTCCGGCTCGCTCCACAGGTTGCCGAGCTCGAAGCAGGCGTCGTTGTTGCCGGAGTACTCGTAGTCGATCAGGCGCAGCTCGGTGCCGTCGTCGATGAAGTTGCCGGCGAGCAGGTCGTTGTTGCACGGCACGGTCACGACCGGGGCGAGCGTGAACACCCGCTGGATCCGGGCCACCTTGTCCTCGAGGTCGAGGTAGCGCTCGGGCAGCCGGAAGCCGCGCTCCCGGACGGTGGCGAGGTAGGCGCGCTGGACGGTGAACATGTCGAAGTCGTTGGCGAAACGCCCGGCGGAGTGGAGCTTCCGGCACGCGGCCGCGATCCGGGTCAGGTGGTCGCCGTGGCGCAGGTCGTCGTCGGTGAACGTCCTGCCCTCGAGGAACTCGACGACCAGGAGGCCCGGGTCCTCGACGTACTGCACGACCGGTGCGCCGACGCCCGCGTCGGCCGCCACCCGGGAGTTGAGCTGCTCGTTCTCCCGGTCGATCAGCAGCAGCTCGCTGCCCGGCTGGGGGACGCGCACCACCACCGTGACCTCCGCGGTGGTCACCTTGAGGTTGACGTTGGTCAGGCCGCCCGGGAGCTTCTCGACCGTCCGCTCGCGACCGCGCAGGCAGTCCACCGCGTCCAGTGCCGCGTCCTGTGAAGTCACCGGATCCTCCTGTCGAGTCACCGCTGAGACTAGGGCCTCGCAGGGCTCACCGCGCGTGTCCTAGGTTGGTCCCATGACCGAGAAGGAAACCCTCGACAGCGTCCCCACCGGCCTCTTCATCGGAGGGGAGTGGCGTGACTCGTCCGACGGTTCGACCATCGACGTCGAGGACCCGGCCACCGGCAAGACCCTGGTCAGCGTGGCCTCGGCGTCGCCCGCCGACGGTGCTGCCGCCCTCGACGCGGCCGTCGCCGCGCAGGCAGACTGGGCGGCCACGGCGCCGCGCGAGCGCGCCGAGCTGCTGCGGTCGGCGTTCGAGCTGATCACCGAGCGTGCCGACCACTTCGCGATGCTGATGACCCTCGAGATGGGCAAGCCGCTGGCCCAGTCCAAGGGCGAGGTCACCTACGGCGCGGAGTTCTTCCGCTGGTTCTCCGAGGAGGTCGTCCGCATCGCCGGTCGCTGGGCGACCTCGCCGGACGGCAACACCCGGCTGATGACGATGAAGCAGCCGGTCGGCCCGGTGCTGATGATCACGCCGTGGAACTTCCCGCTGGCGATGGGCACCCGCAAGATCGGACCGGCCATCGCCGCCGGCTGCACGATGGTCGTCAAGCCGGCCTCGCAGACCCCGTTGACGATGCTCGCGCTGGCCGACCTGCTCAAGGAGGTCGGCGTCCCCGACGGCGTGGTCAACGTCGTCTCGACCTCGCAGACCGGCGACGTGATGGAGCCGCTGATCGGCGACCCGCGGCTGCGCAAGCTCACCTTCACCGGGTCCACCCCGGTCGGCAAGACCCTGGTCCGCCAGTCCGCCGACCAGCTGCTGCGGGTGTCCATGGAGCTCGGTGGCAACGCTCCGTTCCTGGTCTTCCCCGACGCCGACCTCGACCAGGCCGTGCAGGGCGCGATGCTGGCCAAGATGCGCAACATGGGCGAGGCCTGCACCGCCGCCAACCGGTTCCTCGTGCACGAGTCGGTGGCCGACGAGTTCGCCACGAAGTTCGCCGAGAAGATGGCGGCCGAGGTGGTCGGTCGCGGCACCGAGGACGGCGTCACCGTCGGCCCGCTCATCGACGCCAAGCAGCGCGACAAGGTCAGCGAGCTCGTCGACGACGCCACCAGCCGCGGCGCCTCCGTCGTCACGGGCGGGTCCACCACCGGCGACGCGGGCTACTTCTTCCAGCCCACCGTGCTCACCGACGTCTCACCCGACGCCGACCTCTTCCGCGAGGAGATCTTCGGCCCGGTCGCCCCGATCACCACCTTCTCCGACGACGCGAAGGCCGTGCAGATGGCCAACGACACGGAGTACGGCCTGGTCGCCTACGCCTTCACCACCGACCTCGGCCGGATGATCCGGGTCAGCGAGGGCCTGGAGTTCGGCATGGTCGGCATCAACCAGGGCATCGTCTCCAACCCCGCCGCCCCCTTCGGCGGCGTCAAGCAGTCCGGCTTCGGCCGCGAGGGCGGCCCCGAGGGCATCGAGGAGTACCTCTGCGTCAAGTACGTCGGCATCGCCCCCTGACCTCCCCGCCGGTCGTGGGGACGCACCCCCGCCGGGACGGCGTCCGGTGCGTCGTACGACGGCTTACTGCTGGTAGTGCTCGACGGTGTCGACGGAGCGGGCCTGGGCCTCGTCGGTCTCCTGGTGGTACTCCCGCTTGGCGCGGCGCTGTCTCAACAGGTCCCAGCACTGGTCGAGCTGCTGCTCGAGCTGGCGGAGGCGGCCGGGATCAGGCTCGCCGGAGCCGCGGAGCCGGTGCTCCTCCTCCACGAGTCCGTTGATCCGGCTGAAGACGTCCTCGTCGGGTGTGGTCATGCAAGCCAGCATGGGTCGGGGAAAGCCCCCGCACAAGGCGTACGCCGGGCCTACTGGTGGATGTGCTGCATCCAGTCGGAGGGGACCCGTCCGTGCGGGCCGGGGACGGTGCCCTCCTCAGGTCGCGACTCCGGCGGCGCGAGGGCGGGCCCGTCGCACGGCTGCCCGGTCTCGTAGTCGTAGAACCAGTCCTCACCGGGCTCGAAGCTCTGGATGACGCTGTGCCCGGACGACTCCGCGTGCGCGGTGGCGTGCTGGGCGGGGGAGGTGTCGCAGCAGCCGATGTGGCCGCAAGCGGCGCAGCGCCGCAGGTGGACCCACCAGCCGGCGGGCGAGGCCGACTCGCAGTCGGCGCACCCGGTGCCGCTCGGCGCGGCGTCGACGTTGATGTGCATGCTGTTGACCATGTGGCTTCTCCCGTCAGTCACGTGCGGCTAAGTGTGTACTACGGGAGGCGGTGTGCCCTCACCTCAGGCGGGGACGCCCGGCGCTTCGGTGGAGCCGCCGAGTGGAGGCCCGCCGACGGGCGCGCACTGGCCGAGCGTGATCGCCTTGTACTTCGCGAACTGCGACGAGGAGAGGGCGCTCACCGGGTAGTCCTCCGGCGCCAGCACGGCGTAGTAGGTCACCGCCTCGACCAGGTCCTCCGCGGCTCCCGCCGGCTTGGCGCGGAACTGGGACTTCGCCAGCGGCAGCGCCAGCTTGAAGTGGGCCACGGTGCTCGCGTACTCGTGGGCGTTGAAGGCGTCGATGCCCGCCCGCACCTCCGCACAGGCCTTGGTGCCGCTGGCGTCGGGCTGGGCGGGCGACGGCGACTCGGGTGCCGACGGGCTCGGCTTCCTCGTGGCGTGCGCGCTCGGCGACGGGCCGTCGTTCGAGCCGTCCGAGCAGGCGGTGAGGGCCGCCATGAGCAGGATCGCGATGAGGAGTCGCATCTCCCGAGCGTAGGCCGGGGCAGGTGAGGTGGCCTCAGCCGCGGACGAGCAGCAGCACCGACGCGGTGACGCCGACGATGACGATGAGCACGCGCAGCACGGTGGGTGGCATCCGGCGCCCGATGTGGGCACCGACGTACCCGCCCACCACGGAGCCCGCCGCCAGCAGGCCGATCGCGACCCAGTCGAGGTCGGCGAGGACCAGGAAGATCAGGGTGGCCACCACGTTGGCGGCACCCACGGCCAGGGTCTTGAGGGCGTTGACGACGCGGAGCTCGAGATCGAGCCCGAACCCGAGGACGGCCACCATCATCACGCCGGATCCAGCCCCGAAGTAGCCGCCGTAGACGCCGGTCAGCGTGGCCCAGAAGGCCGTCGCCGGGGACATCTGCATGCGGTCGGCGGCGTCGAGGCCACGTCTGGCGCGGAGCCGCCTGGTGATGGCCGGCTGTACGCCGACGAGAACGCTGGTCACCAGGATCAGCCACGGCACGACCGCCTCGAAGACCCCGGGCGGCAGTGCCAGCAGCAGCGCGGCACCCGCGACCGAACCGGCGGCGCACAGGACGAGGACCAGGAACGCGATCCGCGGGTGCTCACGCAGCTCGCGGCGGTAGCCGAAGGAGCCACTGAGGCCCGCCGGGGTCATCCCGATGGTGTTCGACGCGTTGGCCACCACGGGCGGCAGGCCGACCGCCAGCAGGATCGGGAAGCTCAGCAACGAAGCGACCCCGACCGTCGAGCTGAGGATGCCGGCGCCGAGCCCCCCGACCAGGACGGCGAGCTGCTCGGCGCCCGTCAACGGGCCTCGCGCAGCAGCGCCACGTCGCTGACCAGGTCCACGTGGGCGTGCATGGCGTCGGAGGCCGCATCGGCATCGCCGGCGCGGATGGCCTCGGCGATCGCCCGGTGCCCCGCCAGCGAGGTCCGCGGACGGTCGGGCTGGGACAGCGACTCGATCCGGGTCTCCTTGATCAGCTCGCCGATCTCGTCCATCAGCCGGGCCAGCAGCAGCGAGTGGGCGGCCGTGGTCACGGCTCCGTGGAACCGCTCGTCGCCCTCCACCCCGCGGCCGCCGGCGTCGATGTCGGCCTCCATGGCCTCCAGCGCCTCGTCGATCCGCTTCAGGTCCTCGTCCGTACGACGGTCGGCGGCCAGCGCGGCGATCTTGGTCTCGAGCGCGTCGCGGGTGTCGATGATCTCCGGGAGCCGGTCGGCGTGGGCGCGGATGGCCTGGACGATGCTGCGGGTCCGCGACGAGGTGACGACGGTGCCGTCACCGTGCCGGACGGCCACGACCCCGATCACCTCGAGGGCGACCAGGGCCTGGCTGAGCGTGGCCCGGCTGACCCCCAGGCGGGTGGCGAGCTCGCGCTCGGGCGGCAGTCGGTCGCCGGTCCTCAGGCCGTTCTCGGTGATCCAGGAGGTGATCTGCTCCGCCACCTGCTCGTAGAGGCGGGTGCGGACCAGCCTGCCTGGAAACAGCGGGTTGGTCCCGGAGGAGCTCGATGCCATGGCCGCATTCTATTGACAGATGGCTGATTGACCTATTGGCTAGGCCACTGAACCAGTGGGGTGATCGGTGTCACGCAGCGCCGGGTCCCAGTGGAACCGAAAGGACAGCCATGGGACCGGAATGGGTTTCGATCATCGCGCTGGTGGCCCTCTTCGTCATCGGCACCGTGCTGCCGATCAACATGGGTGCGCTGGCGTACGTCGCCGCCTGGTTGGTCGGCATGTACTCGCTCCACCTCGACGAGAAGGAGATCCTCGCCGGCGTCAGCGGTGACCTGATCCTGACGCTGATCGGGGTCACCTACCTGTTCGCCATCGCCAAGAACAACGGCACGGTGGACCTGATCGTGCGCAGCGCGGTGAAGGCCGTGGGGGGACGGGTGGCGCTGATCCCCTGGGTGATGTTCTTCGTCACCGCGCTGCTGACCGCGATCGGCGCCGCGAGCCCGGCCGCCTGCGCGATCATCGGGCCGATCGCCCTCGGCTTCGCCGGCCGCTACAGGATCAGCCCGCTGATGATGGGCATGATGGTCGTGCACGGCGCCCAGGCCGGTGGCTTCTCGCCGATCAGCATCTACGGCACGATCACCAACTCCGTGATGGAGGGCGCCGGTCTCCCCTCGAGCGAGGTCGCGGTGTTCCTCTCGAGCCTGATCGTGAACTTCGTGCTCGCGGTGGTCCTGTTCGTCGTGCTCGGTGGGCGCTCGCTGATGGACCGCCGGCTCGACCCTGACGCCCCGGACACGCTCGCCGACGACCTGCACCGCGGCGGCGCCGCCATCCCGCAGCGGGGCTACGGCACCTCGACGGCCACCACCACCCAGAGCACCGGAGTACGTCACGACCAGCTGCTGACCCTGGTCGCCTTCGTCGCGGTGGCCGTGATCGCGCTGGCCTTCGACAAGAACATCGGCTTCGTGGCGATCACCGCCGCGGTCATCTTGAACATGCTGGCTCCCAACGAGCACAAGGACGCCGTCAAGCAGATCGCCTGGCCGACCGTGCTCCTGGTCGCCGGGGTCAGCACCTACGCCACGATCCTGACCACCGCCAAGGCGCCGGAGTTCGTGGGGGACTGGGCAGCAGGGCTGGGCGCGGCCGTCGTGGGCGCCCTGATCCTCTGCTACGTCGGCGGCGTGGTCTCGGCCTTCGCGTCCTCGACCGCGCTGCTGCCGGTGATCATCCCGATCGCGGTGCCGCTGATCGGGGACGGTGGCATCAACGCGGCCCTGTTCGTCGCGGCGCTGGCGGTCTCCTCGACGATCGTGGACGTCAGCCCGTTCTCGACCAACGGTGCGCTGATGCTGGCCAACAAGCCGGACTCGATCGAGGAGCCGGTCTACTACAAGCAGATCCTGACCTACAGCGTCCTGGTCACCCTGATCGGGCCGCTCCTCGTGTGGGCAGCCCTCGTGCTGCCGGGATGGTGACTCCATGACCTCAGCAGGACCGCTGTCCGACGTGCTCGTCGTCGACCTCTCCCGCGCCCTCGCCGGGCCCCAGGCCTCGATGATGCTGGGCGACCTCGGCGCCCGGGTGATCAAGGTCGAGGCCAAGGGACACGGCGACGACACCCGCGGTTGGGGGCCGCCGTTCGTCGGACCCGACGACGACCGGCAGTCGACGTACTTCCTCTCCGCGAACCGCAACAAGGAGTCGATCGCCCTCGACCTCAAGGCCGAGGACGACCGCGCGCTGCTCCTCGAGCTGGTGGACCGGGCCGACGTGCTCGTCGAGAACTTCCGCACCGGCGTGCTCGACCGGCTGAGGCTCGGCTTCGAGCTGCTGCAGCAGCGCAACCCGCGGCTCGTCGTGCTCTCCGTGACGGGCTTCGGCCACGACGGTCCCGAGAGTGGTCGCGCGGGCTACGACCAGATCGCGCAGGGGGAGGCCGGGCTGATGTCGCTGACCGGCTCCGGCCCCGAGGACCCCCAGCGCGTCGGCGTCCCGATCGCCGACCTGCTCGCGGGGATGTACGGCGCGTACGGCGTCGTGGCCGCCCTGCACGAGCGCGAGCGCACCGGTGTGGGGACGGTCGTCCGCACCTCGCTGCTGGCCGCCACCGTCGGGGTGCACGCCTTCCAGGGGACGCGGTGGACCGTGGCCGGCGAGGTCGGCCACGCGCAGGGCAACCACCACCCGTCGATCACGCCCTACGGCCTGTTCCACTGCCGCGACGGGTCCGTGCAGATCTCGGTCGGCAGCGAGGGGCTGTGGAAGCGGTTCTGCGCCGGCTTCGACGTGGACCCGGAGACGCCCGGCCTGGCCACCAACCCCGAGCGCGTCGCCAACCGGACCCAGGCCATCGAGCTGGTCGAGCAGGTCTTCGCCGACTGGGACGCCGAGCCGCTGCTGGCGCGACTGGCCGAGGTGGGGATCCCGGCGGGCAAGGTGCGGACCATCGACGAGGTCTACGAGTGGGACCAGACCGCCAGCCAGGGGCTGCTGGTCGGCGTCGACCACGCGGTCCTCGGCCCGCTGACGCTGCCCGGGCCGCCGCTGCGCTTCTTCGAGGCCGACGGCAACGAGGTCACCCGCACGTCGCACACGGCGCCGCCCGTGCTGGACCAGCACGGTGAATCGGTGCGCGACTGGCTGGCCTCCTCGTGAGCCGGCGCTGGTCCGCTGCCGGGTTGATCGACCTGGTCCTCGACGACGGTTCGTTCCAGTCGTGGGACCAGCCGGTGGACATCCGCGACCACTCCGAGGGCTACCAGGAGGAGCTCCGCCGGGCCGCGGCGCGGGCCGGCACCGACGAGTCGGTGCTCACCGGGCGCGGCCTCGTCCGGGGCCGGCCGGTCGCGGTGGTCGTCAACGAGTTCGCCTTCCTCGGCGGGTCCATCGGGATGGCGGCCGCCGAGCGGATCGTCTCTGCGGTCCGGCGCGCCACCCTCGAAGGGCTGCCGCTGCTGGCGACGACCGCGTCCGGCGGGACCCGGATGCAGGAGGGCACGCCGGCGTTCTTCCAGATGGCGGAGATCTCCCGGGCGGTGATGGCCCATCGCGCTGCCGGGCTGGCCTACCTCGTGCACCTGCGGCACCCGACCACCGGTGGCGTCTACGCCTCCTGGGGGTCGCTGGGCCACGTGACCGTCGCCGAGCCGGGCGCCCTCGTGGGCTTCCTCGGGCCGAAGGTCTACGAGGCGCTCGAGGGGTTCCCGTTTCCCGAGGGCGTGCAGCGCGCGGAGAACCTCGCGGAGAAAGGGGTGATCGACGCGGTGGTGGCCACCGAGGACCTGCCGGCGCTGATCGACCTCATCCTTGCCGTCCTCGTCGACCCGGCGGTGCCGCCGTCGCTGCCGCTCCGGGCCCCGGGTGGTGGCACGCAGCTCCCGGTCTGGGACGCGGTCGCCCTGACCCGCGACGCCCAGCGGCTCGGCGTACGCGACCTGCTGAGGTATGGCGCCCGCGGCACCCTCGCACTCAACGGCACCGAGGAGGGCGAGCAGGACGCCGCCGTGCTGGTGACCCTGACCCGCCTCGACGGCCAGCCGTGCGTGCTGGTCGGGCAGGACCGCCGCCAGCAGGCGCCCCTCGGAGCGGCTGCCCTGCGCGAGGCGCGACGCGGGATGCGGCTGGCCGAGGAGCTCGGCCTGCCCCTGGTCACGGTCATCGACACCCCGGGGGCCGAGCTCTCGGTAGCCGCCGAGGAGGGTGCCGTCGCCGGCGAGATCGCCCGCTGCATCGCGGCCCTCTCCACCATGACGGTCCCGACGGTCTCGGTGATCCTCGGCCAGGGCTGTGGCGGCGGCGCCCTTGCGCTGCTGCCCGCGCAGGTCGTCGTCGCCACCGAGAACGCCTGGCTCTCGCCGCTGCCCCCCGAGGGCGCGTCGGTCATCCGCTACGGCGACCTCTCGCATGCAGCGGAGATGGCCGAGTCCCAAGGGATCGGGTCAGCGGCCCTGATGGAGGCCGGGATCGTGCACCGCGTCGTGCCCGAGCTGGCAGAGGACGACCCGGAGAGCCTGTCGATCGCAGTCGCCGCCACGGTCGCCCACGAGCTGGCGCTGCTCGCTGGTGGCCCCCTGGCCGGATAGTCCGAGACAGTTCGGTCGGTTTTCGGCTCTCGGAACGACCGAAACGTCTCGGACTATCCGGGGGCCGGGCCGACGAGACGCCGGGCGTCAGTAGACCAACGGGGCCAGGTAGCGCCGGGCGTAGTCGCGGACGGCCGACTCGTCGGTGACGTCGAGGCCGCCGCGCGGGTTGAGCAGGTAGGTCCAGGAGACGCGGAGCATCAGCTCGGCCACGGTGTGCAGCTCGTCGTCGGGCATGGTGGCGCCGCTGCGGCGCAGGGTGGCGGCGACGCGGCCGGCGGAGCCCAGCACCAGCGTGCTCTGCGACGCCGCGCCCGCGGCGCTGACCACGTCGGGCTCGCTCTCCGCGAGCCGGGCGAGCAGCGGGATCTCCCGGGTCAGGGCGAGCCCGCGGGTGAAGCACTCGACCACGGCCTCCCGCGGCGGCAGGTCGGCGGCCACCCGGTCGAGCTCGGTGAGGAAGTCGTCGAACTGACGCAGCAGCACCGCCTCGAGCAGCACCTCCTTGTTGGGGTACGCGCGGTAGAGCGTGCTGCGGCTCACCCCGGCCGTGCGGGCGACGTCCTCGACGTTGGCGCGGCGCGCGCCGTACTGCTCGAAGACCTGCTGGGCGGCGTCCAGGATCGTGACCGTCATGGGCGGATCCTCTCGAGGGTGACCGGTACGCCGTCGCGAGGGTAGGGCAGCGCGGTCAGGTCGATCGGCCAGACGTAGCCCTCGGGCACCGACCAGCGATAGCGGCGCAGCAGCTCGTGGAAGATCGCGCGCACCTGCATCCCGGCGAAGTGCATCCCGATGCACTTGTGCACGCCCGCGCCGAACGGCTCGAAGGCCAGCCGGTGCGAGCGGTCCTCGCGACGCTCGGGCGCGAACCGGTCGGGGTCGAAGCGCGTCGGGTCGGGCCAGAGCTCGGGCAGGTAGTGGTTCATGTACGGCGACACCGTCACGAACGAGCCGGCCGGGACCCGGAACCCGCCCACCTCCGTGTCGCGGACCGCCACCCGGGGGAGCGAGGGCACCGGCGAGCACAGCCGCATCGACTCCTTCATCACCCGGTCGAGCACCTCGAGCCCCAGCACGCCGTCGTAGTCGACGTCGCCCGCCGCGACCGACTCCGCGCGTGCCCGCTCCTGCCACTCGGGGTGGGTGGCCAGGTGGTAGGCCATCGAGCTCATCGTGATGGTGGTCGTGTCGTGCGCGGCCATCAGCAGGAAGATCATGTGGTTGACGATGTCGTCGTCGCTGAACCCGTGGCCGTCCTCGCTCTGCGCCCGGCACAGCTGCGCGAACAGGTCCGCGCCGCCGTCGCGACGCTTGGCCGCGAGGTGCGAGCAGAAGAAGTCCTCGAGGAACGCCCGGGCCCTCAGCCCCTTGGCCCACGGGGTGCCGGGGATGTTCTTGCGGACCAGCGAGGTGCCCGCGCGGACGGCCGCGATGAACGCCTGGTTGACCTCGCGCTGCTCCGCGGCGCTGAGGTCGACGCCGACGAACGTCTCCAGCGCCAGGTCGAGGGTGAGCGCCTTGAACAGGTGGTGCAGCCGGGGGTGCTGCTCGCCCTCCCACTCCTCGAGGTTCTTCCGGATGTGCGGGGCCATCACCGCGTGATAGCTGCGCAGGGCGTCGTTGGTGAACGCGTGCTGCAGGATCCGCCGGTGGTGCAGGTGCTCGTCGAAATCGAGCAGCATGATCCCGCGGTGGAAGAACGGTCCGATGAAGTGCGACCAGGCCGGGCCGTTGGCGAAGGCGCGGTCGCGGTTGACCAGCACCTGCTCGGCCATGTCCGCGCCGGCGGTGACGAGGATCCGGACCCCGAAGGCGTTGAGGCGGTAGACCTCGCCGTACGCCGCGCGCAGGAACGCGTTGTGACCGATCGGATTGAAGCGCAGCTGGAGCAGGTGGGGGATCCCCAGCACGGGGCCGCGGACCTTCGCGAGTGCCGCCGGCGTGGCCACCGTCATCGTCGTGGAGCCTCCTGGGCGCGCGGCCCGTTGGAATGATGAGACAAATCTGTTTCAATGTATCACCATGACCACGGCCCAGCGAGATCTCGACGCCGGCCCGGGCGCGCTCCCGCTGGGGCCCGACTCGCTGACCTGGCGCTACTTCGCGGACAACCGGATGGCCCTGCTCGGGCCGCGCGCCGCGGTGCTGCAGAACATGCTCCCGGCGCTGGGGCAGGGCGTGGAGGACCACTCCGTCTGGTTCGCCGAGACGCTGGCCCGGCTGCAGCGGAGCATCCCGCCGATCTTCAACACCGTCTACGGGGCCGACCCGGAGGCCAGCGGCCACGAGGTGCGCGACTTCCACCGCCCGATCAAGGGGAAGCTGCCCGACGGTTCGCCGTACAGCGCCCTCAACCCGGACACCTACTACTGGGCGCACGCCTGCTTCGTCGAGCACCTGATCACCGCGACGGACACCTTCATCAGGCGGCTCAGGCGTGCGGAGAAGGAGCAGATCTTCGCCGAGTCCATCACCTGGTTCGAGCGCTACGGCGTCAGCTCGCGCGGGACCCCCAGGACGTACGCCGAGTTCGAGGCCTACTTCGAGCACGCCCTCGAGGAGCGGCTGGTGGCGCACCGCACCGCGTCGTACGGCGTGGGCTACGCGACCAGGGGCTGGCCGCGACCGAAGCGGCTCCCGGGCCCCGTGTGGTGGCTGGTGAGGCGGCCGATCGACGCGGTCAGCTCCTCGATCACCATCGGCGGGATGCCCGCGCGCGGCCGCGAGATCCTGGGGCTGTCGTGGGACGACCGACGCGAGCGGCGCTACCAGAGGTTCGCCCGGGCCAGCCGCGCCCTCGACGGCGCCTATCGCCGGCTTCCCGGCCGCTACCGGATGCACCCGATCGCACTGCGGGCGTTCCAGCGTCCCGTCTAGATTGGCGGCATGACGACCTCACCGCTCGGACTGCTCGACACCGACTCGCTCATCGACGAGGAGGACCGCACCATCCAGCAGACCGTGCGTCGCTACGTCGACGACCGCATCCGCCCGGACATCGCGGAGTGGTACGAGAAGGGCCAGATCCCGGTGCGGGAGATCGCCCGGGAGCTCGGCAGCATCGGCGCTTTGGGGATGCACCTCGAGGGCTACGGCTGTTCCGGCACGAGTACGACGGCCTACGGGCTGGCCTGCCTCGAGGTGGAGGCCGGCGACTCCGGCATCCGCTCGCTGATGTCGGTCCAGGGCAGCCTGGCCATGTTCGCCATCTGGAAGCACGGCTCCGAGGAGCAGAAGGAGCAGTGGCTCCCGGAGATGGCCAAGGGGGAGAAGATCGGCTGCTTCGGGCTGACCGAGTCCGACTTCGGGTCGAACCCCGCCGGGATGCGCACGCGGGCCAAGCAGGACGCGTCGGGGAACTGGGTCCTCGACGGCACCAAGATGTGGATCACCAACGGCTCCGTGGCCGACGTGGCGGTGGTGTGGGCGCAGACGGACGATGGGATCCGCGGGTTCGTCGTACCCACCGACACCGAGGGGTTCTCCGCCCCGGACATCAAGCAGAAGATGTCCATGCGGGCCTCGGTCACGAGCGAGCTGGTGCTCGACGGCGTACGCCTGCCGGCCGAGGCGATGCTCCCCGACGTGAAGGGCCTGCGTGGTCCGCTGAGCTGCCTCACCGAGGCGCGGTTCGGGATCATCTTCGGCTCGATCGGTGCCGCCCGCGACTGCCTGGAGGCGACCCTGCGCTACGCCGCGGAGCGGAAGATCTTCGACAAGCCGCTCGGGGGCTTCCAGATCACCCAGACCAAGCTCGCCGACATGACCGTCGAGCTGGGCAAGTCGATGTTGCTGGCGCTGCACCTCGGCCGGCTCAAGGACGACGGCCGGATCACCCCCGAGCAGGTCAGCTTCGGCAAGCTCAACAACATCCGTGAGTCGATCAAGATCGCCCGGGAATGCCGCACGATCCTCGGCGCCGCGGGCATCACGCTGGAGTGGCCGATGATGCGGCACGCCAACAACCTGGAGTCCGTGCTCACCTACGAGGGCACGTCCGAGGTGCACCAGCTGGTGCTCGGCAAGGCGCTCACCGGGCAGGACGCCTTTCGCTGACTTCCGCTCAGTGAACGGGCGGGGAGTCCGAGGTCACAGGGACCCCGGCGTTCAGGATTCGGGCCTATCGGGCCCAGTGCCCTACACTGGAGGCACAAGGATCGTCCAGTCTTGCCTCGATCCTGATGCGTGTTGCAGCACTTGGCGCCCCCGGGCGCCGGTGCTCCACTGACGCCCAGTTACTCCGACGAACTCATCGTCATGGCTGTGGCGAGACATTCACACAGTTAGCGAAACGAATTCCCTTGTCTACCTCCTTCATCGAGCTCGGCGTGCCCGCCGGTCTCTCCGACGTCCTGGCTTCCCAGGGCATCACCGAACCCACCCCCATCCAGACGGCGACGCTGCCCGACTCCATCGCCGGTCGCGACGTGCTCGGCCGCGGCCGCACCGGCTCCGGCAAGACCCTCGCGTTCCTGCTGCCGCTGATCGCCCGCCTGGAGAAGTCCAAGGCGCCGCGTACGCCGAAGCGCCCCCGCGCGCTGATCCTCGCCCCGACGCGCGAGCTGGTCACCCAGATCGCGGCGGCCCTCGAGCCGCTCGCCCAGGTGCACGGCTTCAAGACCCGCACCGTCTTCGGTGGGGTCGGCCAGGGCCCGCAGGTCCAGGCGCTGCGCTCCGGTGTGGACATCCTGATCGCCTGCCCGGGTCGCCTCGAGGACCTGATCCAGCAGCGTGCCTGCGACCTCGGCGCCGTCGAGGTCACCATCCTCGACGAGGCCGACCACATGGCCGACCTCGGCTTCCTGCCCGCCGTGCGCCGCATCCTCGAGCAGACCCCCCGCAACGGCCAGCGGATGCTGTTCTCCGCCACGCTCGACGCGGGCGTCAACGTCCTGGTCAAGAAGTTCCTGGTCAACCCGGCCACGCACGAGGCCGACTCGGCCCAGTCGCCGGTCGCGAAGATGGACCACCACGTGCTGCACGTGCACCGCGACCACCGCGTCGCCGTGCTCGTCGACCTGACGAGCGCCCCCGGGCGCACGATGGTCTTCACCCGCACCAAGCACGGTGCCAAGGCGCTGGCCCGTCAGCTCAACGCCCGCGGCGTACCCACGGTCGAGCTGCACGGCAACCTCGCCCAGAACGCCCGCACCCGCAACATGGAGGCGTTCCAGTCCGGCAAGGCGACCACGTTGGTCGCCACGGACATCGCCGCCCGCGGCATCCACGTGGACGACGTGGCCCTCGTGGTCCACGCCGACCCGCCCGCCGAGCACAAGGCCTACCTGCACCGCTCGGGCCGAACCGCCCGCGCCGGTGCCGCCGGCACGGTCATCACGTTGATGACCGACCAGCAGGTCAGCGACGTCCGCAGCCTGACCCGGGCGGCCGGCATCAAGCCGACCACCACCAAGGTCAACGGCCCCGACCACGCGATGCTGCGCCAGCTCGCCCCCGGTGAGCGCGTGCTCGTCGCCGGCGGCCTTGCCGACGAGCGCCCCGTCCAGACCAACAACGGCGGTGGCGGTGGCGGCGGTCGTCGTCGCAGCGACGGCGGTGGCGGTCGTCCCCAGGGCGGCGGCCAGGGTGGACGTTCCTCCCAGGGTCGCTCCGGCGGCTCGGGTGGACAGGGTGGCGGGCGCTCCGGCGGCCGTCGCGGCGGTTCGAGCGCGGTCAAGTACTCCTCCTCCACCGGAGACAGCCACAGCGCGGCCAGCTTCAGCGGTCGGCGCAGTCGCTGAGGTTCGTCAGCACGACCGGGGTCGTTGACCCCACCAGATCTCGCCGAGGCGGATACCGGCGCCCGAACGCTCTCGCCAGCGGACGGGCAGCCGGAGCCGCCTCGGCGTTCCTGCGCCGTGGCACGCTGGGGGCATGGACGTCCTGACCCCGCGTGACGTGCCCCTCGGTGGGCTGCGGTCGATGACCGTACGGCGCACCCTCCCGCAGCGGCAGCGCTCCCTGATCGGCGCATGGTGCTTCCTCGACCACTACGGTCCCGACGAGGTCTCCGGCTCCGGCGGCATGGTCGTGCCGCCGCACCCGCACACCGGCCTGCAGACCGTCAGCTGGCTGTTCACCGGGGAGATCGAGCACCGTGACTCCGCGGGACACCACGCCACCGTCCGTCCCGGCGAGCTCAACCTGATGACGGCCGGGCGGGGGATCAGCCACAGCGAGTACTCCACCCCCGGCACCACCACCCTCCACGGCGCCCAGCTCTGGCTGGCCCTGCCGGACGGCGACCGCCAGGTCGAGCCGACCTTCGAGCACTTCGCCCCGTCGCCGGTGTCCGGGCCCGGGTGGGAGGCGCGGGTCTTCATCGGCTCGCTGCTCGGCTCCACCTCGCCCGTGACGACGTTCAGCCCGCTGCTCGGTGCGGAGCTGACGCTGTCGGCCGGCGCGTCGGTCACGGTGCCCGTCGATCCGTCGTACGAGCTGGGGGTGCTGGTCGACATCGGCGGCGTCACCCTCGACGGCGACCCGGTGGCCGCCCACGAGCTCGGCTTCCTGCCGCCGGGCCAGGAGACCATCGAGCTCACCGCCGGCCCGGACACCCGGCTGCTGCTCCTCGGCGGCCCGCCCTTCGGCGAGAGGATCGTCATGTGGTGGAACTACATCGGCCGCGACCACGACGAGGTCGTCGCCTACCGCGCCGAGTGGGAGTCCCTCCTCGACTCCGGTACCAGTGACCGCTTCACCCTCCCCCAGGACGACCCTCTCGACCCCCTCCACTCCCCACCCCTCCCCAACGCCCGGATGGTCCAGCGCGGCCCCTGACCCGCCACCGTGGTCGGCGTACCTCGCTGTCGGCTCCACGACCTAGGCTCTGGGTGTGACGAACGAGCTGACGCACCAGAACCGCACGCTCCTCGACCTCGCGGCCGTCGGGCCGGTGGTGGTCGACGGGGGGATGGGGACGCTCCTGCAGGACAAGGGCCTCGAGGGCGGCGGGTCGGGGGAGCTGTGGAACGTGGAGAACCCCGACGCGATCCGCGAGGCCCACGCGGCGTACGCCGAGGCCGGCGCCCGGATCCTGACCACCAACACCTTCGGCGGCACCAAGCCCCGTCTGGACATGCACGGGCTCGGCGACCGGGTGCACGAGCTCAACGAGGCGGGCGCCCGGATCGCGCGCGAGGTGGCCGACCAGCACGGCGCCCTCGTGGCCGGTGACCTCGGCCCGACCGGCGAGCTGATGGCGCCGCTCGGCACGATGGAGCCCGCGGCCGCGCAGGCGATCTTCGCCGAGCAGCTGGCCGGCCTCCGCGACGGCGGCATCGACCTGGTGCTGATCGAGACGATGAGCGACCTGGCCGAGGTCGAGGCCGCGATCGCCGCGGCGCGCGAGGTGGTGCCCGACCTGCCGGTCGTGGCCACGATGAGCTTCGACACCAACCTGCGCACCATGTTCGGGGTCCGCCCGGGCGACGCCGTGACCGCGCTCTTGGCCGCCGGAGCCACCGTGGTTGGGGCCAACTGCGGCCGCGGCCCGGAGGAGATGGCCACCATCGCCGCCCAGCTGGCCGAGGCGCGTCCCGAGGGGCTGCTGCTGATCGCGCAGTCCAACGCGGGCCTGCCGCAGGTCGTGGGCGACCACTTCGAGTACGACGCCACGCCTGACGACATGGCCGCCCACGCCGTCGAGCTCCGTGACCTCGGCATCGACCTAATCGGGGCCTGCTGCGGCTCGACGCCGGACCACACGAAGTCGATCAGCGCCGCCCTGACATGACAGGTGCGGTCACCGGCGAGGACGGCGTCGCTCGCTGTCCCTGGGCGAGCCGGCCGGGCACCATGCAGGACTACCACGACACCGAGTGGGGCGTGCCGGTCGACGGCGAGCGCGGCATCTTCGAGCGGCTCAGCCTGGAGGGCTTCCAGGCCGGGCTGTCCTGGTCGACGATCCTCAACAAGCGCGACCGGTTCCGTGAGGTGTTCCACGGCTTCGACGTCGACCGGGTCGCCGCGATGACCGACGCGGACCTCGACGAGCTGATGGGCGACACCGGCATCGTCCGCAACCGGGCCAAGATCCTGGCGACCCGCAAGAACGCCCTGGCCACCATCGCGCTGCGCTCGGACGAGGGCCTGGAGGCGTTCATCGCGGGGTTCCGCCCCGGCCGCGACCCGGAACCCCGGGACGCCTCCGAGGTTCCGGCCATCTCGCCGGAGTCGACGGCGCTCTCCAAGGCGCTGCGCAAGCGCGGCTTCGGCTTCGTCGGGCCGACGACGGTGCACGCGCTGATGGAGGCGACCGGCCTCGTCGACACCCATCTCGTCGGGTGCCACCGCCGCGGCATCGCGCGCTGAGGACCGTTACGGTTCGATCCATGCCACCGCAGGAACCCGCGCCCCAGACACGTGTGCACGCCTTCCGCGACGACGCCCTTGGCGACCACGACGCCGTCGGACTGGCCGCGGAGATCCGCGAGGGCCGCGTCTCGCGGCTGGAGGCGGTGCAGGCCTCGATCGCCCGCCTCCAGGACCTCGACGACGACCTCGCCGGGCTGGCGGCGGAGCGCTTCGCGACGGCGCTGACCGAGGCGCGTACGCCGCACGACGGCTTCTTCGCCGGCCAGGCGAGCTTCGTCAAGGACAACAGCGACGTCGCCGGCCTGCCGACCCAGCAGGGCACCCACGCCTTCGTCGCCGAGCCGGCGGCCGCCGACGGTGACTTCGCCCGGATGTTCGGCCTGGTCGGGACCACGACGCTGGGCAAGACGCGACTCTCCGAGTACGGCTTCAGCGCCAGCGCCGAGTTCGCTGACGACGTGCCCGTGCGCAACCCCTGGCACACCGGGCACACCTCGGGGGCCTCGTCCGCCGGCTCGGCCGCCTTCGTGGCCAGCGGTGCGGTGACGATGGCGCACGCCAACGACGGCGGCGGGTCGATCCGGATCCCCGCTGCCTGCTGCGGGCTCGTGGGGCTCAAGCCCACCCGCGGGCGTACGCCGAGCGACAAGGGCAACCGGGAGATGCCGGTCAGGATCGTCCACGACGGGGTCGTCACCCGGTCGGTGCGCGACACGGCGGCCTTCCTCCGGGAGTCGGAGCGGGTCTACCGCAACCTCAAGCTGCCCCCGGTCGGTGACGTCACCGGTCCAGGCCGGAAGCGGCTGCGCGTCGCCCTGGTCACCAACTCCATCGGGGGTCGCGTCACCGACGCCGAGACCACCCAGGCCGTGCTGCACACCGCCGGCCTGCTCGAGGAGCTCGGCCACTGCGTCGACCCGGTCGCGGCCCCGGTCCCGCACTCCTTCGAGGACGACTTCCTGCTCTACTGGAGCTCGCTCGCGCTGGCGATCAGCCGGGCGGGGCGCTACATGTTCAACCCCACCTACGACCGCAGCCGCAACGACAACCTGACCAAGGGCCTGGCCCGGCACGCGGCCCGCAACGCCTGGAGGCTCCCGGTCGCGATCGCCCGGCTGAACGGCTCCCACCGGACCAGCAAGCGGTTCTTCGCCGACTTCGACATGGTGCTCACGCCCACGCTCTCGCTGGTGACGCCCGAGCTGGGCTGGTTGAACCCGTCCCAGTCCTTCGAGACCGTGATGGGGCGCCTGCTCGAGTGGGTCAGCTTCACCCCGCTGCAGAACGCCAACGGCGACCCGGCGATGTCCCTGCCCATGGGCACGACGTCGGGAGGCCTGCCGATCGGCGTACAGCTCGCCGCGGAGCGCGGCCACGACCGGCGCCTGCTCCAGGTGGCCTACGAGCTCGAGGACGCCCAGCCCTTCGCGCGGATCCAGGACTGACCCTGCGGGATCAGCGGCGGGCGACCAGCAGGGCCTGGGCGGAGCGGGCGACGAGGCCGTGTTCGTCGTACACCTCGGCGGCGGCCAGCCCGACGGCGCCGGTGCTGAGCGTGGTCTCGGCGCGCAGGCAGACCCACTCGCCCACCGCAGGGCGTACGACGTGCACGGTGAGCTCGGTGTTCATGAAGTTCCAGTCGGCCGGGTCCAGGGCGGCCGAGGCGCCGGACGCCGAGTCGACACAGGCCAGCAGCCGCTGCAGCGGGGACAGCGCCTCGCCGGGGACCAGCGGCAGCAGCGGGCGCATCCAGACCACGGCCGGACCGGGCTGGCCGATCGCCCCCTCGATCCACTGCCACTCCACGGAGTCCAGGTAGCCCCGGAACCACGACGCCGGGACCTCCTCCGGGTGACCGTCCGAGGGCCCGTGCTGAAGCGGCGTGCCGAGCCCGCCCGGCGTCTCGTCCTCGGGCCACTCCACGGCCGGGAAGGCCCAACCCTGCGCCCGGGCGACCACCCGGCCGGTGCCGTCGCTCAGCTCGGCCTGACGCAGGGACACGGTGCGTCCCGGTCGCGGCACCGAGGAGGTGAGGGTGAGGTCCTGGACGGGCACCGGCCCGAGCAGGTCCATGGTGAACCGGCCGATCACGCGAGGGGTTCCCTCGTCGAGCGCCTCCAGGGCCCGGGCGAGCAGCGCCGCGGGCGGTCCACCGTGCTGCGCGAGCTCGCTCCACGGCCCCGACGTGGCCTGCGTCGAGTGGAAACGACCGCCCTCGAGGGGCTCGTAGAAGCTCTTCGCTGCTGGGTTCACCGGTCGATCATCGCGGCCCCGGCGGGGGTGCGGTCAAGTCCGCCTCGGCCCGATTTCAGGTATCCCGTCGGGCCTGTGTATTCTGCTCGCTGGCCCTCAGGCCACGCCCCTTTAGCTCAGACGGCAGAGCGTCTCCATGGTAAGGAGAAGGTCTACGGTTCGATTCCGTAAAGGGGCTCTGGGAAGTCTCCCGACCCTCCGCACTGGCAGCAGGAATGTGCGGGTGCTCGGTTGTGTTCCTATGGCGGGGTAGCTCAGGTGGTTAGAGCACACGGCTCATAATCGTGGTGTCGCGGGTTCGAGTCCCGCCCCCGCTACGGATTCGTCGAAACGCAGCAGCATCACAAGCCAGGAAGAAGGCACGCAAGTGGCCAGCAAGAGCTCAGACGTCCGCCCCAAGATCACCTTGGCGTGCGTGGACTGCAAGGAACGCAACTACATCACCAAGAAGAACCGTCGCAACGACCCGGACCGCATGGAGCTGAAGAAGTTCTGCCCGCGTTGCCGCCAGCACACGGACCACCGCGAGACCCGCTGATCCCGAGCGGTTCGAGCAACCCCGGAGACGGCCTCGGAGGCGGCCCCAGCACTGCTGGGGCCGTTTCTGCGTCTCCTGACCCCTGCGTCCCTCGAGGTCTAACGTCATGAACGTGTCTCCCCGCCCAGCGCCGACCAGCCTCGCCGAGCTGACCACGCTGCGCCTGGGCGGCCCCGCGACCGACCTCGTCCTGGCCCAGGACGAGGCGGCCCTGGTCGAGGCCGTCCGCACGGCCGACGAGGCGGGCACACCGGTGCTGCTCGTCGGTGGCGGCAGCAACCTGGTCGTCGCCGACGATCCCTTCGAGGGCCGCGTGGTCGTCGTACGCAACGACGGGCTGCAGGTCGAGTCCGACCTCTGCGGGGGTGCCTACGTCGAGGTCGGCGCGGGGGAGTCCTGGGACGATCTCGTGGCCACTGCCGTCGAGCGGCGCTGGGTCGGCATCGAGGCGCTGTCCGGCATCCCCGGCACGGTCGGGGCCACCCCCGTGCAGAACGTCGGCGCCTACGGCCAGGAGGTCGCCGACACGATCGCGCGGGTCCGCACCTGGGACCGCGTCGACCGGCAGATCCGGTCCTTCGCCGCCGGGGACTGCGGGTTCGGCTACCGCACCAGCCGGTTCAAGGAGGACCCCGAGCGCTACGTGGTGCTCGCGGTCACCTTCCAGTTCCGGCTCGGCGACCTCGGCGCCCCCGTGCAGTACGCAGAGCTGGCCGCCGCCCTCGGTGTCGAGGTCGGGGCGCGAGCCCCGTCGGCCGACGTGCGGTCCGCCGTGCTCGCCCTGCGCGGCCGCAAGGGGATGGTCCTGGACCCCCAGGACCACGACACGTGGAGCACCGGGTCGTTCTTCACCAACCCGGTCGTGCCGGCGGACGCGGTCCCGGTGGGGGCGCCCGCCTGGCCGCAGTCCGACGGGCTGGTCAAGACGAGCGCCGCGTGGCTGATCGAGCACGCCGGATTCACGAAGGGCTACGGCAACGACCGGGTGCGGCTCTCCTACCGGCACACGCTCGCGCTCACCAACCGCGGCGGCGCCACCACCGCGGACGTGCTGGAGCTCGCGCGCGAGCTCCGTGCGGGGGTCCGCGAGCGCTTCGGGATCACCCTGGTCAACGAGCCCGTGCTGGTGAACTGCTCGCTCTAGCCAGGTCGGGCCGTGGCCGGTCGGTCAGACCGTGCTGCCCGTGCTGGTGCTGGTGGTGTCCGCTCCGATGATCACGACGACGAAGATGACCACGGCGATGATGGCCAGGATCAGCAGGATCGTGCCGATGATGCCCATGATCTGCCCGGCCCGCGCCTGACCCTCGCCGCCCAGCTGCCCGTGCGAGGCCTTGATCTCCTTCACGGCCCGACCGCCGATCACCCAGGCGAACGGCGCGACGAGGAGCGGCAGGCCGCAGAAGACCAGCGAGCCGACCAGGGAGACCAGTCCGAGCACCATGGCCAGCGTCGCCTTGGGGTGGGCCGGGGCGACCGGCGTGTAGCCGTAGCCCGCTCCGGGCGGAGGCGGGGCGCCGTACTGCACCGGCTGCGAGGGGTATCCCGCGGCCTGCCCTGGCTGGTGGCCGTAGGGCTGCCCGGCGTACGGCTGCTGGGCATACGGCTGCTGGGGCGGGGGCTGCTGTCCGCCCGGTGCGTAGGGGCCGTAGGGGTTCACGCCCGGGATCTGGCCGTAGGGGTTCGCCGGCGCCGCGGAGGGGTCCTGGGGGCTCACCGGCTGCGTGGGCTCGGTGTCGTGGGAGGTGTCCTGGGGCACGTCGTCAGCCGGCTGCGGGGTCTCCCCGGGATAGGTGCTCATGTCGCCATTGTCCCCAACCAGCCGTCGATCTCACGCATCCACGTCGACTTGTCCTCATCGGCTGCCCGCGAGGCGCGGATCGAGGAGCGCGCGAGATCGGCGAGCTGTACGTCGGTCAGCTCGTGCGCGGCCCGCATGGTGGCGTATTGCCCGGCGAGCTGGGAGCCGAACAGCAAGGGGTCGTCGGCACCCAGTGCGACCGTGACGCCGGCCGCCATCAGGTCCGGCAGCGGCACCGAGGACAGGTCGCTGTAGACCCCGAGCGCGACATTGGACACCGGACACACCTCGAGCGGGATGTCCCGCGCGACGATCAGGTCCAGCAGGTCGGGATCCTCCACGGACCGGATCCCGTGGCCCAGCCGGTCGGCGTGCAGCTCCTCGACGCACAGCCGTGCGGCGTCGGCCCCGAGCAGCTCGCCGCCGTGGGGGGTGAGCAGCAGCCCGGCGCGCTCGGCGATCCGGAACGCGGGGGCGAAGTCGCGGGTGTTGCCGCGGCGCTCGTCGTTGGAGAGGCCGAACCCGACGACCCCGCGGCCGGCGTACTGCGCCGCGAGCCGCGCCAGGGTGCGGGCGTCCAGGGGGTGCCGGGTGCGGTTGGCGGCGATCACCACCGCCATCCCGATCCCGACGTCGCGGCTGCTCTCCCGGACGGCGTCCAGGACGAGGTCGGTGAACTCGGTGACCCCGCCGAACCGTGCGGCGTACCCGCTCGGGTCGACCTGGATCTCCAGCCAGCGCGAGCCGTCGCGCTTGTCGTCCTCCGCGGCCTCGCGGACCAGGCGTCGTATGTCGCCCTCGGTCCGCAGCACCGACCTGGCCACGTCGTACAACCTCTGGAAGCGGAACCAGCCCTTCTCGTCGGCCCCCGACAGCCGCGGCGGCCAGTCCTCGACCAACGCGTCGGGCAGCCGGTGACCGTCGCGCTCGGCGAGCTCGAGCAGGGTGGCGTGGCGCATGGAGCCGGTGAAATGGAGGTGGACGTGTGCCTTCGGCAGCTCCTCGAGCGACCGGCGGTGGTGGTTCACGAGGCAGTCACGCGTGGGTGGCGATCTTTTCTGCAGCAGCGAGCAGCACGCAGGTCGCGACCGCCTCCATCGCTCCGGTGACGTCCTCCAGAGGCGGGAAGGTGGGGGCCAGGCGGATGTTGCGGTTGCGGGGGTCGTTGTTGAGGGGGAACGCGGAGCCGGCCGGGGTGAGCGCGACGCCGGCCTCGCGCGCCAGCTCGATCACGCGCGACGCGGTGCCGTCGAGGACGTCGAGGCTGACGAAGTAGCCCCCGGTCGGGCGGGTCCAGGTGGCCACGCCCAGGCCGCCGAGCCGCTCGGACAGGATCCGCTCGACCTCCGCGAACTTCGGGGCGATGATCGCGCGGTGCTTGGCCATGTGGTCGCGCACGCCCTGCGGCGACCCGAAGAACTGCGAGTGCCGCAGCTGGTTGAGCTTGTCGGGACCGATGGCGCCCTTGCCCAGGTGCCCGATGTACCACTGCACCGTCTCCGCAGAGCCGCCCAGGAACGCGACACCCGCCCCGGCGTAGGTGATCTTCGAGGTCGAGGCGAACATGATCGGCCGGTGGGGGTGTCCCGCGGCGGAGGCTAGGGAGAGGATGTCGGCGCTCTTGGCCTCGTCCTCGGTCAGGTGGTGGAACGCGTAGGCGTTGTCCCAGAAGATCTTGAAGTCCGGGGCCGCCGTCGTCATCGAGGCCAGGCGCTCGGCCACCTCCTGGGAGCACACCGAGCCGCTCGGGTTGGCGTACGTCGGCACCAACCACATGCCCTTGATGCTCGGGTCGGAGGCGACCAGCTCGGCGACGGCATCGACGTCGGGGCCGTCGTCCTTCATCGGCACCGTCACGGTGTCGATGCCGAACCACTCGAGCAGCGTGAAGTGGCGGTCGTAGCCCGGGACGGGGCACACGAAGGTGACCTTCTCCTCCTGGCCCCACGGGCGCTCGGAGTCGACACCGCCCTTGAGCATCAGGTCGACCAGCACCTCGCGCATCATCACCAGGCTGGAGTTGCCGCCGGCCACGATCTGCTCGGGCTCGATCCACAGGAGCTCGGCGAACATCTCGCGCAGCTCCCGGATGCCCTCGAGCCCGCCGTAGTTCCGGGTGTCCACGCCCGCCGAGTCCCGGTGGTCCGTGGGCAGGCTCAGCAGGGCCTCGGAGAGGTCGAGCTGGGCCGAGGACGGCTTGCCCCGGGTCAGGTCGAGCTTCAGGCCACGGGCCTGGAGGCTCTCGTAGGCGCGCTGCTGCTCGTGCAGGAACGCCTCGACCTCGTCGGGGGAGCGGTCGGCGAGGGGCTGGGGGTGCTGGCGCTGCTGGGTCTCGGGCTCGGTCACGGGTCCATGCTCGCAGAGGACGGGGGCAGACCGGGACCGTCCCCCGTGCCCGTGGGGCACCGGTTCGACTTTGCGTGGGCCGGCCCCGTAAACTCTCCTTTTGGTGTCTCTGGCCATTGTCTTGGCATGCCCGGAAGGCACCGTAGGGCACGAGCTCAACTGGCAGAGCATCGGTCTCCAAAACCGAAGGTTGGGGGTTCAAGT
>JAOPYC010000034.1 GCA_025964795.1 Marmoricola sp.
GGCTCGGCGCCCGCAACGACGCGGCCCGCGTGGCCCAGCGGCTCCGCCGGCTCGGCGTGGCCACGACCGTGCGGCCCCGGCGCACGACGACCGCCAACCCTGCCGGGCTCACCGAGCGGGAGCTGGAGGTGGCCCGGCTCCTGGTCACCGGGGCCAGCAACGCCGAGATCGCCACGGCCCTGTTCATCTCCCCGCGCACCACCGCGCACCACGTCTCCGCCGTGCTGGCCAAGCTCGGCGTCCCCTCCCGGCGCGAAGCCGCCCGGGTCGTCTCCGCCTGGTCGGCCCCCTCCGAGACCTGAGCCGAGACCCGAAACATGGGCCGTCGCTGCCGATGTCGTGGATCGTGCGAGGCGGCACCGTGAGTGGCACCTGATCCACCTACCACCCTAGGAGAACCACCATGCCTCGCTACCTCGTCCAGCGGACCTTCACCGACGGCCTGCTGATCCCCACCGACCACGGCGGCGCGGAGACCTGCTCCTCCGTCGTCAAGGGCAACGCCGGCCACGGCGTCACCTGGGTCCACTCCTACGTCAGCACCGACAAGCACACCACCTTCTGCGTGTACGACGGTCCCGACACCGGCGCCATCCGAGCGGCCGCCGAGACGAACGGCCTGCCGGTCGACAGCATCACCGAGGTCTCCGTGCTGGACCCGTACTTCTACCACTGAGGGCCTCACAGCCAGGCCACAGAACGGGCACACTCCGGTCGCAGGCTGCGACGTCACTGTCGTGCCATGGACACCACCAGCACCCTGCCGCGGCCGACCGGACCGGCCACCGCAGCACGTGACTCGCGCAGCTCCGGGCCCCTTCCCAGCCAGACCCGCTCGTCCTCCGGCATGGCCCGGGTACGGCGGGTCTGGCGCGGACCCACCGAGGACCCGAGCTGGGCGCGCCCCGCGTTCCTGGGGTTGCTGCTCGCCACCGGCGTGCTCTACCTGTGGGGCCTCGGCGCCAGCGGCTGGGCGAACTCGTTCTACTCCGCCGCCGTGCAGGCCGGCTCCGAGTCGTGGAAGGCGATGTTCTTCGGCTCCAGTGACGCCGCCAGCTCGATCACGGTCGACAAGACCCCGCTCGCGCTGTGGCCGATGGCCATCTCCGTGCGGATCTTCGGGCTCTCCGCCTGGAGCATCCTGGTTCCCCAGGCGATCGAGGGCGTCGCCACCGTCGCGCTGCTGCACCAGGTGGTCCGGCGTACGACGGGGTCCGCGGCAGCGGGCCTGATCGCCGGCGCCGTGATGGCCCTGACCCCCGTGGCCGTGCTGATGTTCCGCTTCAACAACCCCGACGCCCTGCTCACCCTCCTTCTGGTCGGCGCCTCTGCCGCCACCCTGCGCGCCGTCGAGGCGACCAGGGGACCTACCAGCACGAAGGCCACGGTCGGTCACCCGGTGCGCTGGCTCGCGCTCGCCGGAGCCCTCGTCGGGCTGGCGTTCCTGACCAAGATGCTCCAGGCCTTCCTGGTGCTCCCGGCGCTCGGCCTGGTCTACCTGCTCTGCGCGAACACCTCCTGGGGCAAGCGGGTCGGGCACCTGCTCGTGGCGTTCGGCTCGATGCTGCTCGCCGGTGGCTGGTGGATCGCCATCGTGGAGCTGTGGCCGGCGGCGAGCCGTCCCTACATCGGCGGCTCGCAGAACAACTCGATCCTGGAGCTGACCCTCGGCTACAACGGCCTCGGCCGCCTCAGCGGCAACGAGACCGGCTCGGTCGGCGGCGGAGGTGGTGCCGGTGGCGGCAACTGGGGTGCCACCGGCATCCTGCGGCTTTTCAACAGCGAGATCGGCGGCCAGATCGCCTGGCTGCTCCCCGCCGCCCTCGTGCTCGGCGCCGCAGCCCTCTGGTTCGGTCGCCGCCGGGTGAACCTGCGCGCCGGCGTCATCCTATGGGGCACCACGCTGCTGGTGACCGCGCTGACCTTCAGCTTCATGGCCGGCATCTTCCACGCCTACTACGCGGTCGCGCTGGCTCCGGCCATCGCCGCCCTCGTGGGCATGGGCGCCTGGGTCCTCTGGGAGCACCGCACCTCGCTGGTGGCCACCGGCATCTTGTCCTTCACGGTCGCACTGACCTCGATGTTCGCGTGGTTCCTGCTGGACCGCACCACCGACTACCTGCCCTGGCTGAAGTGGGCCGTCGTCGTCCTCGGCCTCCTCTCCGCCCTGGCGATCGCCGGCGCCGGACACCTCCCCCGCAAGCTGGCGCTGGTGGCCGCAGGCGTCGCCCTGGTGGCCTCGCTGGCCGGCCCCGCGGCGTACGCCGTCAGCACCGCCGCCACCCCGCACACCGGCTCGATCCCGACGGCCGGCCCTGCCTCGGCAGGCGGTATGGGCGGACCCGGTGGCGGCGGACGACCGGGCCTGCCCGGCGTCGCCCCCACGGGCCAGGCCCCGGGACAGACCGGCACCACCCGGGGGGCCGGAGGCGGCGGTGTGGGCGGCCTGCTCAACGGCAGCACCTCCAGCGCCGCTGTGACCAAGCTGCTCCAGACCGATGCCGACGCCTACACCTGGACCGCGGCCGCGATCGGCGCCAACAACGCCGCCGGCTACCAGCTGGCCAGCCAGGAGCCGGTGATGGCGATCGGCGGGTTCAACGGCAGCGACCCGAGCCCGACCCTGGCGCAGTTCAAGCAGTACGTCGCCGACGGCCGGATCCACTGGTTCATCGCCAGCTCGGTCGGTGGCGGTGGCGGTGGCGGCAACGCCTCGGGCACCAGCAGCGCCATCACCGCCTGGGTCACGGCCAACTTCACCGCCAAGACCGTCGGCAGCAGCACGCTCTACGACCTGTCGGGCGGGATCAAGTGAGCGCGCTGGTGCAGCCGGCGACGCCGGCCGAGGGAGCGGTCGAGCGGGCCACCGCGACCGTGCTCGACGTGGTCATCCCGGTGTTCAACGAGGAGGTCCAGCTCGCCGACTCGGTGGAGCGGGTGGTTGCGCACCTGCACACCATGCCGTGGAGCTTCCGGGTCACGATCGCGGACAACGCCAGCACCGACCAGACGGCGCTGATCGCCCGCCGGCTCAGCCACACGCACCCCGAGGTGACGGTGGTGCACCTGGCGGAGAAGGGGCGGGGCCGCGCGCTGAAGCGGGCGTGGAGCGGCTCGGAGAGCGACGTGCTCGTCTACATGGACGTCGACCTGTCCACCGACCTGGCCGCTCTGCTGCCCCTGGTGGCGCCCCTGGTCAGCGGTCACTCCGACCTCGCCATCGGCTCCCGGCTGACCCGCGCCTCGCGGGTCAGCCGGGGGACCAGGCGGGAGCTGATCTCGCGCAGCTACAACCTGATCCTGCGGCAGGCCCTGCGGGCCGGGTTCAGCGACGCCCAGTGCGGGTTCAAGGCGATCCGGCGGGCGGCGGCCCGCGAGCTGCTGCCGCTCGTCGAGGACGACGCGTGGTTCTTCGACACCGAGCTCCTCGTCGTCGCCGAGCGGGCGGGCCTGCGGATCCACGAGGTCCCGGTCGACTGGACCGATGACCCGGACAGCAGCGTGGACATCGTCCGCACGGCGGTCGACGATCTCAAGGGAGTGGCCCGCCTGGGCCGCTCGCTGGTTCGCGGCACGCTGCCGCTGCGCGAGATCGGGGAGCGTCTCGGCCGCACCAGCTCGGAGGCCGGCCGCGGCCGACTGGGCATGCAGGTCGGCATCTTCCTGGCGATCGGCGTCTGCTCCACGCTGGCCTACGCAGTGCTCTTCCTGCTGCTGAGCGCCGGTATGTCCTCGGGCTGGGCCAACTTCACAGCCCTGCTGCTCACCGCGATCGCGAACACGACGGCCAACCGGCGGTTCACGTTCGGGGTGAAGGGTCCCCGGGACGCCGTACGCCATCAGGTGCAGGGGCTGGTGATCTTCGCGATCGGGCTGGCGGTGACCTCAGGTGCCCTGGCGCTGCTGCACTCGCTCGGCTCCGCGCACCGGGGCGCGGAGGTCGTCGTGCTCACGACGGCGAACCTCGGGGTGACCGTGCTGCGCTTCGTGGCCATGAAGCTCTGGGTGTTCGCGCGGCGGCCGGTCACGCCTGCCGCAGTGGCGCCAGGATCCCCGGCAGGGACGCCGACAGGGTCAGCAGCAGCTCGTCGCGACTGATCCCGCGGGCGTCGCGGACCCACTCGAGGACCACGTCCTCGGTGAACGCCGCCCACCCGTGGACCAGGAGGCGTACGGCGGGGGTGTCGGTGAGCCCGAGGGCGGCAGCCTCCTCGGCCACCGGCCCCTCGAAGAGCCGGTCGGTCAGGGCAGCGCGCGCGGACTCGTAGATCTCACGCAGGCCCTCGTGACCTCCGGCCGCGCCGCGCAGCAACGAGAGGTAGCCGTGGTAGTTCTCCGTGACGTAGTCGACGTAGCGCTCCAGGGACCCCGCCAGCTGCTCGAGCGGTGCGCCCTCCCCGGTTGGGGCGGTCACGGCGAAAAGGTCGTCAGCCGCGCGCTGCACGACGGCGGTGTGGAACTCCTGCTTGTTGCCGAAGTAGTGGTAGAGCAGCCCGCGGGAGATCCCGGCCTCCTCGGCCAGCGTCTCGATCGAGAGGTCCTCCAGCGACCGCGTGGCGAACAGCCGCACCCCGAGCTCCAGCAGCTGCTCCCGGCGGCTGTCCGGGCTCATCCGGGTGCGCGGCGAGGTCATGTGTCCCATGTTACTGAACTTCTTTCAACAACGCTATTGACGCACGTTCAATACTTTGTAGAGTCGTGGCATGACCTCGACGAACCAGCAGATCTCCCCCGCTCCCCTCCCCGGGCGCGTCCGCACGCTCGTGGTGGGTGCGGGCTTCGCCGGTCTCGGCACCGCGATCAAGCTCGACGAGAACGGGTTCACCGACTTCCTCGTCGTCGACAAGGGCAGCTCGGTGGGCGGCACCTGGCGCGACAACACCTACCCCGGCGCCGCCTGCGACGTGCCCAGCCAGCTCTACTCGTTCAGCTTCGCGCCCAACCCGGGCTGGTCGCGCTCGTTCTCCCCGCAGCCCGAGATCCGGGCCTACCTCGAGCGCACCGCCGAGCAGTCGGGCGTGCTGGACCGCTTCCGGTTCGGGGTCACCGTCGAGGACCTCACGTGGGACGAGACCGCCGGCCTCTGGACCGTCAGCACCGACCACGGCACGGTCGTTGCCGACATCGTGATCACCGGCTCGGGCGGCCTCTCGGAGCCCAAGCTGCCGGAGATCGCCGGCATCGACACCTTCCAGGGCGAGGTCTTCCACTCCGCCCGCTGGAACCACGACTACGACCTGGCCGGCAAGCGCGTGGCCGTGATCGGCACCGGCGCGTCGTCGATCCAGATCGTGCCCGAGGTGGCCAAGCAGGTCGCCCACCTCGACGTCTACCAGCGCACCGCCCCCTGGGTGATGCCGCGCAAGGACCGCCCCTACAAGGGGATCGAGAGGCTCGGGTTCCGGTTCGTTCCGTTCTTCCAGAAGGCGTTCCGCACCGGCATCTACTGGGGCCGTGAGTGCTTCGTGCCCGGCTTCGTGGTCAACCCGAAGCTGGCCGCCCCGGCGGTGAAGCTCTCGCTGAAGAACATCGCGGACGGCATCTCCGACCCGGAGCTGCGCAAGGCGGTGACGCCGAACTTCCAGCTCGGCTGCAAGCGGGTGCTGATCTCCAACGACTACTACCCCGCCCTCGCGCAGGACCACGTCGACCTCGTCACCGACGGGATCGCCGAGATCACCCCGACCGGGATCGTGACGCAGGACGGCACCACCCGCGAGGTGGACGCCATCGTGGTCGCGACCGGCTTCTACACGACCGAGCAGCCCATCGCGCAGCACATCACGGGCCGCGACGGGCGCACGCTCGCCGACGCCTGGCGCGACAGCGGGATGACGGCCTACAAGGGCACCACCATCTCCGGCTTCCCGAACCTCTTCCAGATCGTCGGGCCGAACACCGGCCTGGGCCACTCCTCGATGGTGTTCATGATCGAGAGCCAGATCGCCTACATCCTCTCCGCCCTGCAGAAGATGGGTGAGCGCGAGCTCGTCAGTGTCGAGCCCCGGCCCGAGGCCCAGGACGCCTGGAACGAGGACCTGCAGCAGCGGATGCAGCGCACGGTGTGGAACACCGGCGGCTGCGCCAGCTGGTACATCGACTCCCACGGCCGCAACACCACGCTGTGGCCGCGCACCACCTACAAGTTCCGCTCGCTGCTCAGCGACTTCGACCTCGACGCCTACGTCGTGGCCGGCCGGCAGGAGCAGACCGCCAAGACGAAGGAGAACGCAGCATGAAGTCCCTGGACAACAAGGTCGTCGTCATCACCGGTGCCGGCTCCGGCATCGGCCGTCAGCTCGCCCTCCGGGCCGCCCGTGCGGGCGCCCTGCTCGCCGTCTCGGACTGGAACGAGGCCGGGCTCGGCGAGACCGTCGACCTGCTCAAGGCCGCCGGAGTGCGCGAGCTGCGCAGCGACCGGGTCGACGTCTCCGACCGCGCCGCGGTCACCGAGTGGGCCGCGGCCGTCGCCGACCAGTTCGGCCGCGTCAACATGCTGATCAACAACGCCGGCGTCAGCATGACCGGCGACTTCGAGGAGATGTCCTACGAGGACTTCGACTGGATCCTCGGCGTCAACCTGATGGGCGTGGTCAACGGCACCAAGGAGTTCCTGCCCCACCTGATCGCCTCCGGGGACGGCCACCTGGTCAACCTGTCGAGCCTGTTCGGACTGGTCAGCGTGCCCGGCCAGACGGCGTACAACGCCACGAAGTACGCGGTGCGCGGCTTCACCGAGGCGCTCCGCGAGGAGATGCTCGTCAACGGCCACCCGGTCGGGGTGACCTGCGTGCACCCGGGCGGGATCAAGACCGGCATCTCCCGCAACGGCCGGAAGACCGGCAGCCAGGACGCGGACGCGCTCGACTCGCTGTTCGAGAAGAAGCTGGCCCGGATGACCCCGGAGAAGGCCGCCCAGGTCATCTTCAAGGGCGCCCTCAACGGCAAGGCCCGCGTGCTCGTCGGCGCGGACGCCCACGCCCTGCACCACTTCGCCAAGCTCGCCGGCTCCCGCTACCAGGACGTCGTGGCCAAGCAGTACTCCAAGATCAACCCGTCCTCCAAGCGCTGACCCCCCGTATCCTCGGCCGCATGCTGCGACCCGTCCGTGTCGAGTGCCGGAAATGGCCCGACGACCCGCACTGGGAGTTCGACGGGCTCCGGCTCGGCGTGGACGGCCACGGCACCTGGATCGGGATCACGCAGGGCACCCTGCTGGCCAGCCCGAGCCGCGCTTTCCAGGCGGCGGCCGACCACGTGACCCTGGTGCCCCACGACGCGTGGTGGCTGGCGACGTTCTACGCCGACGACCCGCGACGCCCGTTCGACACCTACGTCGACATGGCCACGCCGGCCGTGTGGCACGGCGAGGAGCTGGTCCGCGCGGTGGATCTCGACCTGGACGTGATCCGCGGTACGACGGGCCGCGTGTGGGTCGACGACGAGGACGAGTTCGCGGAGCACCGCGTGTCCCTCGGCTACCCCGACGACGTGATCGACGGGGCGGTGGCGAGCTCCCAGGAGATCCTGCGGGCCGTGCAGGAGGGCACCGCGCCCTTCGACGGTTCGCACCGCTACTGGGTGGACCGGCTCCGCGCCCGCTGGGGTGCCGACTTGTCTAGTCCTGACTAGATTTTTTCGGGTTGTTTGGCCCAATTGCACGCTTTTGGTGAGACGGCGCTCGCAGGCCTTTTAGGCTGGGAGCCAGTCCCGTCTCGGAAAAAGGTTCGTCCCCCATGAAGCACCTCTGGGCGCTCGTCAGCACCCTGCTCCTGACCCTCGCGCTCGTCGTCACCGGCGTCGCCGCCTGGGCCGGCACGACCGAGTCCGGCCCGGACACCAGCCCCGAGAACGGCACCGCGAGCGCGGACGCCCTGGCCGCCGCCTCCGTGGTCCCCACCGACGCCGCGAACGGCTTCTACTGGCAGCTGCTGGCCCCGCAGGCCGTGCTGCCGACCTCCTTCCTGCTCGCCCGCGGCGAGGCCCACAAGGGCGCCCGTGGCACCCGCAGCGACAAGCAGTTCTTCGAGATCAGCAGCACCGGCAGCAACGACGTACCCGCGGCCGCGCTGGCCGCCTACCAGCGCGCCGACCTGACCATGGCCGAGGCGGACCCGAGCTGCCACATCTCCTGGACCCTGCTGGCCGCCATCGGCCGCGTCGAGTCCAACCACGGTCGCTTCGGCGGCGCCCAGCTCGGCGCCGACGGCGTCTCCCGCCCCGAGATCCGCGGGCCCGAGCTCAACGGAGCCGGTGCCTTCGCCGCGATCAAGGACACCGACCGGGGCGTCCTCGATCACGACACGGTCTGGGACCGGGCCGTGGGCCAGATGCAGTTCCTGCCCGAGACGTGGAACGCCGTGGCCCGCGACGGCGACGGTGACGGCAGGAAGAACCCTGACGACATCGACGACAGCGCCCTCGGTGCCGCGGTCTACCTGTGCGGTGCCGGTGGCCGGCTCGACGACCCGGCCGGGGCGGCGCGCGCCGCGTTCCGCTACAACCACTCCGACTACTACGTCCAGCTCGTGCTGTCCTTCCAGGCGGGCTACCAGACCGGCGTCTTCGCCCTGCCCTCGCCGCCGCCCCCGGCGGACGCGACCGAGGCGCCGAAGGTCGCCCGGCCCAAGCACGTCACCAAGCCGCGCACCGCGCAGGCACCAGCAGCCCAACCGAAGCCGACCGCGTCCAAGCCGGCCGCACCGAAGCCCAGCGCGACCCCCAAGCCTGCCCCGGCCAAGGCCACGCCCACCCCGTCGGGTCCACGGATCGTGCCGGTCGACGGCACCTGGAACGCGTGCGGACTCGGTTTCTGCCTGGGGACCACGGGGCTCGACCTCGGCACCGCCGAGCAGCAGGGCAGCCGGGCCAACGCGGACTTCGACGGCGACGGCACCGTGGAGACCAACACCGAGGAGTTCACCGGCCTCGTCGGCAAGCACGTCACCCTGCAGGCCGAGCGCACCATGCTGGGCTACGTCGTCTATGTGATCGACGGCGAGGGGCTGCGCAACGCCGACGGGTCGTTCGCCCACTCGGCGCCGGCGATCGCATCGGCCTCCGCCACCCCCTGACCCGGCCCGGCGTGGAACGATGAGCGCGTGCCCATCGAGTTCACCGACTCCCCCGAGCCCACCCTGGGCGTGGAGTGGGAGTTCGCCCTGGTGGACAAGCGGACCCGCGACCTCGTCAACGCCGCCTCCGAGCTCTTCGACCTCGGGCTCCAGCGGCACGGACCGGAGCCCCGGATCCACAAGGAGCTCCTGCGCAACACCGTCGAGCTGACCACCGGCATCTGCCGCACCGCCGGCGAGGCCGTCGACGAGCTCGCCTCCCTGATCGACCTCGTCCGTCCGCTCGGCGACGAGCTCGGGGTCGACCTCTACTGCGCCGGCACGCACCCGTTCGCCGAGTGGTCCACACAGCTGCTCACCCCTGGCCACCGCTACGAGGAGCTGATCGCACGGACCCAGTGGTGGGGCCGGCAGATGCTCATCTGGGGCGTGCACGTCCATGTCGGCGTACGCCGGGAGCACGCGATGCCGATCGTCTCGTCGCTGCTGAAGTGGTACCCCCACCTCCAGGCCCTCTCCGCCTCCTCCCCGATCTGGGCCGGCACCGACACCGGCTACGCCAGCAACCGGGCGATGATGTTCCAGCAGCTGCCCACGGCCGGGCTGCCGTTCCAGTTCGAGACCTGGCCCGACTTCGAGCACTACACCCAGGACCTGATCACCACCGGCGTGATCGAGGAGATCAGCGAGATCCGCTGGGACGTGCGGCCGGCGCCGCACCTGGGCACCGTCGAGGTCCGCATCTGCGACGGGGTCTCGACGCTGTGGGAGATGCGGGCCCTGGTGGCGCTCACGCACTGCCTGGTCGTCGACCTGTCCGACAAGCTCGACCGGGGCGAGCCGCTGCCGACGATGCCTCCGTGGCACGTGCAGGAGAACAAGTGGCGCGCTGCCCGCTACGGCCTGGACGCCTGGATCATCCTCGACGAGCACTCCAACGAACGGCTGCTCCAGGACGACCTGCGCGAGCTGGTCGAGCACCTGGCCCCGGTGGCCGAGCGGCTCGGCTGCTCCGACGAGCTGGCCCTGGTGCTGGAGATCCCACGTCGCGGCGCGTCGTACCAACGGCAGCGTGCGGTGGCCGAGAGCACCGGCGGCGACCTCGTCGCCGTGGTGGACTCGGTCGTGCGCGAGCTCTGAGCGCTCAGTCGCTGATCGGCGGGATCATGTCGGTCGCGGCCAGGGGGTCGACACCGGTCACGGCGAGCAGGTCGGCGACCAGCGAGCGCACCTGGGCCAGCACCACCTCCGCCGAGAGGTCGTGGGAGCGCTCGGCCAGCGAGCTGGAGCGGCCCAGCGCGACCAGTCGGTCGCGGACCGCGGTGGCCACCCGTCCCTGGCGCAGCTCCTCCGCGACGTCTTCGGCGCACTCGGCGAGCTCCTCCAGCATCACGGCGTACGACGTGGGGATGGCCTGGCGACGGTAGGACGCCACCGCGACCCGTCGTACGAGCACGCGGGTGTTGCGCAGCGCGAAGTCCAGCGGCTCGACCAGCTCGGCCATCGCGCGTACCCGCCCGCGGTGCCGCCGCCGGAAGGGCGAGCTCCGCACCACCGAGAGGCCCTCGTCGGCGGCGGCGCGGAGCTCGATCACCAACCGGTCGGTCGACCGCGCGTCGCGCAGCACGTCCAGCGACCGCTCGAAGTCGCCGTCGCGGATGCTCGCGGCGGCCGCCCGCAGCAGCACCGAGATCTTGCGTACGACGACGCCGGCCTGCTCGCGGGGGCGTCGCAGCGGCGCCCGGGGTACGACGGCCGCGGCCACCAGCGCCACCCCTCCCCCGATCAGCGCGTCGGTCCACCGGGTGAAGGCCGCTCCGGCGGTCGGCAGCAGCGTGCTCACGAAGATCGCCTGGATCGCGGCCTGGTTGACGAACAGCACGCCCTGGTCGAGCAGCAGGGCCGTGCTCATGGCGAGCGCGACGATGACCGCGATCTGCCAGCCGCCGGAGCCGACCCAGTTCGTGATCAGGTCGCCGACCAGCACGCCGATGGCCACGCCGACCGACACCTCGAAGACGCGTCGGAAGCGCTGCCCGTAGGACGTCCCGAGGCTCACCACCGCCGCCACCGGCGCGAAGATGGGTGCGGCGTGGCCGAAGACCTGCGTCGCCACCGCCCAGGCCACGCCGGCCGCGATCGCGCACTGGCCGACCTGCCACAGCTTGGAGCGCAACCGGGCCTGCCGCTGGCGCAGCGACGTCCGGCTGCGCTGCATCGCCAGCTCGACGTGCGGCGCCGCCGCCGCGCCGTAGCGGGTCAGGTGTTCGCGGGCGCCACTACTTCTGGAGAGTGGATCCACGGCCGTGCAGCATCGTGATGATCTGGGCCAGCTGGCCGTCCGCCTTGGCGGTGCGGGTGAAGCTGGTCAGCGCCAGCACGGGCTTGAACCGCTGCCGCGCGATCGCCTTGGCGTAGGTGAACTCCTTGAGCCCGTCGGGCCCGTGGATCCGCCCGAAGCCGGAGTCGCCCACACCGCCGAACGGCAGCGACGGGATCGCCGCGAAGGTGATCACGCCGTTGACGGCCGTCATCCCCGACCGGATCCGCTCGGCGAGCTCCATGCCGCGAGCCTTGGAGAACACCGTCGAGCCGAGGCCGTAGCGGGTGCCGTTGGCCTTGGCCACCGCCTCGTCCATGTCCCGGACCCGTGTGACGGTCACGGTCGGGCCGAAGGTCTCCTCCTGCACCGCCGTCGACTCCTCGGGCACGTCGACCAGGATCGTCGGCTGCACGTAGCGGTCGCCGACGGCCGAGAGCCCACCGAGCACCGCCTTGCCCCCCTTGTCGAGGGCGTCGCGGATGTGCGAGCTGATCACCTCGAGCTGGCTGGGCATCGTGATCGGGCCGATCTTGGTGTCGGGTGAGTCCTCGGCCCGCAGGTCGCGGCCCTTCTCGACGAGCAGGGACAGGAACTCGTCGTACACCGAGTCGTGCACGTAGACCCGCTCCACGCCGATGCAGGTCTGCCCCGCGTTGCCGCAGGCGCCCCACAGCGTGGCGTCGGCCGCGGCGTCGAGGTCGGCGTCCTCGTCGACGAGCACGGCGTCCTTGCCACCCGCCTCGATGACGACCGGGGTCAACGTCTCCGCGCAGGCCGCCATCACCTTCTTGCCGGTGCCCGTCGAGCCGGTGAACGCCAGCTTGTCGACCCCCGCGCGGCACAGGGCGGCCCCGGTCTCGCCGAGGCCGGTGACGACCTGGAAGACGGCGTGCTCGGGCACGACCTCGCCGAAGGTCGCCGCCAGCCAGTAGCCGACACCGGGCGTGAGCTCGCTCGGCTTGAAGACGACCGCGTTGCCGGCGGCGAGCGCGTAGGCGATCGACCCGAGCGGCGTGAACACGGGGTAGTTCCACGGGCCGATGACCCCGACCACGCCCAGCGGGCGGTATTCGACCGTCGCCGCCTGGTTGGCCATCAGCAGCCCCGAGGACACCTTGTGGCGGCCGAGGACCTTGCGGGCGTGCTTGGCGGCCCAGGCGATGTGGTCCAGCGCCAGGGCGGCCTCGAGGGTCGCGTCGCTGTGCGGCTTGCCGGTCTCCTGGTGCACGACGTCGGCGAGCTGGGCGACCCGGCGCGTCATCACCCCGGCCCAGGCGGTCAGCCGCTCGGCCCGCTCGTCGAAGGTCAGCGACGACCACCAGGCAGCGCCCTCGCGAGCGCGCTCGACGGCGTCCTGGACGTCCTCGGCGGAGTGCACCGGCCAGGTGCCGACGACGTCGCCGGTCACCGGGCTCAGTGAGTCGAAGGTCTGCTGGGTGGCGGGCGGGGCCTGGACGTCTGCGGTCATCGTGCGCTCCTGATCAGGTCGGCGGCCTTCTCGGCCACCATGATGGTGGGTGCGTTCGTGTTGCCCCGGGGCACGGCCGGCATCACCGACGCGTCCACGACACGCAGGCCGTCGACGCCACGGACCTTGAGCTCGGGGTCCACGACCGCGTCCTCGCCGTAGCCCATGGCACAGGTCGCGACCGGGTGGTAGAGCGTCTGGGTGTTGTTGCGGATGTGCTCGACGAAGTCGTCGTCGCTGGGGCTGGTCGAGAGCTGCCACGGGGTGTCCAGGTAGCGCGCGAGCGGTCCCTGTCCGCAGATCTCCCAGACCTTCTTGACGCCCGCGAGCATCGCGTCGAGGTCGGCCCCGTCGTCGAAGTACGCCGCGTCGATCTCGGGGTGCCACGCGGGATCGGCCGACCTGAGCCGGAGCGAGCCACGGCTGCGGACCGAGACCAGCGTCGGCGCGGCCGTGAACATCCGGCGGGTCGGCTCCCGCAGGCCGTTGTCGTAGAAGCCGGCCGGGGCGACGTGGTACTGCATGTCGGGGGCGGCCAGGTCGTCACGGGTCTTCAGGAACCCGCCTCCCTCGCCCACGTTGGAGCTCAGCGGACCGGTGCCACGCGCCTTCCAGCGGACCAGGTTGCGGACGTTGGAGAACTCCACCAGGTCGGTGGTGCCGCGGGTGTACCAGACGAGCGGGACGGCCGGGTGGTCCTGGAGCTGCTGGCCCACGCCCGCCAGGTCGGAGACCACGTCGATGCCGTGCTCGCGCAGGTGCGCCGCCGGCCCGATCCCGGAGAGCATCAGCAGCTGGGGGCTGTTCACCGCTCCCCCGCACAGCAGCACCTCGCGGGCGGCGCCGGCGGTCACCTCACGGCCCCCGACGCGGTAGGTGACCCCGGTGGCACGACCGCCCTCGAGCACGATCCGGGTCGCGAACGCACCGGTCTCGACGTCCAGGTTCTCGCGCTGGCGCACCGGCTTGAGGTAGGCCTGGTCGACCGACCAGCGCCGGCCGTTGCGACAGGTCACCTGGTAGAGCCCGGCGCCCTCCTGCTCGGGGCCGTTGAAGTCGTCGGTCGGCTTCATGCCGGCGCTGACCGCGCTCTCCACCCAGAGGTTGGTCAGCTCGTGGGTGTAGCTGCGGTCCTCCACGTGGAGCGGCCCGTCCTGGCCGTGGTACTTCCCCGCCAGCCGGGTGTTGCCCTCGGCCTTGCGGAAGTAGGGCAGCACGTCGTCGTACCCCCAGCCGGCGGCGCCGTACTCGTCGCGCCAGGCGTCGTAGTCCGCGGCGTTGCCGCGGATGTAGATCATCGCGTTCATCGACGAGCAGCCGCCGAGCGCCTTCATCCGCGGCCAGAAGGCCTTGCGGTTGTGCAGCTGCTTCTGCTCGGTGGTGTCGTAGTTCCAGTCCCACTTGGTCTTGAACAGCGCCGGGAAGGCGGCCGGGATGGAGATCTCGTCGGCGTCGGCCTCGGGCCCGGCCTCGAGCAGCAGCACCCTGACTCCGGGGTCCTCGGTCAGCCGGGCGGCGAGCACGGCTCCCGCGCTGCCGGCCCCCACGATCACGTAGTCGTGATCCGCGCGAGCTCGGTTGGACTGCGACATGGAACCTCCAGTGCTCGACCTCGTTGTCTGCGTGCCGAACCTATACCCGGCGGCGAAGGGCGCCTACGGGTCAGGCCATCAGTCCCAGTGGCCTGTAGGACAACCCCGGGAAGACCTGGCCGAGGGGCCGGTCGGGGAACCGGCGGGCGACGATCTCGCCCAGGACGTTGCGGTAGTCCGTGGTCACCTGCAGGTCCCCGGACACCAGCTTGCCGTCGGCCAGCCCGGGCCAGGTTCCGTAGTACTGGCCGCCGCGGACTCCCCCGCCCATGACGAGCATCATGTTGCCCCAGCCGTGGTCCAGGCCCCGGTTGCCGTTCTGCGCCACCCGCCGGCCGAACTCCGAGATCGTGGTCAGCGTGACCCGGTCACCCAGCGTGCCCAGGTCCTGGAAGAACGCCGCAACCGAACGGGCGAAGGCGGCCGTCATGCTCCGCATCTGGCCCGAGTCCTGGTTGCCGTAGTCGGCGTGCATGTCCCACGAGCCGAAGTCGATGCTGATCACCGAGGTGCCCACGTCGGCCTTGATCAGGTGGGCGGCGTCGCGCAGCGCCTCGGCGAGGTCGTGGGCGGGGTAGTCGGTCGGGTACGCCGCGCCGTTGGCCGGCTGGTAGGCCTTGGCCATGGTCGTCGCGAAGCCCTTGTTCACGGCGAAGGCGGAACGTGCCGCCTGCCCCAACGGGCCGGACGTGGCCTCCCACACCTTGGCCTCCGCGGCGTAGCGCCGGGCGGCCCTGCTGCTGGAGAGACCGGAGAGCTGGAGGTTGCCGAAGCCGTCCGTCGCCAGCGTGGGCGCGGGACCGGAGAAGGAGGTGGGCGGCAGCGGCGAGCTCAGGTGGACCGCCTCGGTCGGCCCGACGATGCCCCCGGTGCCGATCATCCGGTTGACCCAGCCGCGGCGCACGGACGACCCCGGGTCCGAGTCCTCGACGAGCTCGATCGCCTTGAAGTGCGAGCGGTTGGGGACCTCGAGGCCGACCGCGTGGACGGCGGCCATCCTGCGGGAGCTCCAGAGCGGCAGCAGCGGGGCCAGCTGGGGGTGCAGCCCGAAGGTCGCGTCCGCCGCCAGCACGGAGGTCTTCGGTACGGCGATGGAGGGGCGGGCCCGGTAGTAGTCGGGGTCGCCGTGCGGCACCACCATGCCCATCCCGTCGATGCCCCCGCGGAAGCTGAGCACCACGAGGACGTTGCCGCCGGTCGCCCCGAAGCTGGCCTCCATCATCGCGTCGCCGAACATCTGGGTCGCGACCACGGCGCCGGTCGCCGCCGCCATCCCCTGCATGAACCCACGCCGGCTCAGCCGACTGGCCCGCTCGTAGTCCTCGCACCCGTCGTGCGCGCCGTCGTGGCTCATGCCCTCACCGTCCTCATCGCGTCACGTGTTCCGGGGAGTCGAGCAGGACCGCGGCCAGGTGCGGGAACATCCACGTGCCGACGGCGTGCGCGGGGGTGATCACCGAGCTCGGGGTCAGCCCGGTGGCCAGGCACGCGGCCTGCAGCGAGCGCGCGGTGGACCGGCGGCCCAGCAGGCTCCGCGAGAGGTGGTCGAAGTAGTAGTCGAACCGGAGCGAGGCCAGCGGGACCCGTGATCGCGCGGGCACGAAGGTGGCGTCGGTCTTCGGGTAGTAGCCCCCGGCCAGGTTCCAGTGCATCCGGAACGAGCGCAGCATCCGCACGGCGGACGTCCACTCCGGGTTGGTCTCCGGCGCCCCGTCCGGACGCGGCCAGCTGTAGAGCCGCAGGCCGCCGTGGGCGTAGTTGAGGTGGTTGGCGAAGGACCCGTCACCGGTCGGCCGGCGCGCGGTGACGCCGAGGGCCTTCACGGTCGCGACCAGGTCGTCGACCGGCGTGCTCACCTTGGCGCCCGCGTGGCCCCGGAACTCCGGGTGCGCGACCAGGGCCCGCAACGTGGCCTTGATGTCCGTGCCCGAGTCCTGGAAGACCCCGGCGAGGTGGCTGACAAGGGCCTCCGACGGGGTGTCGCTGACGAAGCGGAGCGCCAGGCGGGTGGCCACCGTGCGGGCGGTCGCCGGGTGGTTGGCGAGGTGGCGCAGGTAGGCCTCGGCCACCTCCCGGCCGTCGGCCGCGGTGTTGTCGTGCGTGAAGCCCAGCACGCTGACCCGTCCGGTGGTGTGGTTGGCCGCGTCGTAGAAGCCCTCGTAGTCGTCGCCCCACCGGACGCTGTAGCCGGAGAGGATCTTGGCCGAGTCCTTGACCATGTCCTCGGTGTAGCCCGACCCGGTGCCGACGGTGTGCAGCTCCAGGAGCTCGCGGCCCTGGTTCTCGTTGGGCGCGTTCTTCCGCGAGCGCCAGTTGTCGAGGTAGAGCGACATCGCCGGGTGGGTGGCGGTCGCGACCAGCAGGTCCTCGAACCGGCCCAGGGCATGGGTGCGGATGGTCGCGTCGTAGGCGAACTGGTGGGTGTAGACCCTGTCCTCGCCGGTACTGATGTGCAGGTGGTTGGTCCAGAAGTCGACCATCGTCTCCTGCACGGCCCGGGTGGAGTGGATGCGTCGCAGGACCGTCCAGTTGGCGAGGTCCAGGCCGTACTGCCAGGCCATCTTCGTGCCGTCGTCGTTGGTGGCCACCTTCTGGGCCGGCGCACGACGCAGGTGCGCGTACCACGCGTCGACGGCGGCCACGATCGACGCCTCCGGGACCGTGGCCGGCTCGAGCTGCTGGGCGAACCAGCGGTCGATCCCCCCGGCCCGGCGTACGGCGGCGAGGGTGGCGGTGGAGTAGCCGGTGCCCAGGCGCTTGATCACGTGCAGCTCGTAGGCCGAGGGCATCGCCGTACGCCAGTAGGAGGCCGGGGCGTACGACGTGACCGTGGCGGGCGCCTTCTTCGGCGCCTTCTTCTTCGGGGGCTTGCGGACCTTCTTCGATCTCTTCGGCTTCTTGGGCTTCTTCCCGGATGCCCGGGTGGCCACTGCGACCATGTCTCGTGCTCCCTGGATCGTGCGGCCGTCTGCGGACTGTCTAGTTTGTCCGCTTTGCCGGATCTCGGGGCAAGAATCCGGAATCTCAGCGGCGGTGGACCGACTTGTCCATTGCAGGGTGACGCGCGAGGATCACCTGGGCTGGAGTGACCGAGCCCACAGAGAGGCGGAGACGACGTGGTGGTTCCGATCGATCCGACGTCAGCGGGGTTCCTGTTCGCGGAGAACAGGCAGATGCCGATGCACGTGGGCGGGCTCCAGCTGTTCGAGAAGCCAGAGGGCGCGCCACGCGACTACGTCCGCAAGCTCTACGAGCAGATGTCGGAGGTCTCCGAGATCGCACCGCTGTTCCTCAAGCGGCCCACCCGTGGGATCACCACTGCCGGCCAGTGGGTGTGGACCCAGGACGAGAACTTCGACCTGGAGTACCACTTCCGCCACAGCGCCCTGCCCAAGCCCGGTCGGGTCCGCGAGCTGCTCGAGCTGTGCTCGCGGCTGCACAGCACCCGGCTGGCCCGGGAGCGTCCCCTGTGGGAGGCCCACCTGATCGAGGGCCTGGCCGACGGCCGGGTCGCGCTCTACACCAAGCTGCACCACTCCCTGGTCGACGGCATCGCCGCGATGCGGCTGCTGGGCAGCGTGATGAGCACCGACCCCGACGAGCGCGGCATGCCGCCGATGTGGGCGGCCCGCCCGAGCTCGAAGGCCCACAAGGCGCAGGACGACGCGGAGAAGAGCCTGGCCGCCGTACCCCTCGACGCACTGCGTACGGCGCTCGGCATCACCGCCGACGCCGCCGGGATGCCCGCCGCGCTCATCAAGACCTTGAAGCGCGGCCTCAAGAACGAGACCTCGGCGCTGTCGCTCTACGCACCACGCACGATGTTCAACACCACCATCACAGGATCGCGACGGTTCGCCGCCCAGGGCTGGGAGATCGAGCGGCTGCGCGCGATCGGCAAGGCCAGCGGCACCACCCTGAACGACGTGGTGCTGGCGATGTGCTCCGGCGCGATCCGCAGCTACCTGATCGAGCACGACGCCCTCCCGGACGCCCCGCTCGTCTCGATGGTCCCGGTCGCCCTGGACGCGAAGCGCTCGGGGACGGCCGCCGGAGCGGGCGGCAACTCGGTCGGGGCCGTGATGGTGAAGCTGGGCACCGACCTGGACGACCCCGCCGACCGGCTGGCCTCGATCCACGCGTCGATGAGGACCGGCAAGGAGGCGCTCGGCTCGATGAGCCAGCTGCAGATCATGGCGATGAGCGCGCTGGGCATGGCGCCCTCGATCGTCACCCCGATGCTGCGGATGCAGGGCATCATCCGGCCGCCGTTCAACCTGATCATCAGCAACGTGCCGGGACCGAAGAAGCCGATGTACCTCAACGGCGCCAGGATGACCGGCACCTACCCGCTGTCGATCCCGATCAACGGGATGGCGCTGAACATCACCTGCAACAGCTATGCCGGGGACATGGACTTCGGCCTCACCGGCTGCCGGCGCAGCGTGCCGCACCTGCAGCGGCTGCTGACCCACCTCGATGACGAGCTGGGCGCCCTGGAGAAGGCAGCCGGGGTCAGCTGAGCGTCACGCGGCCGAGGCGACCACGACGCCGGGCACCGACGGGACGGTGACCACCTCGAGGGCCAGCTCCTGGGCCTCGACGTGCTCGCTGACCTCGCGCAGCACACCGGAGAGCGGGACGTCGAGGGCCTCGCAGAGCGCGGCGAGCAGCTCGGAGGACGCCTCCTTCTGACCCCGCTCGATCTCGGAGATGTAGCCGAGGCTGACCCGGGCCGACGACGAGAGCTCGCGCAGCGTCATCCCCTGACGCATCCGCTCGGCACGCAGCACGTCACCGAGCGAAGCGCGGAACAGCAAAGTTCCCAGACCCATGTCGTGCTCCTTATCGCCGCCTGTGCATGCCAACGCTACCCAACGCATGATTCTTCCCGGCACGCGGATGCGACGCCCGCGTGTCACGCCCCGTCGGCGTTGCCGCCCCCGGGGCCGTCCCCGACGTCGTCCAGTCCCTGCTCGATCGCGTAGCGGACCAGCTGCACCCGGTTGTGCAGCTGCAGCTTGCGCAGCGTGTTCTGCACGTGGTTCTGCACCGTGCGGTGGGACAGGAACAGCCGCTCGGCGATCTGCTTGTAGGACATCCCCTTGGCCACCAGCCGAAGCACCTCGGTCTCCCGCTCGGTCAGGCGGGGGGCGTCCTCCTTGGTGCTCGCCGAGGTGTCGAAGAGGCGGCGGTACTCCCCCAGCACCAGGCCCGCCAGGCCTGGAGTGAAGACGGTGTCGCCGAGCGCCACCCGTCGTACGGCGTCGACCAGCTCGGCACGGGAGGCCGACTTCACCAGGTAGCCCGTCGCGCCCGCCTTGACCGCCTCGAGCACGTCCTGCTGCTCGCCGCTGGCCGACAGGATCAGGACGCGGACGCCGGCGTCCTGCCGGACCACCTCCGCGGTCACCGCCACCCCGTTGGGTGCCGGGATCTGCAGGTCCAGCACCAGCACGTCGGGTCGCGCCGCGGGGAACCGCGCGATCGCGTCCTTGCCGTTCGCGGCGGTGGCCACCACCTCGAACCCGGCCTCGGTGAGGTCGCGCGCGACCCCCTCGCGCCACATCGGGTGGTCGTCGACCACCATCACCCGGAGCTTGTTCTCCTGCACGGCCCGCACCCTACTGGCCGCGTCACGAGCGACCCGCCGGTGCCTCAGGCCCCCGGCGGAGGTAGTGGCCTCTGCGGTGCTCCAGGGCGTCGTCCTCGCCCAGGACGACCTCGGTCAGCTGCGCGGTGACGAGGGTGGACCAGCCGACGGCGTCGAGGCTCTGCACCTCGACGGTGGCCCAGGTCCGCGCCGAGGCCAGGCGGGGACCGTGGGCTGTCTGGTCCCACTCCGCGGTGGTGAACCGGCCGCCGGGGGACGGCAGCTGGCCGGCGAAGACCTCGGCGAGGTCGCGGTGCTCCCACCCCAGCAGGTGTACGACGGCCCGCCCGGTCGCCTCCAGCGCGTCGCACAGGTCGGAGTCCGGGTCGACGAGGGCCAGCACCCGACCGGGTTCACCGCCCGCGACCATCAGCGACGAGACGGTGAGCCCGGCCCGGGCGCCCTCGGAGCCGCTGGTCCACAACGAGACCGCGCCGCCGAGCCGCCCCCGGAGCCGGCGTACGGCGTCGGAGGGGTCCAGGAACGGGTGCTCGGTGTGGATCGTCACGACGACACCCCGGCGCGCGGGACCTCGAGCTCCCACTCCGTCCCCTGGCCCGGGGCGGAGTGCAGCCGGGCCGTCCCGCCGAGGTCGTGGAGACGGCCCACGATCGACTGGCGTACGCCGAGCCGGCCCTCGGCCGCCGACGCCTCCAGCCGCCCGTCGGGGATCCCGGGACCGTCGTCGCGCACCGACACCACCCACCGGTCACCCATCGACTCCAGCAGCACCCACGCCTGGGCGTCGCGGCCGACGTGGTGCCGCACGTTGCTCAGGATCGACTCGACGGCCGCCACCACCTCGGTGGCCACCTCGGCCGGCATCGTCGCCGGGGTCCCGGGCACGGCCACGTGCACCTGCGGCGTCTGCAGCGCGGAGAGCAGCACGACCAGGTCGAGGTCTCCCAGGGGCGCCAGCAGGTCGCGTGAGTCCTGCTGCACCAACCCGCGCAGCCGCACCTCCTGCTCCCCCGCGAGGTGGCCCAGCTCCACGCCCACCGGCCCCAGCTCGGGGGCCCGGCGCTGGACCAGGGCCAGCGCCTGCAGCACGCCGTCGTGGACGACGCGCGCCAGCCGCTGCCGCTCCCCCGCGGCCGCCGCCGCTCGCTCGGCCCGGTCGCGCTGGGCGGCCATCTCCTGGAGCAGCCCGGAGAGGAAGCCGACGATGGCCCCGCCCAGGATCAGCAGGAAGATGTTGCCGTAGGCCTTCTGGGTGAACTCCTGGCGGATGCTGATGTCGAACGCGCAGACCACGACGGCCGCGGTGAGCCCGCCGGCCCAGCGCCACAGGATGGCCCAGGCCAGGACGACCCCCATCACCCAGAATCCGGGCAGGGTCGCGTTCAGCCCCTCCCCCTTGACGTACGGCGACAGGGCGATCGCCCCGACGGCCACGGCCAGGTCGGCCAGGAGCAGCCCGGGCCGGCGGCGCCCCGGAGCGGCGTAGGCCCAGACGGCGAAGCCGGTCCACGCGACGAGCACGGCCATCACCAGCCAGCCGACGGCCGGGTGGTCGTAGCCGTCGTAGCGCCAGAGGTAGATCCCCAGCGAGTTCAGCAGGACGACGAACCGGAGCACCGCCAGGGCGCGGAACATCGTGTCCTGGACCGGCCCGTGCGGCTCGACCCCGGCGCCGTGCTTCGTGGCCCCGGCCACGGGGACGGTCACGGGGTCAGGAGGCCTTCGCGTCCGGACCGGACTCGACCTGGGCGGCCCTCTCGGCGGCGGCCTTCTCGGCCGCTGCCTCCTTCTCCGCGAGCTTGCGCTCCTCCTTGGCGACGGAGGCGTACTTGTCGACGTACTCCTGGCCGGAGAGCCGCATGATCTCGTACATGATCTCGTCGGTGATCGAGCGCAGGATGTAGCGGTCGTTCTCCATGCCCTCGTAGCGGCTGAAGTCGAGCGGCTTGCCGAAGTGCACGACCGGACGGGTGAAGGTGCCGAACTTCTTGCCGGGGGGCGCCACGACGTCGGTGCCCACCACCGCGATCGGGATGACCGGTACCCCGGTCTCCAGGGCCAGTCGGGCGACGCCGGTCTTGCCGCGGTAGAGCCGGCCGTCGTGCGAGCGGGTGCCCTCGGGGTAGATGCCGAAGATCTCGCCGTCGTCGAGGACCCGCTTGGCGGCCGACAGCGCGCCCTCGGCCGCGTTGCCGCTGGTCCGGTCGATCGGGACCTGGCCGGCGCCGGAGAAGAACAGCTTCTGGAACCAGCCCTTGATGCCGGGGGCGTTGAAGTACTCCGCCTTGGCCACGAACGTCACCTTGCGCGACACCGTCATCGGCATGAAGAGCCAGTCGGCGTAGGAGAGGTGGTTGCTGGCCAGGATGGCCGGGCCCTCCTCGGGGATGTTCTCCGAGCCCGAGACGCGGGGACGGAAGACCACCCGCAGGAGTGGACCGATGGCGATCCACTTCAAGAACCAGTAGAACAAGCTGGCCACCTTCCTCTCACCCCTCGCACACTAGGGCACGCGAGCACATCCGATCGACATGTCGGGCTCGGTTCACGGGCCATTCACCACCGGCGGAGCGTCATCTGGCACGGCTGGGCAGCGCGTGACACGATTGCCGCGCCCCTCCCCATCCGAGCTCAGCCTGGAGACCTCCTGTGACCGTCCACCCCCTCGCCGAGCCGTTCCTCTCCGACGGGGACGCGGCCTCGCTACGGGGCCGCACCGGTGTGCTGCTCAGCCACGGCTTCACCGGCTCCCCCGCCTCGATGAAGGCGTGGGGCGAGCACTTCGCTGCCCAGGGGTACGCCGTCTCGGTGCCACGCCTTCCCGGTCACGGCACCACCTGGCAGGAGATGAACACGACCTCGTGGGCCGACTGGAGCGGTGAGATCGAACGCGCCTTCGAGGAGCTCGCCGCGCGGGTCGACCAGGTCTTCGTCTGCGGCCTCTCGATGGGCGGCGGCCTGGCGCTGCGGCTCGCTGCCGACCACCCCGACCGGGTCGCCGGACTGGTCCTGGTCAACCCCGCAGTGGCGACCGACCGCAAGGACGTCAAGCTGCTGCCCGTCCTCAAGCACCTGGTCCCGTCCTTCCCCGGCATCGCCAACGACATCAAGAAGCCGGGCGTCGAGGAGCACGGCTACACCAAGACCCCGCTGCGGGCCGCGGACTCGATGTTCAAGGGCTACAAGGTCCTGCGCGGCGAGCTGGGCCGGATCACCTGCCCGGTGCTGGTCTTCCGCTCGCGGGAGGACCACGTGGTCGACCCGTCGTCGGCGCGGATCATCCTGGCGGGGGTGTCCTCGACCGACACCCACGAGGTGATCCTCGAGGACAGCTATCACGTGGCCACGCTCGACAACGACGCCGAGCTCATCTTCGAGGGGTCCGCGGACTTCGTCGAGCGCGTCTCCGCGGCCGTCTGAGCGCTGCTGAGCTGCTGATGGCCACACCCCAGGAACCCGAGGACGAGCCTGCCGGGGACGAGCTCCCCGAGCCGGCCCCCGAGGGCCTGTCCGCGGAGGAGACGCTGTGGCGCTCCATCGTCGAGAACTACGGCGACCGCCCCGAGATCGAGGAGCCGGAGATCGAGGTCCCGCCGTCCCTGCGCGACCTCGACCGACCCGCCTCGCTGCCCACGGAGGACGAGACCGCCGAGCGGGTGACCCCCGAGCCGGAGGAGCACTTCGTCCCGCCGGACCCCCCGCCGCTGCCGATGCCGCCACCGGCCCGGCTGCTGGCCTGGCTCGGGCTCTTCGGCGTGCCGACCTTCGTGCTGGTCGCCCTGGTCGCGAAGATCAACGTGGCGTCCTGGGTGGGCCTGCTGCTGATGGTCTGGTTCGTGGGTGGTTTCGTCTTCCTGGTGGCCTCCATGAAGCCGGGGCCCGGTGGGGACCACGACGACGGCGCACGACTCTAGGAGCAGGCTGTGACGCACAACGAGATCGTCGAGATCCGCGGTCACCTGATCGACACCGCTGCGCTGTCGAAGGTGCTCAACGACATCGACGAGTACGGCGGCGACTACCGCGTCGAGCAGTTCGACATCGGGCACGGCACCGACGATCCGTCGTACGCCCGCATCGACGTGTCCGCCGAGGCCGAGGCCACCCTGCAGCGGATCCTGATGCGGCTGCAGATCCACGGGGTCAACATGGTCGACCCGGGCGAGGCCCAGGTCGAGGTGGCCGAGCGCGACGGCGTCTTCCCCGACGGCTTCTACTCCAGCACCAACCTGGAGACCCAGGTGCGCATCGACGGCCACTGGGTCGGCGTACGCAACCCGGAGATGGACTGCGGCCTCGTCGTGGACGCCGCCGGTGACGACCTCTCGGTGCGGACCCTGCCCATGTCGGACGTCCGCACCGGCATGCGGATCGTCTGCGGCGCCTCCGGCATCAAGGTGACCGTGCCGCTCTCCACCAAGGAGGAGGGCTCGTTCGGCTTCATGGAGTCCGACGTCTCCAGCGAGAAGCCGCAGGCGGTGCTGGTGCGCCAGGTGGCCGAGGGGATGCGCGAGGCCAAGGAGGCCGGCCAGAAGGTGCTGTGGGTCGGTGGCCCCGGCGTCGTGCACACGGGAGCGGCACCGGCGATGGTGGCGCTCGTCGAGGCGGGGTACGTCGACGTCCTCTTCGCCGGCAACGCCCTGGCCACCCACGACATCGAGTCCGCGCTCTACGGCACCTCGCTCGGGGTGGACCTCGCGCGCGGGCAGGGCGTCGAGCACGGCCACGAGCACCACATCCGCGCGATCAACACGATCCGCAAGTCAGGGTCCATCCGGGCCGCGGTGGAGGACGGGGTGCTGACCAGCGGGATCATGCACGCACTGGTCACCCACGGGAAGCGGTTCGTGCTCGTCGGCTCGGTCCGCGACGACGGGCCGCTGCCCGACGTCTACACCGACGTGATCGAGGGTCAGCGAGCGATGCGCGCCGAGCTCGACGACGCCGGCTTCTGCCTGATGGTCGCGACGATGCTGCACTCGGTGGCGACCGGCAACATCCTGCCCGCCTCGGTGCCCCTGGTCTGCGTGGACATCAACCCGGCGACGGTCACCAAGCTGGCCGACCGGGGGTCCTCACAGGCACGGGGCATCGTCACCGACGTCGGGCTCTTCCTCGAGCAACTCGCGATGGAGCTCGCCCCCACCTACCGACGCGCCTGATCCGGCCCGCCGTACGCGCCAGGTCGGCGATGCCGATCACGCCCGCGAGCGGTCCCAGCTCGGCGCCGACCAGCTCCGGCAGGTCGCGGTAGCCGGCCCCGACCAGGCTCTCGGCCATCGAGGTGCGGGCGCGGCCCAGAAGCAGGTCCCCCGCCGCGGACACGCCGCCACCGACCACCACGAGCGGGGGGTCGAACGCCGCGACGAGGTTGGCGACCCCGACGCCGAGCCAGTGCCCCACCTCGTCGTACGCCGCCAGGGCGATCGGGTCGCCCTCGTGGGCCGCCGTGGTCAGCGCCGGGCCGGACAGCTCCGAGCCGGCGGCCGCCGCGGACCGCGCCAGCGCCCGACCGGAGCAGTACTGCTCCCAGCAGCCCGAGCGACCGCACTGGCAGGGCAGGCCGTCGGGCACCATCTGCATGTGGCCGAACTCCCCGGCCATCCCGTTCGTCCCGCGGTGCACCGAGCCGTGCATCAGCAGGCCGCCGCCGATCCCGGTGCCGAGCGTGATCATCACCGCATCGCGCACGTGGCCGGCGGCCCCGAACTGGGCCTCGGCCCACATCGCCGCCGTCGCGTCGTTGTCGACGAGCACGTCGCCGAGGATGCGGACGCCGAGCCGCTTGGTCAGGCTGGGCGAGAGCGGCTCGTCCCGCCACGGCAGGTGCGGCGCGAACCGCACGCGCTGGGCGTCGCGATCCACGAAGCCGGCGGCCGCGACCCCCACCGGGCAGCGGCCGTAGACCGCCAGCAGCCGGCCGACGACGTCGACGAGGGCGTCCTCGACCTCCTGGACCGAGGCCTGCTCCAGCCCCACGCCGGCACTCGGCGTGGCCGTGGCCTCGGTGTCGAGGACCCGGCCGCTGTTGTCGACCACCGCCGCGAGCACCTTGGTGCCGCCGATGTCGACGCCGATGGACAGGCTCACCGGCCCCATCCTTCCGGTGCCTCGAACATGGTCACGTCCTTCGACTCGTGGAGCACCCGCCAGCCCTCCAGGTGCCCGAGCTCGTAGGCCAGGGCGCTCTTGGGCGGCAGCAGCGCGTAGCGCACCTTCGACTCACGCAAGGTGCGGTCCCACCCTCGCTTCAGCTCCTGCAGGTCCAGCTGCTTCTGCAGCCAGGCGGTCGTGTAGGCGTCGGAGTAGCCGTCGATCACCGGGTTCAGCTCGGGGTGTCGCCACATCAGGTAGCCGCCCATCACGTCCGTGGCCTGGACCGAGGTGCCGTCGGGCAGACGGTCGAGCGCCGGGTTGAGCCATCCCGGCACCGTAGCGGGTCGGTCGGCCGTGACCGGCACGAGCGCGGTCATGGCGGCCACGGCCGCGACGACGACGGCCGCGACGACCGCCCGCTCGCGCCGGGGCGCCGGCCGGCTGCGGCCGACGAGGGACTGCAGGGCCGCGGCGACGAACGGCACCGTCATCATCGCCGCCAGTGGGACGGTGCGGACGGCGTAGGCACTCCAGCCGGCCGCCATCAGGAGGAGCAGCAGGGACACCCAGTCCGGACGCTCGTCGCGTCGCACCATCAGCCAGATCACCAGGGTCACCACGACCAGCAGCGCCGCGATGGCCGCCTGGCGGTCGTGGAAGTCGGTCGGGGCCCACTCGCTGTGGAACTTGGCACGCCCGCCGACGAGCAGCACGGCGCCGTAGAGCCGTGGACCGACCGGGGTCGCGGCAGCGGCCACCAGCGAGAGGACGGGTACGGCGAGCAGGCGGAGCAGCACCGGCCGCAGGTCGGCGAGCCGGGAGCGCTGGTCGATCGCGATGCCGAGCACCGCCACCAGCCCGATCAGCGCGCCGATCGGCCACATGCCGTGCACGGTGGCCCAGACCCAGGTCAGCGGGACCAGCCACCAGCGCGGCCGGAGGTCCTGCGCCGTCCGCAGCCAGACGTGGGTCACGACCAGGACCAGCAGGTAGCTGACCACCTGCGGGCGCGGAGTGAGGTTGGCGCTCATGCCCAGCACCGCCAGCAGGCTCACCACGGCGGCGGGCAGCGGGTCGGCGTACCGCCGGGCGACGAGGAAGACCGTCACCACCGTGGTGAGCACGACGAGGCCGCTCAGCCAGGCCACGCCGGCGAGGCCGAACGCGTTCTCCGTCAGCGCCATCAGCATCTGGCTGGCCCACTGCGTGGGGACCCAGTCGCGGTGGCCGAACGTGGAGACGTGCCCGGGGTGGCGCAGCGACCAGTGGGTGAGGAACTCATGCCCGTAGCGAAGGTGGAAGAAGGTGTCGGGGTTGGAGATGGGCGCGGTGACCGCGCGGACCATGCCGAACAGCAGACCCGCCAGCAGCAGGTAGGGCATCCAGCCCAGCACCCGGGTGACGGCGTCGCCCTTCCCGGGCTCCGACCCGGTCTCGGCCTCGGGCGCCGTCCGGGTCGCAGGCCCCACCGGGTGTGTCACCGGCGTCGCGCCAGGTCCGCCACACCCACCATGCCGCCCGCGTTGCCGAGCTGGGCCTGTCGCACCTCGAGCATGGGGCGGTGCCCACGGACGGTCACGTGGTTCTCGAAGCTGGTCCGGATGGGGCCGAGGAGCAGCTCCCCGGCCTCGCTCACGCCACCGCCGATGACCACGACGTTGGGGTCGAGGACCGCGGTCAGCGTGGCCACGCCCTGGCCGATCCAGTCGCCGAGCTCGGCGAGCCGCTCGATCGCGAAGGGGTCTCCCGCCTGGGCGGCCTCGGTGATCATCGGCCCCGTGATCAGCGCGACGTCCCCGCCGGCCCGCTCCAGGAGGTCCTCGGCCCGCCCGGGAGCCTGGGCCGCATGCTCACGCGTCATCCGCGCGAGGGCGTTGCCGGAGCCGTAGGACTCCAGGCAGCCGAGGTTGCCGCAGCCGCAGAGGACGCCCCCGGGGACCATCTGGATGTGGCCGACCTCGCCGCCGAAGCCGAAGCCGCCGCGCACCAGCTCGCCGTCGATGACCACGCCGCCGCCGACCCCGGTGCCGATGGTGAGCAGCAGCAGGTCGTCGACGTCCTCACCGGCCCCGAAGGTGAACTCGCCCCAGGCCGCCGCGTTGGCGTCGTTCTCCACGATGACCGGCAGGTCCAGCTCCTTCTGGAGCCGCTCCTTCAGGGGCTCGTCGCGCCAGGCGAGGTTGGGGGCGAAGACCACGGTCGCGCGCTGCTTGTCGACGAACCCGGCTGCACAGACTCCGACCGCCTCCACCTCCCGGGACCCGACCAGCGAGCGGACGAGGGTCCCGATGGTGCGCACGATCTCGGCGGGATCCGTGGCCGGGGACTCCGTGCGGTCGCGGGCGACCAGGTCGCCGTGCTCGTCCACGAGCCCGGCGGCGATCTTGGTGCCGCCCACGTCGACACCCACGGTGTAGGTCATCGGTCCTCGTCCCAGTCGTCGGCTGCGTCCAGGTCGATCTTCTCCACCGAGGGCGACCTCTGCTGGTCGTCCACCCGCGTGGCGAGCAGTCCCGCGGCGGCGTGCATCAGCGAGCTGGCCGCGACGGCCAGGTGGGCGCGGACCTCCGGGTTCGTCTGGCGTACGACGTGGATGACCTGGCAGACCGGGCAGTAGCGGCAGTCCTCGCTGCCGGTGGCGACGTGCTCGCTGACGTCGTTGACCGCGTGGGCGAAGGCCCCCGCGGCACCAGCGGCGCTCCCTGCGTAGTCGGTGCCCTGGTCCCGGGCCCACTCCGAGAGGGCGCCGAGGAGCTTGGCGGCCTCCTCCCCCACGCTCCCCACGGCCTCGGGGTTGCCGGGACCGGGCGGGGTGCCGTCCTGGCCCTCGTCTGAGTCGCTCACGCCTGTCCCTCCTGCTCGAACCGGAACCGTACCTGCAGCGCGCCGTCCTCCACGCGTGCGGCGGCGACGGTGTGGCGCCGCAGGGCCGCGGGCAGGGCCAGCAGCCGGCGGTAGGAGCCGACCGTCACGACGAGCTCGTCCCCGTGCCGGGCCAGGTCCACGTCCTGCTTCTGCGCGAACGGCAGTGCGATCCGCAGCACGGCGCCGGTGCCGGTCCGGGTGATGGTCATCGGCCCCTCCCCGCGGGACGCGGCCAGCGGGTCGTCCCCGGCATACGCCGCCTCGGCCAGCGCGGCCAGTGCGTCGGTGCCCACCGGCTCGCCCGGTCGGTAGTCCGACCGCCAGATCGGCAGGTCGGCGAAGGACTGCCGGACCTCCGCCAGCACGGCCGCCTGGGAGGTGACCCAGCCCTCCCGCCAGGCGTCGCCCTCCCCCTCGGGGAAGACCCGGTTCGCGATCACGCCGTCGACGCGGTAGCCGTAGAGGGACAGCGTGGTCAGCGACCGGCGTGCCTCGGCCACCACGACCGACTCCGGGGTGAGCACCAGCCGCACCGTCGAGCCCTTCTCGCTGAGGATCTGCTGAACCTCCTCGAGGTCGCGGTGCAGCCGCTCGACCGCCTCGAACACCGAGTCCTCCGGCATCGGCACGCCCGCGGCGCGGGTCAGCACGGGCCGCAGGGCGCGCACGACGCGGCGCTGCACCCCGAACACCCGGGTCATGTACCACCCGAGGGCCTCGGGGAGCGCCAGCAGCCGCAACGTCTCCGCGGTGGGCGCGCAGTCGACGACGATCACGTCCCACGCGCCGCTGACCGCGTGGTTGCGCAGCTCGAGGAGGGCGAGCACCTCCTCGGCCCCGGGGATGACGGTCAGCTCCTCGGCGGTGATCGGGTCGACCCCGGCCGCGTCGAGGACGGAGACCAGGTAGCCCTGGATCTCCCCCCACGACCGCTCGAAGCGGCGCTGGACGTCGACCTGGTGCACCCACAGGTCGCGCTCGACCTCGACGGGCTCGGGCCCCACCACGGCGAGCCCGAAGGCGTCGCCGAGCGAGTGGGCGGCGTCGGTGGACAGCACCAGGGTGCGCTGACCGGCGCGGGCCGACAGGGTCGCCGTACCGGCGGCGCTGGTCGTCTTCCCGACCCCACCCTTGCCGGTGAACAGGACGATGCGGGCGGTCACCTCAGGCCAGCGACTCGACGCGCTTCTTCAGGCCCTTGAGGGCCGTGTCGATGATGACCTTCTCCGCCTTCCGGCGCAGCATCCCGATCATCGGGATGCTGAGGTCGACGGCGAGGCGATAGGTCACCTCGGTGCCCTCGCCGCTGGGCCGCAGCTCGTAGGCACCCTGCATGGCCTTGAGCATCTTGCCCTCGACGAGGTTCCAGCGGACGGCCGAGTCGCCGTGCCAGTCGTAGCGCAGTGTGTAGCTGTCCTTGATCGGCGCGGCCTCCAGCTCGAAGTGCACCGTGAGGGCGCGCCCGTCGGGGCCCTCCTCGACGACGTCCGCCTTCTTCATCCCCTGCGCCCACTCCGGGTACGCCGGGAAGTCGGCGATGACCGCCATCACCTGCGCCGCGGGGGCGTCGATGACGATGCTTGACGTGGTCTGCTCGGCCATGGTTCGGGTTCCTGACGTCGACTGCGGAGTCCTGCTGGGATGCCGGTCCGGCCGGTCAAGGTTAACGGACACGGCGCTGCCAGGATCAGGCTCCTTCGGGTCACCTCGCGCGCCGGGCCGAGTACCGTGCAGATGCGATCCGGCGCCCTCCGACCCGGATGCCGAGCTGACGAGAGGTGCACCTTTGCGCGAGTACTCCACGGCCCTCCAGGTCGACGTGCCGTCGTCCGGGAACCTGACCGACGACGTCGTCACCAACGGCACCGAGCACGCCGACACGGTGGTCTTCTCGCGACGCAGCGAGGGAGGCTGGAGCGACGTCACCGCCGCCACGTTCCTGGGAGACGTGCGCGCCGTGGCCAAGGGCCTGGTGGCCGCCGGCATCGAGGCCGGCGACCGGGTCGCCCTGATCTCGCGCACCCGTTACGAATGGACGGTGCTCGACTACGCCATCTGGTTCGCCGGCGCGGCCACGGTCCCGGTCTACGAGACCTCCAGCGCCTCCCAGGTCGAGTGGATCCTCACCGACTCGGGTGCCCGCGCCGTGATCACCGAGACCGCCGAGCACAGCTCCCGCGTCAAGGAGGTCCGCGACGGGCTGCCCGAGCTGCACCACGTGTGGTCGATCGAGGGCAACGGCCTGGGCGTGCTGCGCACCCTGGGCGAGGACGTCTCTGACGAGGAGCTCGAGCGGCGACGTACGCACAACGGGCCCGAGGACCTCGCCACGTTGATCTACACCTCGGGCACGACGGGCCGCCCCAAGGGGTGCCAGCTCACCCACGGCAACTTCATGTTCGAGCTCACCGTGGCGATCGCCGACCTCGACGTCCTGTTCGCCCCGACGGACGAGGACGCGGAGCCGCCGGCCACCCTGCTCTTCCTCCCGCTGGCGCACGTGTTCGCGCGGATCATCCAGATCGGCTGCGTCAAGGCCCGGGTGCGGATGGGGCACTCCTCGGACATCAAGAACCTGCTCGACGACTTCTCGGAGTTCCGGCCGACCTTCATCCTGGCCGTCCCCCGCGTCTTCGAGAAGGTCTTCAACACCGCCTCCCAGCGGGCCGTGGCCGACGGCCGCGGCAAGATCTTCGGGCGGGCCGCCGACGTGGCCATCGCGTGGTCCCGCGGCCAGGAGACCGGGCGGACCAGCCTCCGTGTCCGCGCCCAGCACCAGGTCTTCGACCGGCTCGTGTACTCCAAGCTGCGCACCGCGCTCGGCGGCCGGTGCACGCACGCGATCTCGGGCGGAGCTCCCCTCGGGGAGCGACTGGGGCACTTCTACCGTGGCATCGGCGTCAACGTGCTCGAGGGCTACGGCCTGACCGAGACCACCGCGGCCCTGTCCGCGAACGTCCCGGAGGCCCAGAAGATCGGCACCGTGGGCCGTCCGCTCCAGGGGACCAGCGTCCGTGTCGCGGACGACGGGGAGCTGCTGTTCCGCGGCGGCCAGGTGTTCGCCGGCTACTGGCACAACGACGAGGCCACCGCCGAGGCCAAGGACGCCAACCAGTGGTTCCACACCGGCGACGTCGGCGAGATCGACGACGAGGGCTTCGTCCGGATCACCGGCCGCAAGAAGGAGATCCTGGTCACCGCCGGAGGCAAGAACGTGGCCCCGGCCGTGCTCGAGGACCGCCTCCGGGCCCACCCGCTCGTGGACCAGTGCATCGTCGTCGGCGACGGGCAGCCGTTCATCGCGGCCCTGGTGACCATCGACCCCGAGACCCTGCCCGCCTGGGCCGAGCAGCACCAGAAGTCCGCCGACGTCGCGGACCTCGTCGACGACCCGGACCTCCACGCCGAGATCGAGGCGGCCGTGGAGGAGGCCAACAAGGCCGTCTCCAAGGCCGAGTCGATCCGGCGTTTCGCCATCCTCCCGGCCGCCTGGACCGAGGAGGGCGGCCAGCTGACCCCGAGCCTGAAGCTCAAGCGCGGAGTCGTGATGAGCGAGCACCGCGACGACGTGGATGCGCTCTACGTGCGCTGACCTGCACCGACGCTCCCCTGGTCGAGAACTCTGGGCCAATTTCGGCCGGAGTATCCGGATTCTGCGTACAAAACGGACTCTGTTACGGCAATCTGTCTCATGTCGTGGAACAGAAGTCGTCTCACGGTGCCAACGGGAGCCGTGGTGGCGTGCGCGGCCGTGTCTCCCCCACGGACTAGATAGGTCAAGCGTTCATGGATCGCAGAAAAGTACTGCTCATCGTCGCTGCTGTGATCGCAGCGCTGGGCACGTTGCTCGTCTTCCTCTACGTGCGCGGAGCGGACAACCGGGCGGACCAGCGCTACTCGGCCGTACAGGTGCTCCGGGTGGTCAAGGAGATCCCGGCCGGCGAGACGGTGGAAGCCGCCCAGGCCGCCGGCAAGATCGAGACCAGCACGGTCTCCCAGCAGGACCTGGTCCCGGGTGCGCTCACCGGCACCGAGCCGGTCGCGGGCAAGGTGGCGGTCACGGCGATCTACCCCGGTGAGCAGCTGATCGCCTCGAAGTTCGGGGCCTCCGGCGCCTCCACCGGGCTGTCGATCCCCAAGGGGAAGATCGCGGTCTCCATCAACCTCTCCGACCCGGCCCGCGTCGCCGGGTTCGTCAACCCGGGCGACAAGGTCGCCATCTTCATGAACGGCGCCGCAGCGGGGAGCACCTTCACCCGCCTGCTGCTGCCGAACGTCCAGGTCATCGGGGCCGGTACGACGACCGTCGTGGCCACCACCACGACGGACCCGGCCGGCGCCCAGGTCACCGACCAGCTGCCGAAGACCCTGCTCACCCTCGCCGTCACCCAGGCCGAGGCCGAGCGGGTCCTCTACGCCTCCCAGAACGGGCAGCTGGCCTTCGGCCTGATGAACAACGACTCCCAGATCGCGGCCTCCGGCGGGGTCAACGACAAGAACCTCTTCCAGTGAACCCGCCCCCCACCAACTGATTTTCGGAAGGACCCCGATGCCCATCCTCGTCGAGGCCGACAGCACCACCGCCGGTGTCCTCGTGAACGCGCTGCCCGCCGGTTCCCCGGTGGTCTCGCGTGCCGAGGACGTCGACGGGCTGCTCACCGGCCGAGGACACTCCTCCGTCGTGATCGGCCCCACGATCGAGATGGCGACCGCCGCCGCGCTCGCCGAGCGGATCCGGGTGGGTCACCCGGCCACGAGCGTGGTCCTGATCCGCCACGACCTCGAGCCCAATGTCTTCGCGCAGGCCATGCAGGTGGGCATCACCGCGGTCGTCGCCGCCGATGACCAGCCCGCCCTGAACACCGCGCTCAGCCGGGCTCGCGGGACCTGGGAGGCGATCCACGGACCGACCAACCCGGGTGAGCGTGACGGTCGCGTGTTCACGGTCTTCTCCCCCAAGGGCGGCGTGGGCAAGACGACCATGTCGGTCAACCTCAGCGTGGCGCTCGCCAAGACGCGTGCCGAGGTCGTCATCGTCGACCTCGACCTGGCCTTCGGCGACGTCGCGATCACGCTGCAGGTCATTCCCGAACGGACCATCACCGACGCGGCCGAGTCCGAGAGCGACCTGGACTTCTCCCTGCTGCAGCAGCTGCTCACCCGTCACGAGAGCGGGGTCTCCATCCTCGCCGCCCCGACGCACCCGGAAGGTCGCGACCAGGTCACCGCCTCGCTGGCCCGCCGGGTGATCCAGACCCTGCGCCGCCACTTCGACTACGTCGTCATCGACACCCCGCCCGGCTTCGACGACCAGGTGCTGGGCGCCTTCGACGAGACCGACGAGTGCGTCGTCGTGGCCACCCTCGACGTACCGACCATCAAGAACACCAAGGTGGCGATGGAGACCCTCGACCTCCTCCACCTGATCCCCAACAACCGCCACCTGGTGCTCAACCGCGCAGACGAGGAGGTCGGCCTCTCGCTGGCCAACGTCGAGGAGATCCTCGGGATGCCGGTCGAGGTCTCGCTGCCCAGCTCCACCGCGGTCGCCAGCGCCACCAACCACGGGCGGCCGATCGTCCTGTCCAAGCCCGACCACGCGGTCTCGAAGGCCATCGAGGCGTTCGCCCGCACGCTGGCCGGGAACGCCGCGACCCCCACCTCCACCGCACCGGCCAAGCGCGGCCTCTTCGGGCGCCAGAAGAAGTGACGGAAAGAGCCATGAGCAGTCTCAGCGAGCGCCTCGCAGCCTTGAACCGCACCGCCACGCCTCCCGACCCGACCCCGGACGCGGCTCCCGTCGTGGAGGCCGACACCCTCGAGCCCGCGGACGGGCACGGGCCGAAGCGACGCGCGGACGTCCCCATCGACGCCCCCTCGTCCACCGGCGTCACCCAGGCCAAGTCCCACACCCCGCCCCCGGTCACCCCGCCCCCGGCCGGGAACGGCCACGTCAACGGCACCGCCGACGCCGACCACGGGAGCACGGGCAACGGCGCCTACAGCAGCCCCAGCGGCAGCGGTACGGCCAAGGGCGGCTCCGGGACCAAGACCTCGGGCGGCAAGACCTCCGTGCGCGCCGACGCCGCCAAGGACCGGTTCGAGGACCTCAAGGAGAGCGTCCACTCCGAGCTCCTGCAGCAGCTCGGCCCGCAGCTGTACGACGCCAACCTCGACGCCGCCGAGCTCGAGTCCAAGGTGCGCGTCGTGCTCGCCGACGTGCTCGCCGCGAGCAACCGCCCGCTGACCCGCAGCGACCGGGAGCGCATCACCCAGGACATCTCCGACGACATCCTCGGCTACGGCCCCCTGGAGCCCTACCTACGCGACGTGGACGTCGCGGAGGTCATGGTCAACGGGCCCTTCAACATCTACCTCGAGCTCAAGGGCAAGCTGGTCAAGGTCGACGGCAAGTTCAAGGACGAGGCCCACCTGCGCCGGACCATCGACAAGATCGTGTCCCGCATCGGCCGTCGCGTCGACGAGTCCTCCCCCATGGTCGACGCCCGCCTCCCCGACGGCAGCCGTGTCAACGCCGTCGTACCCCCGCTGGCCATCGACGGCAGCACGCTCACGATCCGTAAGTTCGCCGCGGACCCGCTGACCGTCAACGACCTGATCAAGTTCGGCTCGCTGAGCGACCGCACCGCGGACTTCCTCGACGCCTGCGTCCGCGGACGCCTCAACGTCGTCGTGTCCGGCGGCACCGGTGCCGGCAAGACCACGACGCTGAACGTGCTCTCCTCGTTCATCCCCACCGACGAGCGCATCGTCACCATCGAGGACGCCGCCGAGCTCCAGCTCAAGCAGGACCACGTCGTCCGGCTGGAGTCCCGCCCGGCCAACATCGAGGGCAAGGGTGCGGTCACCATCCGCGACCTCGTCCGCAACGCGCTCCGGATGCGGCCCGACCGCATCGTCGTCGGTGAGGTCCGCGACAGCTCCGCCCTGGACATGCTCCAGGCGATGAACACCGGCCACGACGGCTCCATCTGCACGGTCCACTCCAACGGGCCGCGCGACACCTGCTCCCGCCTCGAGACGCTCGTGCTGATGGCGGGCATGGACCTCCCGATCCGCGCCATCCGCGAGCAGGTCGCCTCCGCGGTCGACCTGATCGTGCACCAGGCCCGCCTCAAGGACGGCACCCGCCGCATCACGCACGTCACCGAGGTCGAGCGGATGGAGGGCGACGTGAACACGCTGCAGGACATCTTCCTGTTCGACAACTCGGCCGGCTTCGACTCCGAGGGCCGGTCGCTGGGCTCGCTCAAGGCCACCGGGCTGCGGCCGAAGTTCCTCGAGAAGATGCTGAACGCCAACGTGACGGTGGACCCGCGGATCTTCGCGACGACGGACTACCGATGAACGCTCGGCCCCACGTCGTACGCCGGGTGCTCGCCGGCACACTGCTCGCCCTGCTGTCCCTCGGCCTGTGGTCGGCCGGGCCGGTCTCGGCGGCCGACACCCCGGTCACGGAGAAGGCGGCGATCGACCACGCGCTGCCGACCAAGGGCGCCGTACGGCTGCTCGTGTCGGTCCCCGGCACGGAGCCGGTGAGCTTCGACGACGTCAAGGTCCGCATCGACGGCGACGCCGTACCGGCCGTGGCCGCGGCCGCCTCCCAGAGCACCGAGGTCGAGCGGACCTCGATCCTCGCCATCGACACCAGTGCCAGCATGGCCGGGCCCCGCATCACCGAGGCCAAGAAGGCGGCCCTCGCCTACCTCACCACCGTGCCCGCCAACGTCAAGGTCGGGGTGCTCAGCTTCGACACGACGGTCAAGGTCGTGGTGCCGCCCGGGCTCGCCCACGAGACCGCGCGAACCGCCGTGGCCGGCCTCAAGCTGACCCGCGACACCGCCCTGTACGACGGCGTGCTCGGCGCCCTGAGGGCGGCCGGACCCGGTGGGCAGGGAGCGGCCCAGCGCAAGATCCTGCTGCTCTCCGACGGCAAGGACACCACCCGCACCCGGCTGGACACCGTGCTGGCCGCCATCAAGAAGTCCGGCGCCACGGTCGACGTCGTGTCCCTGCAGAAGGGCGACGAGGGCAACGCCCCGCTCAACGCGATCGCGACCGCCGGCAAGGGCACCATCCTGAAGGCCCAGGACCCCGCGGCGCTGACCGCCGCCTTCGCCAAGGAGGCCACGGTCCTGGCCCGCCAGGTCGTCGTGACCGCCGAGATCCCCGAGGGCTTCTCCAAGACCACCTCCAACGTCGAGGTCACCGTGCCCACCGGCACCGAGTCGTTCACCGCCTCCGCCTACGTCCCCGTCCAGCTCGCGTCGGACATCACGGCGAAGAAGGCCGTGGTGGCCGCCCCCACGCCCGTGAAGGCCGGACCGCTCGATTTCTCCCCGACCATGATGTACGCCGCCGTGGGAGCCGTCGGTGTCGGCCTGCTCGGGCTGGTCGCCGCCCTGGCGCTGGGTGGCCGGAAGCCGGCCAGCAACCTGACGCTCAACGAGCAGATCCGCGCGTACGGCGTGATGTCGGTGCCCGGCCGTCCCGGGCCGCGCCGCGACTCCGAAGACCCGGGCGAGAACCCCTTCACCGGTCAGGCCAAGGCTGCGGCCGAGCGGGCGCTGGCCAACAACAAGAACCTCGAGGCCAAGATCGCGCACAGCCTCGAAGGGGCCGGGCTGTCGTTGAAGCCCGCGGAGTGGCTGCTCATCCACGCGGCGATCGCCGTCGGCGGCGGTCTCATCGGGATCCTGCTCGGCTCGGGCAACCTGATCCTCGGCCTGCTCTTCATCATCGCCGCCATCATCGGCCCCTTCATCTACCTCAGGCTGAAGAAGGCCAACCGGTTCAAGGCGTTCGGGATGGGTCTGGCGGACACCCTGCAGCTGATGTCCGGCAGCCTCTCGGCGGGCCTGTCCCTGGGCCAGTCCATCGACACGATCGTGCGCGAGGGGGCGGAGCCGATCGCCAGCGAGTTCCGCCGCGTCGTCATCGAGAGCCGCCTCGGCGTGACCCTGGAGGACGCCATGGACGGCATGGCCGACCGGATGGAGAGCCGCGACTTCAAGTGGGTCGTGATGGCGATCCGCATCCAGCGCGAGGTGGGCGGCAACCTGGCCGAGCTGTTGCTGACCGTGGCCGCGACCCTGCGCGAGCGGGAGTTCATGCGGCGGCACGTGCGTGCCCTCTCGGCCGAGGGCCGGCTCTCCGCCTACATCCTCGGCGGGCTGCCCCCCGGCTTCCTGGTGTACCTGACGCTGACCAAGCCGGACTACGTGCACCCGCTCTACTTCACGCCCATGGGCTGGATCCTGTGCATCGTGATGGCCGTCCTGCTGAGCGTCGGAGTGTTCTGGATGTCGAAGGTCGCGAAGGTGGATCTGTGATGGGTGTCTTCCTGGCTGTCGGCATCGCGATGATCTTCGGGTCGCTGTTCCTGCTCTTCGCCTCCATCGGCGGCACCACCAAGGAACGCGCCGGGGTGGGGCGCTCGATCGCCGTGCTCGAGGCCCTGACCGCGGCCCCGGACGAGATGAAGAAGGACCTCGAGTCCTCCTTCACCGACCGGGTGCTGTTCCCCCTGCTCACGCGCACCCAGGCGATGGGTCGCCGTCTCACCCCCGAGGACGCCAGCGAGCGGATCCGGGAGAAGCTCGAGATGGCCGGCAACCCGTTCGGGTGGACGGTGGAGCGGGTGATGGCCGGCAAGGTCGTCGGTTTCGGCGCGGCGCTGGTCCTCTCACTGATCATCTCCTTCATCCTCGGCTTCGGCTTCCTGGCCACCCTCGGCTTCGTGCTGATCGCCTCTCTGGCGGGCTACCAGGCCCCGAACATGTACCTCCACCAGCAGACCTACGACCGGTCGGAGAAGCTCCAGCGAGCGCTCCCCGACGCCATCGACCTGCTCACGATCTCCGTGGAGTCAGGTCTCGGGTTCGACGCCGCCTGCGCCCAGGTGGCCCGCAACACCGAGGGCCCGCTGGCCGACGAGTTCGCCCGCATGCTCCAGGAGATGCAGATCGGTCGCGGCCGGTCCGAGGCGCTGCGCTCGCTCGCGGACCGCACGAACCTGCCTGACCTGCGCCAGTTCGTGAGCGCCATGGTGCAGGCGGACGCGTTCGGCATCCCGGTGGGTCAAGTGCTGCGCGTGCAGTCCGCCGAGATCCGGGTCAAGCGCCGGCAGTGGGCCGAGGAGATGGCCCAGAAGGTGCCCGTCAAGATCCTGGTCCCCCTGATCTTCTGCATCCTGCCCTGCTTGTTCATCGCGGTCCTCGGCCCGGCGGCCATGGCCATCATGGACAGCTTTCAGGGCAAACTCTGAGGGTGACTGACATCCGCCGGGTCGCCCTGGCAGCCCGCGTCTTCACCATCGCCGCGCTCACCCCGCTGGCCGCGCTGGCGGGACCGGAGTACCTCCGGGGTGCCCTGCTCGTCCTGCTGGCCGCGGCGCTGGCCACGGTCGTGTCGATCACGCGCAAGCTGTCGGAGACGACCGTGGCCCTCGCGGAGGGCATGGTCGTGGCCACGCTGGCGGTGCTCACCTACCCCGACCAGGCGAACGTCACGCCGTACCTCGCGATCCCGGCCCTGATCGGCGCGCTGGACCGGGGCGTGCGCGGGCTGCTCGGCGTCATCGCGGCCGAGTTCGGGCTGCTCCTCGTGCTCTGGGGCGTGGTGATCCAGCACTGGGACCGTGAGCTGGCCTCCGGCGGCTTCACCTGGCTGGCCACGGCCGTCGGGATCGGGCTGATGGGCTCCTCGCTGCGCCGAGCCGTGACCACCAGCGACGCCGACGCGTCCTACCGCAGCGCGGTCGGCCTGATCCGTCGGCTGGAGGCCCTCTCCGGGAAGCTCAGCGGCGGGCTCGACGCGGTCGGCATCGCCGAGCAGGTGATGGTGGAGGCCGAGGCCGTCGTACCGCTGCGCAGCGCCGGGGTGTTCGTCCGCTCCCCCGCCGGCGCCATGTCCCCGCTGCGCTACTCCGTCGGTACGCCGCCGGGCGCCATGGCGTGGGCCGAGCCGCTGGCCGCGAAGTGCTGGGAGTACGAGGCGATGATGCTGCGCGAGCGGCACGTCGCCATCCCGCTGATGGCCAACGACGAGATCATCGCCGTGCTCGTCCTGGACACCCTGCAGGACATGGAGTCCACCGCCGCGCTCGAGCTGCGCGGCCGGCTGGCGCGTTCCTCGGTGCAGCTGCAGGCGGCGCTGCTGTTCGGCCGGGTGCGCGACAACGCGATGAGCCAGGAGCGGCAGCGGATCGCCCGCGAGGTGCACGACGGCGTGGCCCAGGACGTCGCCTCGCTCGGCTACCTCGTCGACAACCTCGCGCAGAGCTCCTCCGACCCGGTCCAGCAGCGGCAGATCGGGCAGCTGCGCCATGAGGTGACCCGGGTGGTCACCGAGCTGCGACACTCGATCTTCGACCTGAGGCACGAGATCGCCGCCGGGGCGGGGCTGGGCGAGAGCCTCTCGGCGTACGCCAACCAGGTCAGCGCGACCTCCCCGATGACCGTGCACGTCACCCTCGACGAGAAGGGCCCCCGCCTGCCCGGCGACGTCGAGTTCGAGCTGCTGCGCATCGCCCAGGAGGCGATGGCCAACGCCCGCAAGCATTCCGGGGCGGCCAACCTGTGGCTGCGCTGCACCGTGCGGTCGCCGTACGCCGAGATCGAGGTCGGCGACGACGGGACCAACCTGCACACGCCCAAGGCCGACTCGCAGGGCCTGACCATCATGCGGGAGCGGTCGCGCAGCATCGGCGCGGTGATCGCCATCGAGGAGCCGGAACCCGAGCGTCCCGGGACCCGCGTCGTCGTCCGTGTGGGCTCTCCGGTCCTCTAGCCTGCTCGAGGAGCCCTTTGCGACCAGCCAGGAGCGTGACATGACGACCGTGCTGCTGATCGACGACCACGAGCTGATCCGGCAGGGCCTGGCCGGGGCGTTCACCCAGGCCGAGGGCTTCGACATCGCCGGCCAGGCCGCCTCGGTCGAGGAGGGCCTCGCCCTGGCCCACGAGGTGGCCCCCGACGTCGTGGTGACCGACGTACGCCTCCCGGACGGCTCCGGTCTCGACGTCGTCCGGGCCCTGCGCAAGGAGAGCCGGGAGGTCGGCCTGGTCGTGCTGACGATGTACGCCGGCGACGAGCAGCTGTTCGCGGCCATGGACGCCGGGGCCTCGGCCTTCGTCGGCAAGGACGCCCCGACCTCGACGGTCATCAGCGCCGCCCGCCAGGCGTCCGTCTCGCCGCTCACCTTCGCCTGCACGGGCCTGGGCGAGGCCATGATCAGGCGGATGAGCTCGGGCGCCCCCCGACTCTCCGACCGCGAGCGCCAGGTGCTCGAGCTGCTGGCGGAGGGACTCGGAGTCACCGCCATCGCGGCGCGGCTCTACCTCAGCGAGTCGACCGCCAAGAGCCACATCGGGCGGATCTACGAGAAGCTCGGTGCCGCCAACCGGGCGCAGGCCCTGGTCACCGCCATGCGGTTGGGCCTGATCACCTCGGCCACGCCACCCCCTGCCTGACCCCTGCCTGACCCCTGCCTGACCCCCTGCCTGGCCCCCTGCCTGGCCCCGCCCGGCCCGACCGGCGTCCCAGCCGCCACTGCAGCCACTCGCGGTCCTGTCAACCGCTTTGGATCGGCATAGTCCAGATGGACTAGTCCACAGGGTACTAAACGGACTAGAAGGAACAAACCGGATGACCAATGTCCGGATCTGTCCAGATTTGCCATACTTTCCATATCGGGGCACACGGGTTGCCCCGAGACCGAAAAAATCCACCAAGTTCTCCAGAGGGAAGGAACCACCTCATGCTCGAGTTCATCCGCTCCATCACCGCCCGCCGCAACCAGGACGGCGCGTCCGCCGTCGAGTACGGCCTGCTCGTCGCCGGCATCGCGGCCCTCGTCGTCGTCATCGTCTTCGCCTTCGGCGGGGTCATCAAGGGCGCCTTCCAGGGCACCTGCAACACGATCAAGAACAGCGGCAGCGGCACCTCGCAGACCTGCTGATTTAGCCACCGAGGAGCCCGGCGACGCGCTGACGCCTCGCCGGCCCCACTCGGTGGCACCCACGTGGATCCAGTCGCGTGGCCGGCTCCGGCCGGCCGCGCGACCATGCTCCGACAAGAAGTCTGCGCGACCACGAGCGCAGCCAGTGCAGCAGCTCTTCTGCGCGTGTCTGATCAGGACACCGCACGACCGGGGGGTTGGGAGCTGCCGCACGCGTCCGACCCCGCGATCCAGACGCGGGGTCGGACGCATCCCGGTCGCTGCTCACGGCCGGGAGACCGTTCCAGAGGGAAGGGACATCACCCATGCTCGAGTTCTTCCGCCGGTCCACGTCACGTCGTGAGGACGGTGCCTCTGCCGTCGAGTACGGCCTGCTCGTCGCCGGCATCGCCGCGCTCGTCGTCGTCCTCGTCTTCGCCTTCGGCGGGGTCATCAAGGGCGCCTTCGGCTACACCTGCAAGACCATCAAGAACAGCGGTAGCGCCACGTCCGGCGCCACCTGCTGATCGCATCTCCAGGTCCAACCTGCGCTGTTCTGAGTGCAGGCGCGTGCCGCGGCTCCTCGGCGGACGTGTCTGAGCATCACGCCCGCGTAACCGGGGGTGGTGAGCCGCCGCGCGGGAAAGCCCGGCCCGTCACCTGGTGACGGGTCGGGCTTCTCCCGTCTCCTGGCGCTGCAGCGCCCGGGCCAGCCCGAGCCGTTGCAGCGTCGTCGGGTGCGTCCCGAACCAGAACTGGCTCCAGGCCGGCGGGTGCGGGGAGCTGAGCGAGTGGGTGGCCAGGGACACCTGCACCCGCTCGAACCCCGTGTAGTCGTGCGTCGACTCGATCGCGGCCCGGTCCGCCCTCGCCTCCATGGCCCGGCTGACCGTGTTCTGCACCGGGCTGGCCAGCAGCGCCCCGACCGCGGCCAGCGCGAGCAGCAGCGCGACCGCCTCGGGTTGCCCGGGGTCAGCGACGCTTGCGCGCCGGAGCAGCCGGCGACGCCCGAGCACGAGCCCCAGCAGTCCCGAGCCGAGGACCACGCCGGCCGACCCGAGCGCGGTGCCCAGCAGCACGTCGTGGTGGCGTGCGTGGCCGAGCTCGTGGCCTACGACCGACAGGGTCTCTCGCTGGGGCACGTCCTTGACGAGGTTGTCGTAGAGCACGACGCGCCTGGTGCTCCCGAAGCCGGAGACGTAGGCGTTCAGGGTCGTCGTACGACGCGAGGCGTCGGCCACCAGCACGTCGGAGACCGGCACCTGCTCGGTCTTCGCCAGCGCCAGGATCCGGGTGCGCAGCTGGCCGTCGGGCAGGGAGGTGAAGTGGTTGAACAGGGGCTCGACCACCACCGGGTAGACCCACGACCCCAGCACCGTGAGCACGGCTCCGGCGAGCGCGGTCCACAGCGGCCAGCGACGCGGTGACCGCCTTGCGGTGCCGATCACGAGCACCACCAGCACCGAGGCGAACACCCAGCTGACGACCAGGGAGACGGCCTGGTCGCGCAGCCAGCCGCCCAGCGCCTGGTGGGTGAGCCCGTAGTCGAGGGCGTGGCCACGGCTCACCAGTGAGAACGGGAGGGTGGCCAGCTCCCCGACGAGGAGCACCGCGAGCGTGGCCACCGGGATGCGCAGCCACCACGGGCCCGGCAGGCGTCGGGTCGCGCGCGCACCGAGCGCGGTGAGGCCGAGGACCAGGGAGACGACCATCGAGACCGCCAGGCTGGCCCACCCCAGGTGGCGCTGCATCGAGGAGTAGGCCTGGGCCCGGCTCAGCTGGGCCGGGGAGAACACCTCGCTCCCCCGCACTGCGACGAGGTGCCCGCCGGGGACCCACGACCACGGGACGAAGAACGCCCCCAGTGCCACGAGCACGAGCAGGGAGACGCCGACCAGCCAGAGACACAGCCGGACGCTGGGCGAGGGTTCCGTGGTCACACGGTTCAGCGTGCCACCCCGGCCAGGCGGGCCAGGTCCTGGCGCCACCCCGCCACGAACGCACGTTGGGTGGTGCCGAGCTCGCTGCGGAACGACGCCTGGGCCGAGGCGCCTGCGCTGACCTTGTCGTAGAACCGGATGAGGCCGGCCTCGCCGTACTCCTGGGCGAGGTAGCGGCAGGTGAGCCAGGCCTCCTCGTAGGTCGCGCCCAGCCCGGTCGCCGTCGGGTCGAGGTCCTGGCTGGTGGGCAGGCCGCTCGGCAGGCCGTCCTTGCGGATCTGCGGCAGGATCTGGCCGGCGGCGACCTTCAGCGGGACGCCGGCGTGGGCGAGGGCCACGTAGTCGGCGAAGCCCTCGAGCAACCAGGTGGGCATCGAGGCGAACGTCGCCTTCGTTGCCACGTGGGTCGCCTCGTGGCTCATCACGACCTGGGCGCCGCGCGCCTTGAGCCGGTCGAACACGTCGGCGTTCACGAACACCCGCACCGGCGAGCCCGGGACGAGCGACCCGTCGGCAGTCGTCGTCACCGCGGCGATGTTGTCGTACTGGCCGGGCTGGGCCTGGAGCGCGGCGTCCAGCTGCGCCCGCGTCCGGGGCACCTCCACGACGAGCGGGCCGGTCCATCGCGGGAGCACGAGGCGGACCTGCCGGAGGGCGCGCGCCACCAGCACGGCGTACCTCCCGACCGAGGAGCCGGCGACGGCCACCAGCGAGTGCGCCGTGCGTACGACGCTCAGCCGGTCGACCAGCCACAGCGGGCTGCGCTCGTCGGCACTGCCGAACGAGGCGATCCGCGCGGCACCCGAGCCCGGCTGGAACACGACGCTGGTCTCGAGCCGGGCGGGTGAGGTGTCAAGGCCGGCATAGCGGTAGCCGAGCTGGACGGTGCCCCGCCAGGCGCCCTTCCCGAGGTCGGCCTGCTCGCTCGCGGTGAGGGGCTTGCCGTCGTCGACGTAGCGCAGCGACAGCTCGTCCACGCGCAACGACGCGGCGTTGTCCGCCACCCACCCGAGGACGTCACGCGAGCCGGGAGCGGCCAGGGCCACAGCCGCGGAGCGGTCACCGGTGCGCACGGCCCTCACCAGCCGGTCCAGGGCGACCTGGGCCACCTCGGAGTGGTCGCCGCCCGAACCCGTGGAGGCCCGGGGAGGCGCGATCTCGGTCTCGTGGTCGCAGCCGGTCAGGAGGCCGGCGACCAGGGCAAGCACCACGGCCGCAGCAAGCAGGAAGCCGCCCGCCCGGCGAGGGCGAGCGGCTCTGCGGACGGTCGGGTCAGCCAGGGCGGACCGCACCGACGTAGGGCATGTCGTGCAGTCCGGAGATCTTGACGCCGGCGCCCGGGTTCAGCGCGTTCACGATCTGGCCGTGGCCGATGTAGAGGCCGACGTGGCTGATCGGGCTGTAGTAGAAGACGAGGTCACCGGGCTGCAGCTCACTCTCGGAGACGTGCGGGCCTGAACTGTACTGCGCGGAGGAGCTGTGCGGCAGGCTCACGCCGGCCTGCTTCCACGCCATCATGGTGAGCCCCGAGCAGTCGAACGCCGACGGGCCGGCCGCGCCGAAGACGTAGGAGTCGCCGACCTTGGACTTGGCGTAGGCGAGCACGGGGCCTCCGAGCTCGCGCAGGCGCTGGGCGGCGGCCTCCTTCTGCAGGCTCACGAGCCTGGTGCCGGCCCGCGAGACGCGGGTGTCCACCTGGCGCTCGCGCTCCTGCAGGGTGTTCTCGAGGCTGGACAGACGGGTGACCTGGTCGAGCACGGCGGCGCGACGCTCGGTCAGCTGCTGGAGCCGATCGTTGGAGGCGGCCATGGCGTCACCGCGCGACCCGGTGTCCTCGCTGACCAGCGTGAGGTTGGTCAGCAGGACCTCGGAGTCCTTCGTCGACACCTCGCTGGGGGCCGCGGTCCCGCCGGTGGCGCTGTAGGTGTCGGTGACCATGCTGGCCACCTGCGCCCGCAGGTTGTCGAGGGTCTGCTGCTGCACCTGGATCTGGTTCCGCAGCCGGCCGAGCTCGCCGCGGGCACCCGTGAGGGTCTTCCGGGCGTGGTCGTGGCGCTTCTCCGCGGCCGCGGCCTGCTGGGAGAGTCGGTCGACCCGGGCCTGGACGGCGTGGAGGTCGGTGTCGGCGGATGCGGGGCCCGCCGTGGCGAGTCCGAGGCCGATCGTGGTGAGTGCCGTGGCGACTGCTGCGGCGACGCGGGCATGGGGGTGTTTCCGGCCGTCGGGCAAGATCGGTCGGTCTCCTCTTTGTCTCTACGCCTACCAGGTCAGCTGACGGATTCGGGCCCAAAGAACGCCCTACCAGCCCTGACGTCACGATCAGCGACGCAGCGGGCCGGATTCACCCCAAGTAACGTGGGTCCCCGGCTCCGGCACGAGCATCTCCCCCGAGGGATGCTCGATTCGAACTCGGCGCGGCCCCTGAGCAGACCCGGTCGGTCCGCTGGTCCAGAGGCCATCAGCCCAACACACTAGGCAGAAACACGCTGGTCACCAAGCCACGCCGGCACCGGGCGCGTGTGGCGTCGGCCACGTCGGCGTCACACAGCTCACACCCGCCACACTGGTCAGGCGGACTCCACCTCCGGGCCGGCCATCGGGGTGACCATTCGCAGCGGCGGGACCAGGCCCGACTGCGCCAGCACGTCCAGGGCCAGCTGCTCCTCGCTGTCGAAGCTGAGCTCGGGTGGCGGCCCGAGCAGGACCGTCACGACACAGTCGTGACAGGACAGTCCTCGAACCAGGCAGGTGTCGCAGTCGATGCGAACGCTCATCTCGGTGCTCCTCAACAAGACCGGGGAAGGTGATGTGAGGACTCCACCACCCACCACCGACAGCTTTCCTCCGCAGGCCTCCCACCGGCCCTGCCTGACGGGTTTTGTCGGTGGCGATCCCTAGCGTCGTCCCCATGAGCAGGTGGTCCGCCCAGATGAGCTTCGACGAGTTGGGGCGTCCCCTGCGCGACATCACCTTCTGCGTCGTCGACCTCGAGACCACCGGCGCCTCGGTGCAGGGGGGCGCGATGATCACCGAGATCGGCGCCGTCAAGGTGCGCGGTGGCGAGGTGCTCGGCGAGTTCCAGACGCTGGTCAACCCCCACGCCCAGATCCCGCCGTTCATCGCGGTGCTCACCGGCATCACCAACTCCATGGTGGCCTCCTCCCCGTCGATCGAGTCGGCGCTGCCGTCCTTCCTCGAGTTCGCGCAGGGCAGCGTCCTGGTGGCCCACAACGCGCCGTTCGACGTCGGCTTCCTCAAGCACAACGCGGCGGCCCAGGGCCGGGCGTGGCCCGCCTTCGAGGTGCTCGACACCGCGCGGCTGGCGCGGCGGGTGATCACGCGGGACGACGCGCCCAACTGCAAGCTGAGCTCCCTGGCCATCGCCTTCGGGGCGACCACCACCCCCAACCACCGGGCGCTCTCCGACGCCCGGGCGACCGTGGACGTGCTGCACGGCCTGATGGAGCGCCTGGGCGGCCTGGGCGTGCACACGCTGGAGGAGCTGCAGACCTTCACCTCGCGGGTGAGCCCCGCCGTACGCCGCAAGCGGCACCTCGCCGAGCACCTTCCGCACTCCCCCGGCGTCTACCTGTTCCGGGACGAGCAGCAGCGCGTGCTCTACGTCGGGACCTCACGCGACCTGCGCACCCGCGTGCGCACCTACTTCACCGCCTCGGAGAGCCGCTCGCGCATGGGCGAGATGGTCAACCTGGCCGCGTCCGTGACCGGCATCGAGTGCGCCACGCCGCTGGAGGCGAGCGTGCGCGAGCTCCGGCTGATCGGTGCGCACAAGCCGCGCTACAACCGGCGCAGCCGGCACCAGGACAAGATGCACTGGCTCAAGCTGACCGTCGAGCCCTGGCCGCGCCTCTCGCTGGTGCGCAAGGTCGCCGAGGACGGTGCCGACTACCTCGGCCCGTTCGCCTCGCGGCGCACGGCCGAGAAGTGCCTGACCGCCCTGCACGAGGCCTTCCCCATCCGGCAGTGCAGCGACCGGATCCCGATCACCCCGACGGGCACGGCCTGCGTGCTCGCCGAGATGGGCCGGTGCGTCTCACCGTGCGACGGCAGCACCTCGATGGACGACTACGCCGAGCTGGTCGCCACGGTGCGCGACAACCTGCTGCGCCGGGCCGACGACGTGGTCGACGCGCTGACCGCACGGATGGACCGGCTCGCCCTGGGCGAGCGCTACGAGGAGGCCGGCGTCCACCGAGACCGGCTCTCGGCCTTCCTGCGGGCCGCCTCCCGCACCCAACGGCTCGGGTCCCTCTCCGCGTGCTCCGAGCTGGTGGCGGCGCGACGCGAGGACGACCGTCGGTGGGCGGTCCACGTCATCCGCCACGGCCGGCTGGCCGCGGCCGGGGTCATCCCGCCCGACGCCCACGCCGGGGTGTGGGTCACCCAGCTCCGGGAGTCCGCGGAGACCGTGGTCGGCGGGCCGGGCCCGACCCCGGCCGCGAGCGCCGAGGAGTCGGAGCAGATCCTGCGCTGGCTCGAGCAGCCCGGCGTCCGGCTGGTCCACGTCGACGGGGAGTGGACCTGTCCCGTGCGCGGCGCGACCCGCCACCTCGCCCTGCACGACGCGGTCGAGCAGTCGCGGGCGTCGCTGGCCCCCTTCGACGAGCGGCGCGCGCTGGCCACCGTCCACCGGCCGTGACCGGGTACGTTGACCCCATGATCACCGCCATCGTCTTCGTGAAGGCCGACGTCGCGCGCATCCCCGAGGTGGCCGAGGCCATCGCCGCCCTCGACGGCGTCAGCGAGGTCTACAGCGTCACCGGCCAGATCGACCTGATCACCCTCGTCCGGGTCGTCGACCACGAGGACGTCGCCCGCGTGGTGGCCGACTCGATCAACAAGGTCCCCGGCGTGATGGAGACCGAGACCCACATCGCCTTCCGGACCTACTCCAAGCACGACCTGGAGTCGGCCTTCTCGCTCGGCCTCGACTAGCGGGTCGCTGCCACCCAGCGCTCCAGGGTGTCGTGCGCGGAACCGGTGTCGACCGCCTCGGTGGCCCGCGCGATCCCGGCCAGCAGCCGGTCCTCGATCGAGCCGTCGTCGGCTGCGTGCACGGCCAGGGCGGCCCCCGCGTTGAGCAGCACGGCGTCGCGCACCGGCCCGGTGTCGCCGGCGAGCACCCGGCGTACGACGTCCGCGTTGTACGACGCGTCCTGGCCACGCAGGTCCTCGGCCGTCCCCCGCGGGATGCCGAGCGCAGCGGGATCAAGCGAGTGCTCGACTACCTCGCCGCCACTGACCGCCCACACGCTCGAGGTCGTCGTGGTGGTCAGCTCGTCCAACCCGTCGTCGCCGCGGAACACCCAGGCGTCCACCCCGCGCCGCGCGAAGACACCGGCCATCACCGGCGCCATCCGGCGGTCCGCCACCCCGATGGCCTGGGCCTGGGGCTTCGCGGGGTTCGCGATCGGCCCGAGGAAGTTGAAGGTGGTGCCGATGCCGAGCTCGCTGCGGGCGGTGGCGGCGTGCCGCAGCGCCGGGTGGAACGCCGCGGCGAAGCAGAAGGTGATGCCGGCCTCGGCGCCGACCCGGGCCACGTCGTCGGCGGACAGGTCGAGCCGGATCCCGAGGCGCTCGAGCACGTCCGCGCTTCCGGCCTTGCTCGAGGCCGACCGGTTGCCGTGCTTGACGACGGGAGCTCCCGCCCCCGCGGCGACGATCGCCGCCATGGTTGAGATGTTCACCGAGAACGACCGGTCGCCACCGGTGCCGACCACGTCGAGCACGCGGCCCGGGACGAGCAGCGGCGTCGCGTGCTCGTACATCGCGTCCACCAGCCCCTGGAGCTCGTCGACCGTCTCGCCCTTCGCGCGCAGCGCCACCGCGAAGCCGGCGATCTGCACCGGGGTCGCCTGCGCGGAGAGGATCTCGCGCATCGCCCACGCCGTCTGGGCGGAGGTGAGGTCCGTGCCGCCGACCAGCGACCCGAGCACGTCGGGCCACGTGATGCCGGGCATCAGCCGCCGGCCCTAGGCCTGGGCCGGGACCCGCGGTCGCAGCAGCCGGATCACGGTCTCCGCGAGCTCGATCGGGTCCAGCGGGTGCGAGACGGCGGCCTCGGCACGTGACCAGACGGCCAGCCAGTTGTCCTGGACCCGCCCGGTGAGCACGAGCACGGGCGGGCAGCGGTAGATCTCGTCCTTGAGCTGGCGCGCGATCCCCAGGCCTCCGGCCGGCACGGCCTCGCCGTCCAGGATGGCCAGGGCGATGCCGCCCGCGTCCATCTGCTGGATGACGACCGGCTCGGTCGCGACCTCGACGTACTCGAGCTCGGGCAGGTCCGGGTGCGGGCGCTTGCCCAGGGCCAGGATCACCTGCTGGCGGGTGTCGGAGTCGTCGCTGTAGACGAGCACCTTCAAGGACGTGGGCTGGCTGGTCACGCGGACGATGCTACCGGTTCGGGTCCCGGTGGGAATCGGGGCCGCGGGACGCGGATTCGAGCCGTTCGAGGCGGTCCAGCCTGCGGTCCTCGCGGCGGGCCTCCTGCATCGACGAGCGCACCCACTGGGCGAACAGGATCGAGAACAGCAGCAGCCCGATCAGGTCCCCGGAGGCCCAGAGGATGCCGCCGGCGAGGTGCTGGTCCGCCAGGGGGTCCGGCAGCCACGGCATCGAGGCGTGCAGCGAGGGATACCAGTCACCGCCGATCAGCTCCGACTGGCCCATGATCGTCACGCCGAGGAACGCGTGGAACGGCAGCGTCAGCATCAGCAGCAGCAGCCGGAAGGGATAGCTGACCCGTCCGGGCACGGGGTCGATGCCGAGGATGGGGGTGAAGAACAGCGCGCCCACCACCACGAGGTGCACGTGCATCAGCTCGTGGAGGGCGTCGGAGTGCAGGGTGGCGTCGTACCAGCCGGTGAAGTAGAGGGCCCACGGGCTCAGGACGTAGAGCGCGAACGTGAGCGGCGGGAAGCTGAGCACCCGCGCGACCGGTGAGTGCAGCACGGCCAGCAGCCACCGGCGTGGGCGCTTGGGCAGCGTCCTGAGCGCGAGGGTCACCGGCGCCCCCAGCGCACAGAACAGCGGCACCACCATCGTCAGGATCATGTGCTGCACCATGTGGGCGCTGAGCAGCGTGTCGTCGTACGCCGCGAGGCCCGAGCTGGTCGCGAAGAAGAACGACCCCATGCCCCCCAGGACGAACGACACGGTGCGCCCGACCGGCCAGCGGTCACCGCGCTCGTGGAGGCGCCAGACGCCGTAGAGGTAGAGCCCGCAGACCCACACCACGAGGACGAACAGGACGGGTGGAAGTCCCCATTCGGTGAAGACCACGGAGGGCGAGAAGGGCGGCACCCACACAGGCTAGAAGCAACGACACAGCGAAACACCGGGGGTAGGGGTGCCGTCCACACAGCGGGGGGCAATAATGACGACGTGGCGACTGCAGCGGCTATCCCAGCATCCCGGCTCCATGCTCACGACAACCGTCCCAGCATGGTCGCTGTGGGCACGATCGTGTGGCTCTCGAGCGAGCTCATGTTCTTCGCGGCGCTGTTCGCCGCCTACTTCACGATCAGGGCCGTGAGCCCCGAGCTGTGGGCGCAGAACACCCAGCTGCTCAACGTGCCGTTCTCGGCCGCCAACACCACGATCCTGGTGCTGTCCTCGGTGACCTGCCAGCTGGGTGTGTTCCAGGCCGAGAAGGGCATCGCCGGCCGGACCGGCAAGCTGTTCCAGGTCCGGCTCTGGGGCCTGCGCGAGTGGTTCGTGCTCACCTACTTCATGGGCGCGATCTTCATCGCCGGCCAGTCCTTCGAGTACGCCGAGCTGATCCACGAGGGCGTCACCATCCCGGCCTCGTCCTACGGCACCGTGTTCTACCTCGCCACCGGGTTCCACGGCATCCACGTGACCGGGGGGCTGATCGCCTTCCTGTTCGTGCTCGGCCGCACCTTCGTCGCCAAGCGGTTCACCCACGAGCAGGCCGTGACCGCGATCGTCGTGTCGTACTACTGGCACTTCGTCGACGTGGTGTGGATCGGCCTGTTCGCGACCGTCTACCTGATCAAGTAGCACTGAGACTAAGGACGCACTGGTGCGACTCACGCAGAAGACCTCTCACCGCATCGCCGGTCGGCTCTCCGCCGGCCGACGCAGCCGGATCGCGGCGCCGTTGGTGCTGCTGCTCGGTCTGCTGGTGACCGGTGGGATGTACGCCGCCCTGTCCCCCGCCACGGCACAGACGAAGACTGCGGACGAGGACACCGTCGCCAAGGGCCGGGCGCTCTTCCTGGTCGGGTGCGCCTCCTGCCACGGCAAGAACGCCGAGGGCATCCAGACCGTCAAGGGTGGCCAGTACGGCCCGACCCTGGTCGGCGTGGGCGCCGCGGCCGTGGACTTCCAGGTCGGCACCGGCCGGATGCCGATGGCCCAGCCGAGCACCCAGGCCCTGCGCAAGGCCCCGGTCTACGACGCCGGCGAGATCGAGGCCCTGGCGGCGTTCGTCTCCTCGCTCGGCCCCGGACCCAACGTCCCCGAGTCCTCGCAGTACGACGTCAAGCAGTCCTCGAACGAGGACATCGTCCGCGGTGGCGAGTTCTTCCGGACCAACTGCACCGCCTGCCACAACTTCGCCGGCAGCGGCGGAGCCCTCCCCCGTGGCCGGTTCGCGCCCAAGCTGACCGGTGTCTCGGCCAAGCACATGTACGAGGCGATGCTCACCGGACCCCAGCAGATGCCGGTGTTCTCCGACCAGGTGCTGAGCCCCACCGACAAGCGCCAGATCATCTCCTACCTGAAGAAGAACGAGGAGACGCCCGCCTACGGCGGCTTCAGCCTCGGCTCGGTCGGGCCTGTCTCGGAGGGCCTGGTCGCCTGGTTGGTCGGGCTCGGCTCGCTGGTCGGCGCCGCCATCTGGATCGCGGCCAACTCCGCACGCTCGAGGAAGAAGGCCCAGGCATGATCGAGAAGCACGAGCTCTCGACGGTCGAGACCGCCGAGACCGAACCCGTGGCCGATCCAGGCCTGCCAGAGCACGAGCCGCGCCCCACCGACGTCGACGAGGCCGCCGAGCGCCGCGCCGAACGACAGGTCGCCACGTTCTTCGGTCTCTCCGCGCTCTGCACCCTGCTGTTCATCGTCTCCTACCTCGTCTTCAAGGTCGGTGACGAGCCCACCGTGAAGCTGGGCTTCGGCCTCTCCACGCCCGCGCTCGGTGCCACCCTCGGGCTGGCGCTGCTCCTCATCGGCGTCGGCACCATCCAGTGGGCCCGCAAGCTGATGGGCGACCACGAGATCATGGAGTTCCGGCACCCCGGTGCCTCCAGCCAGGAGGACCGCGACGACACCGTGGCGATCCTGGCCCTGGGCGCAGAGGAGTCCGGCATCGCCCGTCGCCCCCTCATCCGCAACTCGCTGCTCGGCGCGGTGGGCGTGCTGCTCCTGGCCCCGGTGATGGCGCTGCGCGACCTCGGTCCGCTGCCGGGCGACAAGCTCTTCCACACCATCTGGAAGAAGGGCATGCGGGTCGTGCAGGACGTCGACGGCACCCCCATCAAGCCCGCGGACATGGAGGTGGGCCAGCTGATCAACGGCGAGCCCGCCATCTTCTTCGAGCACGACGCCGACGGCGAGCCCAAGATCGAGGGCGTCGAGCTGAACCAGGAGAAGGCCAAGGCCGCCGTGATCATCGTCAAGATGCAGCCCGGCGACATCAAGGCCGCGAAGGGCCGCGAGAACTGGGGTGTCAACGGCGTCCTGTGCTACTCGAAGATCTGCACCCACGTCGGCTGCCCGATCTCGCTGTGGGAGCAGCAGACCCACCACCTGCTCTGCCCCTGCCACCAGTCCACCTTCGACTTGGCCGACAACGGCCGGGTGGTCTTCGGCCCGGCCGCGCGACCGGTGCCTCAACTCCCGCTGGCGGTGGACGATGAGGGGTACTTGATCGCCACGAGTGACTTCACCGAGCCAGTCGGGCCGAGCTTCTGGGAACGAGGGTGATCCGACCATGACCGACACCATTGCCAAGTCCAACGGCAAGCAGCCCGCCAAGGCGGGCAAGCCGTCCAAGGCGGGTGCGGCCGCGACCTGGGCCGACGACCGCCTGGGGATGGCCGGGATGGCCAAGAAGAACCTCCGCAAGGTCTTCCCGGACCACTGGTCGTTCATGCTGGGCGAGATCGCCCTGTGGAGCTTCGTGGTGCTCCTGCTGACCGGGGTGTTCCTGACGCTGTGGTTCCGTCCCAGCATGGTCGAGGTCGTCTACGACGGCTCCTACGACCAGCTCCGTGGCATTCCGATGTCGGAGGCCTACAAGTCCAGCCTGGACATCTCCTTCGACGTCCGAGCCGGCCTGCTGATGCGGCAGATCCACCACTGGGCCGCGATGGTGTTCGTCGGCTCGATGATGATCCACCTGCTCCGCGTCTACTTCACGGGAGCCTTCCGCAAGCCGCGCGAGCTCAACTGGGTGATCGGCTGCGTGCTGCTCCTGCTGGGCACCCTCGAGGGCTTCACCGGCTACTCACTGCCCGACGACCTGCTCTCCGGCACCGGCCTGCGCGCGGCGGACGGGTTCATGAAGGCCTCACCGGTCGTCGGCAGCTACATGTCGTTCTTCCTGTTCGGCGGTGAGTTCCCCGGCTCGTCGATCATCCCGCGGCTCTACACCGCCCACGTGCTGCTGATTCCCGGTCTCCTGCTCGCCCTGATCGCGGCCCACATGCTCCTGCTCGTCTACCACAAGCACACCCAGTGGCCCGGGCCCGGACGCACCGAGCACAACGTCGTCGGCTTCCCGATGCTGCCCGTCTACATGGCCAAGGCCGGCGGGTTCTTCTTCGTGGTCTTCGGCGTGCTCACGCTGATGGGCGGGTTCTTGAGCATCAACCCGGTCTGGCGCTTCGGCCCCTACAACCCGGCCGAGGTCACGGCAGGTTCCCAACCCGACTGGTACATGGGCTGGCCCGACGGCGCCCTGCGGATCATGCCCAACTGGGAGACCCACCTGTGGGGCATCACGGTTTCGTGGAACGTGATGGTGCCCATCTTGATCCTGCCGCCGCTGATGCTGATGATCCTGATCTCGCTGCCCTTCGTCGAGGCCTGGATCACCGGGGACAAGCGCGAGCACCACCTGCTCGAGCGCCCGCGCAACGCCCCCACCCGGACGGCCGTGATGGTCGCTCTGATGACGTTCTACGGCCTCCTCTGGGCAGCCGGGGGCAACGACATCATCGCCACGCACCTGCGGCTGAGCATCAACCAGATCACCTACTTCATGCGAGGGGCCGTGTTCATCGGGCCGGTGATCGCGTTCCTGATCACCCGCCGATGGTGCATCTCGTTGCAGCGTCACGACAACGAGACGCTGCTGCACGGCTACGAGAGCGGCGTGATCATGCGTGACGCCCAAGGTGGCTACAGCGAGAGGCACCTGCCGCTGCCGGTGGCTCGCGCCTACACCTTGACGGCGCGGGACCGTGACCAGATCTTCGTGCCGGAGTCCGAGGCCGACGCCAACGGCGTCGCCTCCCCCACCGCGCGCAAGGACAAGGTGCGGGCCGCCCTGGCCAAGTACTGGTACGGCAGCAACATCCAGAAGCCGACCAGGGCCCAGCTCGAGGCGGCGCACCACCACGCCGAGATCGAGCACGACCACGAGCGCGCGCTCGAGAACTCGGCGGACGGCCACCAGTTCGACGGTCGTCACGACGTGAGCGGCGAGGAACTCACCACCAAGCACTGACCGCAGCTCCAGCGACAACGGGCCCGGGATGACTCCCGGGCCCGTTTTGCGGTTCCGGATAGTGGTCAGACCACTTGACCACCTTCCCGCTCGCCGGAGACGCTGCGACCATGTCCCTGAAGCCCGTCACCCGACGCCTGGTCCCCGAGCACGTGTTCGACCAGCTCCTCGGTGAGGTGGTCGACGGGGAGCTGGCGGCCGGGGACCCGCTGCCCAGCGAGCGGCGCCTGGCCGAGGTGCTCGGCGTGTCCCGCCCGGCCGTGCGGGAGGCCCTGCAACGACTGTCCCAGGCGGGCGTCGTCGAGGTGCGTCACGGTGGCAGCACGACGGTGCGCGACTTCCGCACCTCCGCCGGCCTGGACCTGCTCCCCCGGCTGCTGGTGCGCGACGGGAAGCTGGACATCGCCGTCGGACGCAGCATCCTCCAGGCGCGCCAGTCCATCGCCCCGGCGGTCGCGGCGCAGGCCGCCTCGTCGGGGGGCTCGGCGGCCGGGGAGGCGCTGCGAGCCGCGGTGGAGGACCTGGGCCGGGCCTCCGACTCCGAGACCCGCCAGCACGCCGCCCTGGCCTTCTGGCACACGGTCGTCGAGGCGGCCGACTCCATCGTCTACCGGCTGCTGTTCAACAGCCTGCGATCGGCGTACGAGCCCGCCATCGCCGCCCTCGGCCCACTGCTGGAGGCCGAGGTCGACAACCATGAGGCCTACCGCGCGCTGGCGGAGGCGGTGGCGGCCGGGAACCCGACGACCGCGCGGGAGGCGGCCGACGAGCTCCTCCGGCCGGCGACCGAGGCCCTCGGCCGGCTGATGGCCGACCTGGACACCTGAACCCTCAGCCTCGACCGCACCCTCAACCTCGCACCGACGTCCTCCAGGAGATCCCCGTGTCCAAGCCCAGCCCCGACATCGAAGCCCGGGCGCGCGCTCGCCTCGCCGCCGACGAGACCCGGATCGCGGCGCAGGAAGACGCCGGTCGGGAGCCCGCGGCCCGGCTCACCGGCGCCCGGCGCACGACCCAGTCGCTCCGGCAGGCCTGGGGCCAGTTCTGGCGGCACCCGTCCCCGTGGCTGATCGGTGGCTTCCTGGTGGCGGTCGTGGCCTACCGCGCGACCCTCCACACGTTCGGCTGGCGCGAGCTGATCGTGCCGTTCGCCCTCGTGGCGCTGTTCCCCGTCATCGAGTGGGTGATCCACGTGGTGATCCTGCACTGGCGCCCGCGCCGGGTCGGGGGTGTCCCCGTCGACTCCCTGCTCTCCCGCAAGCACCGTGCGCACCACGCCGATCCGCGCGTGCTGCCGCTGGTGTTCATCCCCTGGCAGGTCGAGCTGTGGCTGCTGCCGTCGTACGTCGTGGTGGCGCTGCTCGCGTTCCCCGGGCAGGCCGCCGGCGCGACGTTCCTGGTGGCGGTCGGCACCTTGATGTTCAACTACGAGTGGGTGCACTTCCTGGTGCACAGCGACTACCGGCCGCGCACCCGCGTCTTCCGCTCGGTCTGGCGCAACCACCGGCTGCACCACTACAAGAACGAGCACTACTGGTTCACGGTCACCTCGGCGGGCACCGCCGACCGGCTCTTCGGGACCTACCCCGACTCCGGCGCGGTGGAGACCTCACCGACCGTGCGGCAGCTGCACGCCCTCGAGGAGGGGCGACTCAGCTGAGCGCGGAGCCGGAGCGGTAGGCGCCGAAGCTCTCGTTCCAGTCGCCGAAGCCGTTGGTCAGCGTCATCTGCTTCGAGGTGCCGACGTACTGCACGACGTCTCCGACGTTGGTGTTGTTGTAGAGCCACTCGGCGTTGGCGGTGCTCATGCCAGTGCACCCGTGGCTGACGTTGGAGTTGCCTTGGGACCCGACCGACCACGGAGCAGCGTGCACGAACTCGCCGGAGTAGGTGACCCGCATGGCGTACTCCACGTCGTCGAGGTCGTAGCCGTCCGCACTGTTGGGGTCGATCCCGACCGTCTCGGAGTTCATCCGCTTGTGGCGGAACTTCTCGATGATCACCTTGGTGCCGGAGCGGGTCGTGTGCTCGGGCTCCTTGCCGGTGGTGATCGGGATGGTCCGGATCAGCTTGCCGTTCTTGACCACCCGCATCTCGTGGGTGTCCATGTCGACCTTGCTGACCATCGAATCGCCCACGTGGAACTTCAGCGACCGGTTGGTCTGGCCGTAGATGCCATTGCCGGCCGGGACGCCGGCGATGTCGGCGTTGACGGTGACGTTGGTGCCTGGGCGCCAGAAGCTCTGCGGCCGCCAGTGCACCTCCTGGTCACTGATCCAGTGGAAGGCGCCGGTCTGCGCGGGCGAGCTGACCACCTTGAGGTGCTTCTCGATCGAGGCCTTGTCGGTGACGGGCACGTCGAAGCGGACGATGACCGGCATCCCGACGCCCACGGTCTGGCCCTCGACCGGCACGAAGCTCGGATAGGTCTGCTCGTCCAGGCTCAGGGCACGGGTGCGGAAAGCCGCCTCGAAACTGTTCTTTAGCCCGCTGGCGTCCACCGCGGTGCTGGTGACCTGGTAGCGCGACTTCGCCTGGAGCCGCGTCTGGGAGACCCAGCGGGTCTTGTCCGCGGAGAGCCGGCCCTGGACCACCCCGCCGTTGGGGCCGGTCACCTGGACGGTCTCGAAGGTGCCGGACGCGACGTTCAGCTTGATCCGGCGTTCCAGGCCGACGGCCTGGGCGCCGGGACGGATGCTGCTGGTGATCTTCGCGTCCGAGCTCTTGCTGACCGGCGACGGCGCGCTCTGCGGCTCGGAGGCCGAGCCCTTGTCGGAGTTGGTGCTCACCGAGCAGGCGGTCACCGAGACGAGCGTCAGGGCGACGCCGAACAGCGACACACGGGTACGAAAGGACCTACTCGACATCAGGGAGCTCCACGTCACGAACTGGAAAAGGCGTTGGCCTCCTCAGGTTAACAACGGCTCCCACACGACACGCCTATCGTGAGCGTGTCGATGCTCACGCAGTGAGACGCGTACTTCGGGGCTCAGTGCGCGTGCTCGCCCCGGTAGAACTCGAAGATCAGCCCGGCGAGGGCCACGGCGCCGAGGACGGCGCCGATGATGAACAGCCACCAGCCCACCGCCACGCCCAGCGTCATCGAGGCGAGGCACAGCGCGCACCACAGCGGCCACCAGCTGTAGGGCGGGAAGAAGCCCAGCTCGCCGGCACCGTCGGAGATCTCGGCGTCCTTGAGGTCCTCCGGACGGGCGTCCATCCGGTTGGCGTGGAAGCCGAGGTAGAACGCGATCAGGGTGACCAGGAGCAGGGTCATCACCAGGGCGGTGGTGCCGGTCCAGTCACCGGTGATGAACCAGTAGGCGGGCGCCACCAGCACGAAGAAGATCGCGCAGATGCCGAAGACCCAGGCCTCGGCCTTCATCGCGCGTCACCCCCGCCGAGGTGGCCCTTGCGGCCTTCCATGTCCGGGGCGTCGGAGGCCTTGTCGTCGTCGCCCAGGCCCTCGTTGTCGGAGTACTCCAGGGCGGCGATCTCCGGGTGGTGCAGGTCGAAGGCCGGCGACTCCGAGCGGATCCGCGGGAGCGTGACGAAGTTGTGCCGTGGCGGTGGGCAGCTGGTGGCCCACTCGAGCGAGCGCCCCCAGCCCCACGGGTCGTCGACAGTCACCTTGGGCGCGCGGCTCGTCTTGTAGACGTTCAGCAGGAAGGGGAAGGTCGAGAAGGCCAGCAGGAACGCACCGACGGTCGAGACCTGGTTGAGGGTGGTGAAGCCGTCGGAGGCCGAGTAGTCGGCGTAGCGACGCGGCATCCCCTCGACACCCAGCCAGTGCTGGACCAGGAACGTGGTGTGGAAGCCGACGAACAGAAGCCAGAAGTGGATCTTGCCCAGGCGCTCGTCGAGCATCTTCCCGGTCATCTTGGGCCACCAGAAGTAGAAGCCGGCGAACATCGCGAACACCACCGTGCCGAACACGACGTAGTGGAAGTGCGCGACCACGAAGTAGGAGTCGGAGACGTGGAAGTCCAGGGGCGGTGAGGCCAGGATGATTCCGGTCAACCCGCCGAACAGGAACGTGACCAGGAAGCCGACGGACCAGAGCATGGGTGTGTCGAAGGAGATCGACCCACCCCACATGGTCCCGATCCAGTTGAAGAACTTCACACCGGTCGGTACGGCGATCAGGAACGTCATGCCGGAGAAGAAGGCCAGGTCGACCGCGCCGGTGACGAACATGTGGTGGGCCCAGACCGCCACGGAGAGGATCGCGATGCCGAGGGTGGCGCCGACCAGGCCGACGTACCCGAAGATCGGCTTGCGGCTGAAGACCGGGAGGGTCTCGGTAATGATGCCGAAGAAGGGAAGGGCGATGATGTAGACCTCGGGGTGGCCGAAGAACCAGAACAGGTGCTGCCACAGGATCGGCCCGCCGTGGCTGGGGTCGAAGACGTGGGCCCCGAACTTCCGGTCGGCCTCCAGCGCCAGCAGGGCGGCCGCGAAGATCGGGAACGCGATCAGCACGAGCAGGCTGGTGACCAGGGCGTTCCAGGTGAAGATCGGCATCCGGAACATCGTCATGCCGGGGGCGCGCATGCAGATGATCGTGGTCACGAAGTTCACGGCGCCCAGGATCGTGCCGAGGCCGGCCAGCCACAGGCCCATGACCCAGAGGTCACCGCCGATGCCGGGCGAGCGGATGGCGTTCGACAGCGGCGTGTAGCCGGTCCAGCCGAAGTCGGCCGCCCCCTCGGGGCTGAGGAAGCCGGAGACGGCGATGATCCCGCCGAAGAGGTAGAACCAGTAGCTCAGCATGTTCAGCCGCGGGAACGCGACGTCCGGGGCCCCGATCTGCAGCGGCATCAGCACGTTGGCGAAGCCGAAGAACAGAGGAGTCGCGAACAGCAGCAGCATGATCGTGCCGTGCATCGTGAACAGCTGGTTGTAGAGCTCTTCGTTGACGACCTGCTGTCCCGGGAAGGCCAGCTCGGACCTGATCAGGAGCGCGAGGACGCCGCCGATCAGGAACCAGACGAAGGCGGTCGACAGGTAGAGCTTGCCGATCAGCTTGTGGTCCGTGGTGGTCAGGATGCGCACCACGTGCTGCCCCAGCGTGCGGCTCGGGACGTCGATGTGCGCGCCGGCGGGCGCGTCGGAGACGGCGGTCACGATGTTCCTTCTCCTCCAGTGGTGTCTTCCGATGTCAGACCGGGGGTCTTGTTGACCTCCGAGGAGCCCAGGGCCGGGCCCGTGCTGCCCTGCTCGGCGAGCGCTTGCAGGTGCGCGTCGTAGGCGGCCTGGTCAACCACCTTGACGTTGAACAGCATCCGCGAGTGGTAGACGCCGCAGAGCTCGGCGCACCGCCCCTCGAAGGTGCCCGTGCGCGTCGGGGTGACGCTGAACTGGTTGTGCCTTCCGGGGATCACGTCCATCTTGAACAGGAACGCCGGCACCCAGAACGAGTGGATGACGTCCGGGGAGGCGAGGTCGAAGGTGACGCTCTTGTCCTTGACCAGCCACAGCGTCGGACGGTCGGCCGTGGTGCCGCCCTCGTGGACGACCTGCTTGTTGTCGACGGCCTTGTAGGACTGCGAGCCGGCGTCGTAGCCAAGGTTGTAGTTGAAGGTCCACGACCACTGCTGGCCGACGACCGTGACGGTCTCGTCCGGGTTCTTGTCGACGTGCAGGACCTTCTTCTGGGTGTCCAGGGTGAAGTAGAAGAAGACGATCACCATCATGATCGGTGCGATCGTGTAGAAGATCTCGATCGGCAGGTTGTAGCGCGTCTGGATCGGGATCTCGGTCTCGCTGCGGCGGCGGTAGCGGATCGAGACGAACGCGATCAGCCCCCACACCAGGACGCCGGTGACCATGGCGGCGAGCCACGACCACATCCACAGGTCGTGCACGAACGGCGCTTCCTTGGTGGACGCGACCGGCTCGGCCAGACGCCTGATCTGGCCTTCGGTCTCGGACGAGCAACCGCTGAGGAACAGCGTCGCCGAGGCCATCAGGCCCACGAGCGCCGCGCGACGGAGGCGCAGAGGGTGCTCCAGACTCACGAACAAGCCTTTCGTAAGCAGATACGGACTTCTGACCACTACGGACAAAGGAACCCTACTACTGCGTGGAGGCCGTACGCCGGGCAGGGCGCGGGTAGGTTTCGGCGTGTGAGCGAAGCCCCCCGCGCGTACCTCGACCACGCCTCGGGCGAGCCGCTTCACCCCGCTGCGCGCGAGGTTCTGGAGCAGGCCCTGACGCACGGGTACGCCGACCCGCGGCGCCTCCACCACGCCGCCCGGCAGGCCCGCCTGATGCTCGACAACGCGCGCGCCGTGGTGGCCGAGTGCCTCGCCGTACGACCCGACGAGGTGACGTTCACCCCCAGCGGGACGCACGCGGTGCACCTCGGCGTGCTGGGCCTCCTCGGCGGCCGCCGGCGGGACAGCGACCTGCTGCTCGCCTCGAGCGTCGAGCACTCCGCCGTGCTGCAGGCCGGGGCCTGGCACGCGGCCCACGGTGGCCGCCTGGAGACCCTCCCGGTCGACCGGCACGGCCGGGTCTCGCCGGGGTCCGTCACCGCCGCCGTCGCCGAGCACGGCGCCCCCGGCGTCGTCGCGCTGCAGTCGGCCAACCCCGAGGTCGGCGTGGTGCAGCCGGTCGCCGAGGTCGCCGCGACGACGGAGGCACCGCTGTTCGTCGACGCGTGTGCCTCGACCGGCCGGGTGCCGCTCCCCCACGGCTGGGCCGCGGCCGCCGCCTCCGCGCACAAGTGGGGTGGCCCCGCGGGTGTCGGGCTGCTGCTGATCCGCCGCGGGGTGCGGTGGCGCAACCCGTTCCCCGGGGACGACCGCGTCGACGGGCGGTCCGTCGGCTTCGAGAACGTGCCCGCCGCGCTGGCGGCCGCAGCAGCGCTGCGCGCCACCTTGGAGGAGCAGCGCCAGCTGGCCGCCTCCCACACCACCCTGACCGCGCAGCTCGCCGCCGCCGCCCGGTCGATCCCGGACACCGAGGTCTACCTCGCCCCGGGCGACCGGTTGCCGCACGTCGTGGCGTTCTCCTGCCTCTACGTGGACGGCGAGGCGCTGGTGACCGAGCTCGACCGGCTCGGCTTCGGCGTGGCGAGCGGCTCGGCGTGCACCGCGAGCACCCTGGAGCCGAGCCACGTGCTGGCCGCCATGGGCGCGCTCAGCCACGGCAACGTGCGCGTGTCCCTCGGTCGTGGCACCGACCCGGGCGAGGTGGCCCGGCTGGCCGCGCTGCTGCCGGGGCTCGTCGAGCGGCTGCGCGCCGGGTTCGGGGTGCCCCGTGACTGACCCCGTCGACGAGCCCGCTCTCGAGCTGGACTGCCGCGGCCTGCCCTGCCCGCGACCCATCATCGAACTCGCGAAGGCCTTTCCCGCGGTCGCGATCGGCGCCGTGGTCGGCGTCGCCGCCGACGACCCCGCCGC
>JAOPYC010000082.1 GCA_025964795.1 Marmoricola sp.
GGAAGCGGTCGGTGTGACCGGCAATCCAGTTGGCCATGTAGCCGCCGAAGCTGCCGCCCATCGCAGCGGTGCGGGACGCGTCCACCGCGGGGTGCTCGAGCGCCGCATCGGTGATCGCCATCAGGTCGGTGTACGGCGCGCCGCCCCAGCTGCCCCAGCCGCGGCGCACCATCTCGCGGCCGTAGCCGGTCGACAGCGCCGGGTCGGGCAGCAGCACCGCGTAGCCCTGGGCCGCCACCAGCCACGGACACCAGCGCCACGACCAGCCGTTCCACGAGCCGAGCGGGCCGCCGTGCACCCACAGCAGCAGCGGGTGCGGTCCGTCGCCGTCCGGCAGCACCAGCCACGACCGCAGGGCCGTGCCGTCCGCAGCCGCCGTCAGGACCTCGGTGAGCGAGCCCGTCGGCGACGGGCCGGTGGGCGGCCCCTGCAGCAGCACCGGCGACCGGTCAGCCGCGCGGGCGTCGAGCCGGACGGGTGCGGGCGGGGCGTCGACCGCGTCGCGCAGCGCGTAGACCGACGCGCCGTCGGGCGAGACCTGCAGGTCGGTGTAGTGGCCGGCGTCGCCGGTCAGCCGAGTCACTGCACCGGACGCGAGCTCGACCCGGAAGACCGGGCGGCGACCCTGCTCGTCGGCGGTGACCAGCAGCGCGGTGCCGTCGGGCGCCCAGCGGTGCTCGGCGACCCAGCGGTCCCAGCCCGGCGCGACGTCGCGCGGCTCGTCCGAGCCGTCGAGGGCCAGCACGACCAGCCGCTGGTCGACCGGCTCGGTCGGCGTGCTGATGCTCTCGCGCAGCGCGGTGACGTACCGGCCGTCCGGCGAGACCCGCGGGTCGCCGACGTCCGCCGCCGCGTCGTCGAGCAGCGTGCGCCGCTCCCCGGTCGTGGTGTCGACGGCGACCAGCGTGGTGCGGCTGGCGCCACCTCGCTCGGTCACGGTCCAGGTCGTGACGGCGGTCCGCCCGTCCGGCGACAGGGCGGTCGACGCCTCGTGCAGCCCGCGACCCGGTGTCGGGGTCAGCTCGCGCCAGGTGACCGTCTCTTCCAAATCCCCTGCCAGCAGGCGGTTCTGACCCACACCCAGGTCGTGGTCCCAGTACCGGACCGGGTAACCGGAGTGCAGGACGGCCGAGACCTTGGCGTCCTTGCGCGCCGTGCGCCGCTCGTCGTCGTCCTCGCCGCCGGTCGAGCCGGGCAGGGTGTCGGACAGCACCAGCACGGTCCGGCCCTCGACGCGGACGCCTCCCACGCCGCCGGGGCGCGAGCCCACCAGCCGCGCCTCCCCCGTCGGCGGCAGCGCCCACAGCCCGGCGGGGCCGTCCTCGTCGTCGTCGGGAGCCTCGGGGTCGGGACGGGCCGAGGTGAACAGCAGCGTGCCGTCGGCAGCGAACACCGGGCCGGACTCGCCCTTCGCGCTTCGGGTCAGCCGGCGAGCCGGCGCCGCCCCGGTGGGGTCGACCTCCCAGAGCGCCGGCACCCACTTCACCGACTTCGGGTCGAGCGACGCGCTGGTGGTGACCAGGCGCGTCCCGTCGTGGCTCAGGGCCAGTCCGGCGGTGCGGGGCAGCGCCTGGAAGGCGTCGAGGTCGGCGTACGCGTCGGTCATGCCGCGTGCCTACCAGGTCGGGACGGGAACGGCGCGCAGGTGCGGAAGCACGTGTGAGCGACGGCCTCGGCCGCGGCGGCCGCGTCAGCAGTCCGAGGCGCAGCGCCGTCGCCACGCCCGTGCGCGGTGCGCCACGCACGACAGGCGTACGCGCCACCGACCAGCAGGACGACGGCCGCCACCCGCGCGGCAGCACGCGTCCGAGGACGGGCCCGCGGCCGCCCGCAGCCACGTCCCTCCCCTACTTGCCGGCGGTCTCCTGACCGGTCGAGAGCGCGGCGATGAACGCCTCCTGGGGGACCTCGACGCGGCCGACCATCTTCATCCGCTTCTTGCCCTCCTTCTGCTTCTCCAGCAGCTTGCGCTTGCGGGTGATGTCACCGCCGTAGCACTTGGCGAGCACGTCCTTGCGGATCGCGCGGATCGTCTCGCGGGCGATCACCCGGGCGCCGATGGCGGCCTGGATGGGCACCTCGAACTGCTGGCGCGGGATCAGCTCGCGGAGCTTGCCGGCGAGCATCACGCCATAGCCGTACGCCGCGTCGCGGTGCACGATCGCGCTGAACGCGTCGACGGTCTCGCCCTGCAGCAGGATGTCGACCTTCACCAAGTCGGCGGCCTGCTCACCGGTGGGTTCGTAGTCGAGCGAGGCGTAGCCCTTGGTCTTGGACTTCAGCTGGTCGAAGAAGTCGAAGACGATCTCGCCCATCGGCAGCGTGTAGCGCATCTCGACGCGGTCCTCGGAGATGTAGTCCATCCCCTCGAGCTGGCCGCGCTTGGCCTGGCAGAGCTCCATGATGACGCCGATGTAGTCGCTGGGGCTCAGGATCGTCGCCTTGACCACGGGTTCGCGGACCTCGGCGATCTTGCCGGCGTTGGGGTACTCGCTGGGGTTGGTGACCGCCTGCTCGGTCCCGTCCTCCATCAGCACGCTGTAGACCACGTTGGGGGCGGTGGAGATCAGGTCGAGGTTGAACTCGCGCTCCAGCCGCTCGCGGACGATCTCCATGTGCAGCAGCCCGAGGAAGCCGCACCGGAAGCCGAAGCCCAGGGCCCCGGACGTCTCGGGCTCGTAGGCGAGCGCCGCGTCGTTGAGCTGCAGCCGCTCGAGGGCGTCGCGCAGGGTCGGGTAGTCGTCGCCGTCGATCGGGTAGAGCCCCGAGTAGACCATCGGGTTGGGGTGCTTGTAGCCACCGAGCGGGGTCGTCGCCCCGTGGTGCTGGCTGGTGACCGTGTCACCGACCCGCGACTGGCGGACGTCCTTCACACCGGTGATCAGGTAGCCGACCTCGCCCACCCCGAGGTCCCCGGCCTTGACCGGCTCGGGGCTGATCACGCCGACCTCGAGCATCTCGTGGACGACGCCGTTGGACATCATCTTGATCCGGTCGCGGTGGGTGAGCTTCCCGTCGACGACCCGGACGTAGGTGACCACGCCGCGGTAGATGTCGTAGACGGAGTCGAAGATGAGCGCCCGGGGCGGGGCGTCCGGGTCGCCGACCGGGGCCGGCGTCTGGGCGACGATCTCGTTGAGCAGGTGCTCGACACCCATCCCGGTCTTGGCGGAGACGTGCAGCACGTCGGAGGGCGAGCAGCCGATGATGCCGGCCAGCTCGGCGGCGTACTTCTCGGGCTGGGCGTTGGGCAGGTCGATCTTGTTCAGCACCGGGATGACGTGCAGGTCGGCCCCGAGGGCGAGGTAGAGGTTGGCCAGCGTCTGCGCCTCGATCCCCTGCGCCGCGTCGACGAGGAGCACAGCGGCCTCGCACGCCTCCAGCGACCGGGACACCTCGTAGGTGAAGTCGACGTGCCCCGGGGTGTCGATCATGTTCAGGACGTAGGTGCCCGGCTCGGCCAAGGCGTCGTTGTCCGCGGGCACCGTCCAGGGCATCCGCACCGCCTGGCTCTTGATGGTGATGCCGCGCTCGCGCTCGATGTCCATCCGGTCGAGGTACTGCGCCCGCGCCGCGCGGGCGTCGACGACGCCGGTGAGCTGCAGCATCCGGTCGGCGAGGGTCGACTTGCCGTGGTCGATGTGGGCGATGATGCAGAAGTTCCGGATGACCGACGGGTCGGTCTGACCCGGGAGGGGAGCAGCGGCGTTCGGGGGCACGGAGGACTCTCGATTGGCGAGCGGGGGACGTCCTCATTCTCCCATATGGGTGCGTGGCCGGACGCCTCCGCGGGCCCGGCGCAGGAGCCTGGTCGCCGGTCCTGTGAGCAGGAGCAGCAGCAGCGGGTAGTAGCTGGTCCCTGGGAAGGCGAGCGAGATCGCGAGCGCCAGGGCGAACCCCAGCACCGTCGCCACCGACGGCGTCGCGTCCGGGCGGTCGTCGGTGTCCCGGATCGCGCGGTTGTGCCCGATGACCCACGCCATGCCGCCCAGCAGGGCCGAGCTGACGGCCATCGTGCCGATGTAGAACACCTTGGTCACCGGATCCGTCCCGGCCTGCGCCACCAGCGCCGTCGGGAACGGGAGCAGCACGATGGTGAAGGTCCAGGCGACCATCAGCCGGGCCATCACGGGGTCCTGGACCACGACCCGGCTCACCAGGCGGTGCTGGGTGAACCAGAGCTGGGCGATCACCACGAAGCTGAGCCCGAAACCGAGCAGCTGGCTCTCGTTGTCCCGCAGCAGGTCGCCGACGTGCCCGTTGGTGGCCTCCCCCGCCACGTCGGCCAGCGGCAGGATCAGCAGGGTGATGGCGATCGCGACCACGGCGTCGACGAACGTCAGGAACCGGTCGAGGTCGCGTTCCCGGTCAAGGCGCGGTTCGGTCACGGGGCCAGCCTAGGGGCGCCGGCGACCGGGTTTCCGGCTCACTCGGCGCTCTCGACGGACTCCTTCATCTTCGCGATCGCGAAGCCCCAGCCCTGCTCGAGCGTCGGGGACGGCGGCAGAGCGACCTCGTCGGGGTTGGTGACCACGTCGAGGAGGACGGGGCCGGCGTGGGCGAGGGCCTCCTGGACCGCGCTGTCGACGTCGGCCGGCCGCTCCACCCGGATGCCGCGCATGCCGATGGCCTCGGCGACCTTGGCGAAGTCGGGGTTGCGGAGCACGGTGCCGTACTCCGGCAGGCCGACCTGCTCCATCTCCAGCTTCACCATCCCGAGCCGCCCGTTGTCGAAGACGACCAGCTTCACCGGGAGGTCGTAGGTCACGGCGGTGATCAGGTCGCCCATCAGCATCGAGAGGCCGCCGTCCCCGCAGAACGCCACGACCTGTCGCTGCCGGTCGAGCGCGCTGGCCCCGAGCGCCTGCGGCATCGCATTGGCCATCGACCCGAGGTTGAACGAGCCGACCAGGCGGCGTCGACCGGTCATCTGCACGAACCGGGAGAGCCACACCGTGGCCATGCCGGTGTCGGTGGTGAAGATCGCGTCCTGGGCGGCATGGCGGTCCAGGGTCGCCGCCAGCAGCTCGGGCCGGATCAGCGAGTCGGGGTTGTCGACCTTGCGGCGCAGCAGCCCCTTCGGCTTGCGGTCGTACGCCGGGTCGGCGAACTCGGCCTGCCGGGTGCGCCACTTCTGATAGCTGTCCCGCGCCGACTCGAGGTGGCCCTGGTCGCTCTTCTGCTGCAGGAGGGGCACCAGTGCCTGCAGACCGAGCTCGGCGTCGCCGACGAGCGCCAGGTCCACCGGCGTACGACGGCCGATGTGCGACCCGCGCGCGTCCAGCTGGATCACCGTCCTACCGGTCGGCAGGAAGTCCCGGTAGGGGAAGTCCGTGCCGACGAGGAACAGCACGTCGCAGCCCTCGAAGGCCTTGGCTGTCGCGTGGTTGCCGAGCAGGCCGGACTGGCCGACCTCGTAGGGGTTGTCCTGCTCCAGGCCCTCCTTGGCCTTGAGCGTGAGCACCATGGGGGCGGCCAGCCGCTCCGCGAGCTCGAGCACCTCGCTACGCGCCTCGCGGGCTCCCCGGCCGACCAGTAGCGTCACCCGGTCGGCCTGGTTGAGCAGCGACGCGGCCTGCTGCACCACGTCGGGCGCCGGCATGCTGCGGGGCCGGGTGTCGATGAACTTCGGCGGGACCGTGCCCTTCGGGAGGTCGAGGCCGCCCACGTCACCGGGCAGGGTGAGCACGGCGACCCCGGAGTCCTGGATCGCCGCGTTGCCGGCCTGCTCGATCAGCTGCGGCAGCTGGTCGATGGTGGTGAGCGTCTTGTTGAACACGGCGACGTCGGCGAACAGGGCATCGTTGTCGACCTCTTGGAAGAACTCGCTGCCCATCTCCTCGCGCGGGACCTGCCCGCAGATCGCCAGCACCGGGACATGGGACTTCTTGGCGTCGTAGAGCCCGTTGAGCAGGTGGATCGCGCCCGGTCCGACGGTGCCCATGCAGACGGCGAGCCGCCCGGTGAGCTGCGCCTGGGCGCTGGCGGCGAAGGCGCCCGCCTCCTCGTGCCGTACGCCGATCCACTCGATCCGGTCCTCGCGGCGGATCGCGTCGGTGACGGGGTTGAGGGCATCGCCGACGACGCCCCACACGCTGGTGACGCCGTAGTCGGCGAGGGACTCGATCAGCAGCTCTGCGACGGTGGCCATGGGAACCGAGTACCCACTCCGACCCGGACGACGCGACATCTAGGCTGGCCGCGTGGAGGAACAGGGACGCGTCGCACTCGTGGCCGGTGGCTCCGGCCTGGTCGGCGGCCACCTGCTCCGCCAGCTGCTGGAGGAGCCGCGCTGGGAGCAGGTGGTCAGCGTCGGGAGGCGCGAGGTCGACGTACGGCACGAGAAGCTCGAGCAGCGCGTCATGGAGCTGGGGGCGATCGGCGAGCTCCCCGTCGTCGACGACGTGTTCTGCGCCCTGGGGACCACCATCAAGAAGGCCGGCAGCCAGGCCGCGTTCCGCGCCGTGGACCACGACGCCGTGGTGGCGCTGGCCCGCACCGCCGCCGAGGCGGGTGCCTCGTCCTTCCTGCACGTGTCCTCGATGGGCGCCGACGCCGGGTCGCGGATCTTCTACAACCTGGTCAAGGGCGAGACCGAGCGGGACGTCGCGCAGGTCGGGATCACCACCACGGTGGCCTTCCGCCCCTCGATCCTCGACGGCGACCGGGCGGAGTCCCGTCCCGGCGAGCAGGTCGGTCTCGCGGTGATGCGGACCCTGCGTCCCGTGCTCGGGCGGTTCGGGCCCACCCGTGCCGCCGACGTGGCCACCGCGATGATCCGCGAGGCCGAGCGCCTGGACGCCGGCTCCCGCGTGATCGGCGCGGGTCGGATCACCCGAGTGGCCCGCTAGCCGATTTGGGCGCTACCGCCGGGCGCTGATATCGTTTCCCTTCGTGTCTGGACCCGTCCGGACGCCCCCGAATCTGATCTCCAAGCAAACGAGGCGAGCCTGCAGTGGCGAACATCAAGTCCCAGATCAAGCGCAACAAGCAGACCCTGAAGGCGCACGAGCGCAACAAGGCCGTGAAGTCCGCGCTGAAGACCTCCGTGCGCAAGTTCCGCGAGGCTGCCGCCGCCGGCAACGCCGATGAGGCCAAGGTCGCCGCGCTCGACGCCGCGAAGCGTCTCGACAAGGCCGCCTCCAAGGGCGTCATCCACAAGAACCAGGCCGCGAACCGCAAGTCGGCCATCCACAAGACGGTCTCCTCGCTCTGAGGCTCCGCCAGGGCTGACCGGCCCGTCGCACCAGGCGTCGCTCCCCCTCGGGGACCGGCGCCTTTGTGCTGCCCCAGGGTTCGTCAGCGCGCCGGCTTGGCCCGCACGATGTCGAGCACCATCTTCTCCAGCGCGTACGCCGGGTCGCTCGCCTGCCCCTTGATGTCGGCGTCGGCTCGCGCCACCGAGCGGATCGCCCGGCCGAGGCCGGCGTCGTCCCAGCCGTGGGACTGCCGGCGCAGCGTGTCGAGCTTCCACGCGGGCACACCCACCTCGCGCATCAGGTCGTTGTTGCGCATCCCCCGTGGCGCCGCCATGAACCGGGCCAGGCTGCGCAGGCCCCCGGCCATCGCGCTGGTGACCAGGACCGGCGCGGTGCCGCGGTCCAGCGCCCAGCGCAGCTCCTCCAGCGCCTTCGCGGTCTGCCCGTAGATGGTGTGGTCGGCCACCGCGAACGACTTGGCCTCGGCCCGGCCCCCGAAGTACTTCTTCACCATCTCCACGGTCAGTGGCTGGCCCTCGAAGTCGTCCGCGAGCTGCCCGGCCGCGGCCGAGAGCGACCGGAGGTCCTGACCGACCGCCTGGATCAGGAAGTCGGCGGCGTCCGGGTCGATCCGCACCTGGCGCGCCCGCAGCTGGTTGACCACGAAGCCGGGGAACTCACGGGCGGTCAGCGGCGCCGACTTCACCTCGGTGACCGCCGGGAGCTTGCGCAGCTTGGCGAGCAGCCCGCTGCCCTTCTGGCCACCGCTGTGCGCCAGCACCAGTGCGACGTCCTCGGCGGGAGCGGCGGCGTAGTCGAGCAGCCCGGCACCGGACTCCTCGGGCAGGTCCTCGAGGCGGCGTACGACGACACAGCGGGTGGTGGAGAACAGGGAGGGCGCCGCCATCTCCCCCAAGGTGGCCATGGTCAGCGACGCGGCGGAGGTCTCCGAGATCTCGGACTCCGGGTCGTGCTGGCGTACGGCGGAACGGACGTCGGCCACAGCCCGCTCCCCCAGGAACTCCTCCGGACCGGTCACCAGGGTGACCTTGCCGAGCACGTCCTGAGGCAACACCTTGACCATGCGGGCAGCCTCTCACGCGAGACCGACACCGCTCGCTCAGAGGGTCAGCGAGCCCTCGATCAGGGTGTGGCAGCGGCCGCCGACCCAGATCCTCCCCTCGTCGTCGGTGTGCACCGCGACCCGGCCGTCGCGACCCATCGCCGTGCCCTGGCGGGCCGTGTAGCTCGGCGGTAGGTGGCCCTCCCGGGTCAGCCACAGCGCGAACCCGGCGTTGAGGCTGCCGGTGACCGGGTCCTCGGGCACGGCGTACGCCGGGCAGAACGCGCGCACCTCGACGTCGGCGCCGACCGCAGAGCCCGTCTCGTGGGCTCCCAGGACGCCGATCTCGAGCCCCCGCATCACCTGGAAGTCCGGCTCCAGGGCCAGGACGTCCGCCGCGCCGGCCAGCTGCAGGCCGAGCCAGCCCGGGCCGTTGTCGATCCAGCCGGCCCGGACGACCCGGTCGGGGGCGATCCCCAGCGCGGCGACCGCCTGCGCCAGGTCGGCCTCGTCGACCGGGCCCGACCGCAGCAGCTCCGGCGCCTGGAAGGCGAGCGTCCCGTCGACCTCGCGGAGCTCGACCAGCCCGACGCCGCACTCCTGGACGAGGCGGCCCTCCCGGGTCGGTCGGCCGCCGAGGCCGAGCCAGGCGTGGGCACTGCCCAGCGTGGGATGCCCAGCGAACGGCAGCTCACGCAGCGGGGTGAAGATGCGCAGCCGGTAGTCCGCGGCCGGATCGGTGGGGGGCAGCAGGAACGTCGTCTCGGAGAGGTTGGTCCACCGGGCGAAGGCCGCCATCTGGTCGTCGCTGAGACCCGTGGCGTCGTGCACGACCGCCACCGGGTTCCCGGTGAGCGGCACGGGGGCGAAGACGTCGACCTGGGAGAAGGAGTAGGGCATCACGGGGCCCAGTATCGCCGTCACCCTTGGAGCGCGACGCGGAGCCCGTGCTCGACCACGACGGCCACGTCCCCGTCGCGGTCCGTGCGCGCCACCTGCATCCGCGCGTCACGCAGCAGCGCCAGCAGCGACGGCGCCGGATGCCCGTAGTCGTTGTCCTCGCCGACCGAGATCACCGCCAACCTGGCGCCGAGCCCGCGCACCAGGTCCGGGTCCTGCTTGGCGCTGCCGTGGTGGGCCACCTTCAACACGTCGGCCCGCACTCCCCCGGTCTCGCGCAGCAGCCCCGCCTGGGAGTCGTCCTCCTCGTCGCCCATCAGCAGCAGCCGGATGCCGCGGGTCTCGACCAGCAGCACCAGGCTGGAGTCGTTCGGGGGCGAGTCCGAGTCGGGTGAGGGTGGGCCCGACGGGGCGATCACCTGCCAGCTCAGGGGGCCCAGCCTCCTGGTCTCGCCGTACGACGCCCGCTGCACCGGGACTCCCGCCCGGGCGGCCACCCCCTCCACGAGCCGTACGCCGGACAGCGGGTCCGCCCACGAGGTGACCTCGACCGCCCCGACCTGACGACCGGCGAGCACGCCCTCGAGCCCGTCGACGTGATCGGCGTGGAAGTGGGTCAGCACCACCAGCGGGACCCGGTCGATGCCCAACCGGCCCAGGCAGCGGTCCATCGCAGCCGGGTCGGGGCCGGCGTCGACGACCACGCCCGTGTGCGGGCCGGCGTTCAGCACCAGTCCGTCACCCTGGCCGACGTCGCACGCGACCATCACCCAGCCCGCCGGCGGCCAGCCCGGGCTCGGCAGCGGCACCAGGAGCCCGATCACCATCACGGCACCGAGACCCACCGTCGTGCCCCGTCGTGCGAGCAGCGCGCCGAGGAACAGCGACAGGACGGTGCACAGCGACGCCAGGACCGCGATGCCGACGGGGCTCGCGGGCCAGCCGACCGCCGCCACCGGCAGGCCGGCGGACCGCACGGCCACGGCGATGATCCACTCCGCGCACCAGACCGCCGGCGTCGCCACCAGCCGGCCGAGGGGCTCCGAGAGCAGGCCCACGACCCCGCCCGCCAGGCCCAGCACGGTCGCGGGACCGACGGCGGGTGCCGCCAGCAGGTTGGCGACGACGGCGACCAGGCTCACCTGTCCGGAGATGGCAGCCACCAGCGGGGTGCATGCGATCTGGGCGGCCAGCGGCACCGCGACCGCCTCGGCCACCCAGCGCGGGACCCAGCGCATCATCTGGTCGCGCCAGCCCGGCGCCAGCCACAGGATCCCGGCCGTCGCCAGCGCGGAGAGCGCGAAGCCCGGGGACAGGGCCAGCCACGGGTCGAACAGGAGCAGCAGGAGCACGGCGGCGCCGAGGGCGCGGGTGCCGCGACGTCGCCCGTGGTGCCCCATCCCGACCAGCCCGACCGAGCCCATCGCCGCCGCCCGCACCACGCTCGGCTCGGTCCGCGCGAGGAGCACGAAGCCGACCACGCCCAGCGCCCCGACCACCGCCAGCCCGCGGGCCCGCACCCCGGCCCAGCGCGCGAGCAGCAGCAGGCAGCCGACGACGAGGGTGAGGTTGGTGCCCGAGACCGCGAGCAGGTGGGTGAGCCCAGCCGTGCGGAAGTCGTCGCTGAGCTCCTCGGGCATCCCCCCGTCGTCACCGTCGACGAGCGCCGGCACCAGCGCCCGGGGTGCCTCGGGCTGGTCCGCGACCGCCTCCCGGATGGCGGCCCGCAGTCGGTCCGCGGCCCGCAGCCACGGCCGGGGACGGTCGAGGACCACGGGTGGACCACGGGTGCTGAGCACGCCCGCCAGCTCCCGGGTGCTGGCCACGTCCATCCGTCCCGCGACCCGCACCCGCGACCCCGGGGACAGCCGCTGCCACCGCGCGTCGCCCAGGACCAGCACCGGCACGCGGACGCGGTGCCGCACCCCGCGGCCGGTGAGGCTCTCGGTGCGGGCGCGGAAGACGACGTAGTCCTCGAAGCGGCCACTGCGCAGCACCGGGTCGGAGCCGACCACGACCGTCCCCGTCACGGAGGCGTGCTGGTGGGCAAGCATCTGGACGGCGTTGTCGTGCACCGCCCCGGCGCGCAGCAGGGCCGAGACGGACACCCCGAGGGCCGCCACCAGCCACGCCGTCCGTCCGAGCACCTCCTGCCCGCGTCGCCAACGGTGCAGCACCCGCAGGGCGCACAGCCCCAGTGTCAGCGCGGTGACCCAGGGCGGAGCCAGCAGGGCCGTCACCGCAGCGAGCCAGGCGACCATGCCCAACACCGGTGCCCGCAGGTCGATCCGGGATGGCCCCGGGGCGATCACGAGCCGGTCACAGGGTGACGTGCGGCGCCAGGTCGGCGAGCGTCTTCTCGCCGATGCCGTCGACCTCCAGCAGCTCGTCGACCGAGGAGAAGGCACCGTGCGCCCCGCGCCACTCCAGGATCTTCTGCGCGGTCACCGGCCCGACCCCGGGGAGCGTGTCGAGCTGCTCGGCGGTCGCGGTGTTCAGGTTGACCAGCGTGCCCGTCGCGTCGGGGGCGGCCGTGCTCGCGCTCGCCGCCAGGCCGCCGGGGGCCGGCCGGCCGACCAGGATCTGCTCGCCGTCCACCAGCACCCGGGCCAGGTTGAGGCCGCTGAGGTCCACCCGGCCACGGGCACCCCCGGCCTTCCGGAGGGCGTCGACGACCCGCGCCCCAGCCGGGAGGGTGGTGACCCCGGGGCGGCGTACCTTCCCGGCGACGTCGACCGTCACGCTCGTCCCGCCCGTCCCGCTCGCCGGGGCCACCGGCGCCGTCGCCGAGGGCAGCAGGGGCGACGGGGGCCCCGAGGAGGTGCCCGAGGAGGTGCCCAGCCCCGCCCTCGGCGGGAGGGCCTGGGAGTCCCCGCCCGTGCGCAGGACCACGAAGGCCGTCGCGGTCACCGCCAGCGCGACCAGGGCCACGACCAGCAGGACCGGCCCGGGGTCCAGCCCGACCCGACCCCGCAGGGTGTCGGGCACCTGGTCACCCAGCCACCCACCGAGTCGCTGGACGACCCCTGGTCGCGGTGGCCGCAGGTGCTTCCCGGCCGGTGCCACGGCCGAGCCACCGGGCAGCTCCGGGAGCTCCTCGGGCTCGTCGAGGGCTGGCTCGACCCGTCGCAGCCCGGCCTGGTCGAGCTCGCGGCCGAGCAGCTCCAGCCGCCGCCGGGCGGCCGCCGCGACCTCCTCCTGTGACTGCCTGTGCATGCCCCGACGCTAGGAAGCCCCGTCGCCCCACGAAAGCCCGTCCGGACCATCTGTGGACAACTCCAGTCGGGCGAGCCCCTGTGGAGGGTCAGGTGCGTCGCGACACGGCGACCGCGACCATCCCCGGGCCGACGTGCGCGCCGAGCACGGCGCCGATCTCACCCAGGGACACCTCACGGTCCCCCAGCCCCGTGGCGAGGCGCTTCGCGAGCCGCTCGGCGAGCTCCTCGCCGCGGTCGGGACTGGCGAGGTGGGCCACTGCCACGTCCACGTCGGCGTCACCGGCGGCCTCGACCGCCAGCTCCTCGAGCCGGGTCAGCGCCTTGGTGGAGGTACGCACCTTCTCGAACGGCCCGATGCGCCCGTCCTCGACGCGGAGGATCGGCTTGACGGCCAGCGCCGAGCCGAGCAGCGCGGCGGCGGCACCCATGCGTCCGCCGCGGCGGAGGTACTCCAGCGTGTCGACGTAGAACAGCGAGGTGGTGCTCGCGGCCCGGGTGCGCGCGGCGGCTCCGGCCGCCTCGGCGTCCGCCCCGGCGGCGATGGCCTCGGCGGCGGCGAGCACGGCGAACCCGGTGCCCATCCCGACCTGCCGGGAGTCGACCAGGGTCACCGGCACCGGCGAGCGCCGGGCGGCCAGCTGGGCGGACTCGAAGGTGCCGCTCAGCTCCGCCGAGATGTGCACCGAGACGATCGACTCGGCGCCGTCGGCGACCAGCTTCTCGTAGGTCTCCAGGATCGCCTCGGGGTTGGGCCGCGAGGTGCTCACCGGCGTCCAGGCCTTCAGCGCGTCGGCCAGCATCTGGGGCGTGACCGAGTCCACGCTCCCGTCCTCGTCGTACGACGTGGCGCCGATGACGACCTGGAGCGAGACGACCGTGATGCCGTGCTCCACGGCCCTCTCCAGGCTGAGGGACGCGGTCGAGTCGGTGACCAGGGCGACGGACATGCCCCGAAGGCTATCCCCGGGGCGTGGACGCGATCCGACGCCGCCCCAGGTCCACCAGGCCGAGGACGAGCGCGACCACGATCAGCCCGATGGTCGTGTGCAGCGCGGCCGAGAACGCCTCGGCGGCGTCCCCGCGAGTGGTGGCCAGCCGGTCGAAGAACTGGGCGAGGACCACGGCCACCCCGATCGCCGAGCCGACGCGCTGGAAGGTCTGCAGCAGCCCACCACCGGCACCGGCCCGGACGGGGTCCACCTCGTCGAGGGCCAGGGTGATGTTCGGCGAGATGACCAGCCCGCCCCCACACCCGGCCAGGAGCAGCAGCGGGGCCAGCCTCAGTCCGACGTCCCCGTGCAGGTGCGGTACGACGACGTCGACCGCCACCAGGGCCACCGTCACGGTGACCAGGCCGACGACCACCAGCGTCCGTCCGAACCGCTCCACGATCCGGCCCGCGACGAAGGCCGCGACCGCCGAGCCCACGGCGAACGGCATCTGGGTCAGGCCGGCCTGCAACGCGCTGTAGCCCAGGCCGTTCTGCAGGTAGAGCGTCAGGATGATGAAGATCGAGGTGAACCCGGCGAAGTAGAACGTGCCCAGCCCCACGCCGAAGACGTAGGACCGCACCTTGCCCAGCGAGAGGTCGACGAGCGTCTCCTTCCCGCGGCCGGCCCAGAAGCGCTCCCACCCGAGGAACGCCAGGAAGACCACCGCCGCCACCCCGAGGAGCCACCACGGGCGTGAGGCCAGCGACTGCCCCTGCTTGCCCTCCACGACGGGGAGCAGCACCAGCACGGTGGCGACGGCGAAGAGCAGCACCCCGACCGGGTCCAACGACTGCCGCCTGCCCCCGGTCGCGACGGGCAGCCACCTGCGGGCGAGCACGACCAGCAGCACCCCGATCGGGACGTTGACGTAGAACACCAGCCGCCAGCCGGAGTCCTCGCCGCCGAGCTGCACCAGCAGGCCACCGAGCAGGGGGCCGATCGCGGTCGAGACGCCGATGGTGGCGCCGAACAGCCCGAAGGCCCGTCCCCGCTCGGGGCCCTTGAAGAGGTTCTGGATGAACCCCGAGACCTGCGGGGTGATCATGCCGCCGCCGAGTCCCTGCACGACCCGGGCGATCGCGATCCACAGCGCGCTCTGGCTGGCACCGCAGGCGGCGCTGGCCAGGGTGAACACGGCGACCCCGGTCATGAACACCAGGCGGCGCGACCGGGCGTCGCCGAGCCGCCCGGCGGGGACCAGCGCGACGCCGAAGGCCAGCGAGTAGCCCGCCACCACCCACTGGATGTCGCTGTCGTCGGCCGAGAGGCCGGTGCGGATGGAGGGCAGGGCGACGTTGACGATGCTCACGTCGAGCAGGCACATCCCACCCGCCACCAGGCACACCGCCAAGGCCTGCCAGCGGGTGCGGTGCTGCTCGGCCAGGTCGTCGGAGGCTGCCGTCCCGGCGCCGTGTCGCTCTGTCACCCGAGTGGCGTACCCCGGATCGGGGATGGGTACTACCGTCGATGGCGACGGCATCCCGTCGTACCGCCGTCACACCCGAGGAGCAGGAGGACAGATGCGCATCGTCATCGCAGGTGGCCACGGACAGATCGCCCGGCAGTTCGGCAGGCTGGTCGCCGCGGCCGGTCACACGCCGGTCGGGATGATCCGCAAGCCGGAGCAGCTGACCGACCTGCAGGACGCCGGGATCGAGCCCGCGATGATCGATCTCGAGGACACCGACGTCGAGGCGATGACCGAGATCGTGCGCGGTGCCGATGCCGTCGTGTTCGCCGCTGGTGGCGGCGCGGACGGCAACGCCCAGCGCAAGGAGACCGTCGACAAGGGCGCGGCGATCATGCTCGCCGACGCGGCCGAGGCCGCCGGCGTACGCCGTTACGTGATGGTCTCGGCGATGGGCGCCGAGCAGGCCGACCCCGACTCCGACGAGGTGATGCAGGTCTACCTGCGCGCCAAGCAGGCCGCCGACGACGACCTCCGCTCCCGCGACCTCGACTGGACGGTCGTGCGGCCGGGCCGGCTCACCGACGACGTGCCCACCGGGCGCGTGCAGGTCGGCCAGCTCGACTCCGGCTCCGTGACCCGCGGGGACGTCGCCCACGTGCTCGCCGAGTCGATCGAGGCCGACAACACCATCGGCAAGACCTTCGACGTGCTCGGGGGCGACGCTCCCGTCAGCGAGGCGATCGCGAGCCTCTGAGTCAGAGGATGTAGAGCATCTCCTGGTAGGTCGGCAGCGACCAGAGGTCGTCGGCCACCAGGGCCTCGAGCTCGTCGGCCGCGGCGCGCACCGAGGCCATGGCCGGGAGCACCGCGTCGCGGCAGTACGTCGCGGCGGTCAGGCCGTCCGGGTCGTGGTCGTGGCCGATGGCCTCGGCCAGCTCGGCCAGTCCCGCCCGTAGTGCCGTCAGCGGTCCGGTGACGGCCTCGAGGGTCGAGGTGTCGGCCTCGACGCCGGCCGACTTCAGCGCGGAGACGTTGGTGGCCAGCTCGGTCTGGTAGCGCACGGCCGCCGGCAGGATCGTCGTCGTACCGATCTCGTGGGTCAGGTTGGCCTCGACGCTGATGGACAGGACGTACTGCTCCAGGCCGATCTCGTAGCGGCTGTGCATCTCGCGGTCGTTGAAGACGCTGTACTTCGAGAACAGCTCGATCGCCTCGGGGGTGATCAGCTCCGGCAGGGCGTCGACCGTCGTGCGCAGGTTCTTCAGCCCACGCTGCTCGGCCTCGATCGGCCACTCGTCGGAGTAGCCGTTGCCGTTGAAGATCACCTTGCCGTGGTTGCTGATGATCTCGGTCAGCAGCGTCTGCACGGCCTCGTTGAAGTCGGTGCCGTCCTCGACCGACTTCTCGAGCTCGGTGGCGCAGTAGTCGAGCGCCTCGGCCATGATCGTGTTGAGCATGACCATCGGTCCGGCCACGGTCTGGCCCGACCCCGGCGCGCGGAACTCGAACCGGTTGCCGGTGAACGCGAACGGCGAGGTGCGGTTGCGGTCGCCCGGGTCCTTGGTCAGGTTCGGCAGGGTGTCGACGCCGATGGTGAGCGTGCCCTTCTCCTTGGAGTGGGTCGCGCCGCCCTTGGCGATCTGGTCGAAGACGTCCGCGAGCTGGTCGCCGAGGAAGATCGAGATGATCGCCGGCGGGGCCTCGTTGGCACCGAGCCGGTGGTCGTTGCTCGCCGAGGCGACCGAGGCCCGCAGCAGCCCGCCGTAGAGGTCGACGGAGCGGATCACGGCGCCGCAGAAGACCAGGAACTGGGCGTTGTCGTGCGGGTTGTCCCCCGGGACGAGCAGCGAGCCCAGCTCGCTGTTGCCGAGCGAGAAGTTGACGTGCTTGCCCGACCCGTTGACGCCCTCGAACGGCTTCTCGTGGAAGAGGCACTCCATGCCGTGCTTCTTGGCGACGGACTTGAAGGTCGTCATCAGCAGCTGCTGGTGGTCGGACCCGACGTTGGCGCGCTCGAACATCGGCGCGATCTCGAACTGGCCGGGGGCCACCTCGTTGTGCCGGGTCTTGGCCGGGATGCCGAGCTTGAACAGTTCCCGCTCGGTGTCCATCATGAACGCGAGCACGCGCTCGGGGATGGCGCCGAAGTAGTGGTCGTCGAACTCCTGGCCCTTGGGCGGCTTGGCGCCGAACAGGGTGCGGCCCGCGTTGATCAGGTCGGGGCGCGAGAGGAAGAAGTGCCGGTCGATCAGGAAGTACTCCTGCTCGGGGCCGAGGTAGGACACCACGTGCTCGGAGTTCTCGTGCCCGAACAGCTTGAGCACGCGCTCGGCGTGGACGGCCATCGCCTGCTGCGAGCGCAGCACGGGCGTCTTGTGGTCGAGCGCCTCCCCGGTCATCGAGATGAAGATGGTGGGGATGCACAGGGTGTTGCCGTTCGGGTTCTCCAGCACGTACGCCGGGGACATCACGTCCCACCCGGTGTAGCCGCGCGCCTCGAAGGTGTTGCGCAGCCCGCCGTTGGGGAAGCTGGACGCGTCCGGCTCGCCCTGGATCAGGGTCTTGCCCGAGAACGACGCGAAGGCGGTGCCGTCGCCGACCGGGTCGAGGAAGCTGTCGTGCTTCTCGGCGGTCAGGCCGGTCAGCGGGTAGAAGACGTGCGCGTAGTGCGTGGCGCCCTTCTCCAGGGCCCAGTCCTTCATCGCCGAGGCGACGGCGTCCGCGACGTCCGAGTCGAGCGGAGCAGACTTCTCGATCGTGTTCAGCACCGACTTGTAGACGGCTTTCGGAAGCCGCTTCTGCATCGCGGAGAGGCTGAAGACGTTCTCACCGAAGATCTTGCCCGGCTCCTCCCCCGGATCGAAGCTCACGGCCGGGGGAACGTACGCCTCGACGTCTTGGATCGCCCGCAGGCGAACGTTGTTACCAGTCAATTTGAGCTTCCCTAGAACGAAGCCGCGTTCTGCTCAGCGGCGGTGGAGGATCGACTGGGTTCAACCTAGGTGGGCTTACGCACCGGGGATTTCGCTTGTGTTTCGGCCGGGTGAACGCTTCCTGTGGACTAGTCAGGCGGCTCGGTCCCTCACCGCGACAACAGCGTCTCGACGCCGGCGATCTCGGCCGCGAGCTCCTCCCACTGGCCGCGCGACAGCTCCCGGAACAGGTCCGTGACCACGCGGCCGTCGCGGACCCACCACAGGCCGGCCATGAAGCCATCGACGAAGACGGTGTGCCCCACTCCCCCGTTGGTGCCCGACCACCGGGCCCGTATGTCGACGGGGACGACGCGCTCGCGCTTCGCGTGGGCGAGGAAGACGTTGTCGTAGATGCCGAGCAGCCGCACCGGGGCGTGGGTGCCCCCGGCGGCGTACGGCGCACCAGGGACGTCGAACCTCACCGTGCCGTCCTCGCACTCCACCTCGACCAGCTCGTCCCTCATCGCCGCGAACACCGGGCCCAGCCTCGTCACCCGTGACCAGGTCGTCATGTCGGCGGCCGTGGCCGGTCCGAACGCCCGCAGGTAACGGCGGACGAGGTCCTCGACGTCGACCTCGGTGCTCGGCCGGCCGAGGTAGGTGTCGACGGCCTGGTAGACGACACCGCCCGACCGTTGCCACAGCCCGCGCGGCGGCACCTGGACCATCGGCACCCGCTCGCGGGCGGCGTGCACGAGCGCCGCCACCGGGACGTCGGGGAACGCCTCCCCCAGCAGCTCGCCGAGCCGCTTCACCGGCAGTGGCCCGTCCTCCAGCAGGCGACGCGCCGTGGCGACCAGGTCAGTGGTCGGCACCCCCTGCGCCGGTCGGCTCAGCTGGTTGGAGGCGCTCTGCTGGTCGAGCATCCGCTGCACCCGGGGCCGCAGCGACAACGCGTCGTCGGGTACGAGCACGTGGATGGTCCCGCGCATCGTCAGGAGCCGCACCGCCTCCCGGCGCTCCAGCGCATCCGAGAGCTCGAGTGGCTCGAACCCCTCGACCCGAGCGGCCAACGCGAGGTAAGGCGGCAGGTTCTCCTGCGCCTGTAGCCCGACGAGGTGCTCCACCATCCCCAGCGCCGGCCCCGTCGTAGGCTCCAGGAGGTGCTGTCGCAGCAGCAGCGTCCGGTTCAGGTCGCGCAGGGTGAGCAGCCCGGCAGCGTAAGCGCGCGCACCCACCCCACCCCCGGTGATCCAGGAGTGAGCGCCAGCGAACGTCACCACGGACGTAGGAGGAGCGCACGAGCAGGGCACCGTCCACGAGTCGACCCAGGGTCAGCCGGCGACGATGTTGACGAGCTTGGGGGCTCGCACGATGACCTTGCGCACCTGCTTGCCCTCCAGGGTGCGCTGGACGGACTCGTCGGCCAGGGCGGCGGCCTCGAGGTCGGCTTCGCTGATATCGGGCGAGACCTCCAGGCGGGCGCGCAGCTTCCCCTGGACCTGGACGACGGCAGTGACGGAGTCCTCGACCAGAAGCGCCTCGTCGACGACCGGCCACCCGACGCGGGCCACCGTGGGCTGGTGGCCCAGGCGGGACCACATCTCCTCGGCGGTGTACGGCGCGACCAGGGACAGCAGGATCGCGACCACCTCGGTGGCCTCCCGCACGGCGGGATCCTCGGCGCCCGGACCGGAGTCGATGGCCTTGCGGGTGGCGTTCACCAGCTCCATCATCCGGGCGACCATCACGTTGAATCGGAAGGACTCGATCAGCCCGGCCGCCTCGTGGACCGTCCGGTGCGTCACCCGGCGCAGGGCCACGTCCCCCGACTCCGGCGAGACGCCGGGCGCCGACGCAACGTCGCCCGACAGCCGCCAGGCGCGCTGCAGGAACCGCAGCGAGCCGGCCGGCGACATGTCGGCCCAGTCGATGTCGTCCTCCGGCGGCCCGGCGAAGACCAGCGTCAGCCGGACCGCGTCGACCCCGAACTGCGACAGCTCGTCGCCCAGGTTGACGCCGTTGCCCAGCGACTTGCTCATCTTCTTGCCGTGGTTGATCACGAAGCCCTGGTTGAGCTGGGCGGCGAACGGCTCTCCGATCTCCAGCAGCCCCAGGTCGCGCAGCGCCTTGGTGAAGAAGCGCGCGTAGAGCAGGTGCAGCACCGCGTGCTCCACACCGCCGACGTAGATGTCGGCGGGCATCCAGGCTCTCGCGGCCGCCGGGTCGAACGGCCCGTCCTCGAAGTGCGGGGAGCAGTAGCGCAGGAAGTACCACGACGAGTCCACGAAGGTGTCCATCGTGTCCGAGTCACGCTTCGCCGGGCCGCCGCACGTGGGGCACTCGACGTTGACCCAGTCCTCCGCCGCGGCCAGCGGCGAGACGCCCTTGGGCTTCAGGTCGGCGCCCTTGAGCTCGGGGAGCACGACGGGCAGCTGGTCCTCGGGCACGGCGACCTCGCCGTCCACGGGGCAGTGCACGATCGGGATGGGGCAGCCCCAGAAGCGCTGCCGCGACAGCAGCCAGTCGCGCAGCCGGTAGTTCACCGCGCCGCGGCCGCTGCCCTGCTTCTCCAGGTAGTCGATGATCGTGCGCTTCGCCTCGTCGATCTCCAGGCCGTCCAACGAGACCGAGTCGTTGGCGGAGTTGATCGCCGGGCCGTGGCCGGTGAACGCCTCACCCTCCCAGTCCTCGGGGGGCTGCACCGTGCGGATGACCGGCAGGTCGTACTCCCGGGCGAAGTCCCAGTCGCGCTGGTCCTGCCCGGGCACGGCCATGATCGCGCCGGTGCCGTAGTCGGCCAGCACGTAGTCCGAGGCCCACACCGGCACGGACACCCCGTTGACGGGGTTGACCGCGTAGGCGCCCAGGAAGACGCCGCTCTTCGGCCGGTCGGTCGCCATCCGGTCGACGTCCGAGGCGCGACGGGTCTCCTCCAGGTAGTCCTCGAAGGTCTTGCGCTGCTGGTCGCTGACGATCTCGGCGGCCAGCTTCGCGTCCGCGGCCACCACCATGAAGGTGGCGCCGAACAAGGTGTCGGGACGGGTCGTGTAGACGCTGACCTCGCGCGAGCCGCCGCCGTCGGTGGCGACCTGGAAGTCGACGTGCGCACCCTCCGACCGGCCGATCCAGTTGCGCTGGGCCGAGACGACGCGCGCCGGCCAGGTGGGCTCGAGCACGTCGAGGTCGTCCAGCAGCTCCTGGGCGTAGTCGGTGATCTTGAAGTACCACTGGGTCAGCTCACGCTTGGTCACCAGCGCGCCGCAGCGCTCGCAGTGACCGTCGACCACCTGCTCGTTGGCCAGCACGGTCTGGTCGTGCGGGCACCAGTTCACCGGGCTGGACTTGCGGTAGGCCAGCCCCTCCTCGCGCAGCTTCAGGAACAGCCACTGGGTCCAGCGGTAGTATTCCGGGTCGGAGGTGTGCAGCCGGCGGGACCAGTCGAAGCTCACGGCGTACTTGCGGAACGACGCGGCCTGGGTCTCGATGTTGGCGTAGGTGTACGTCGCCGGGTGCTCGTCGCGCCGGATCGCGGCGTTCTCGGCGGGCAGGCCGAAGGAGTCCCAGCCGATCGGGTTGAGCACCTCGAAGCCGCGCTGCCACCAGTAGCGCGCGATCACGTCGTGCAGCGCCGTCACCTCGGCATGACCCATGTGCAGGTCGCCGCTCGGGTAGGGGAACATCGTGAGCGCGTAGCGCTTCTCCCGCGGGCTGTCGTCGTCGGCGCGGAAGGGGTCCAGCTCGTCCCACACCGGCAGCCACTTGGCCTCGGTGGCGTGGACGTCGTAGCCCTCGCGGTTCTCGTCCTGCTCGCTCATCACTGGCAACTTCCTGATCCGTCCTGCCCGGGCACAAAAAAACCCCTCTCGTCCAGGAGGGGCAGCCGCATCGTCGCAACGATGCGGCTAGAGAAGAAGCAGGACCTGTGTCACGAACCCATCGTAGCCTTCGCGGCCGCAGGGCGCCGTCAGGGTCGGGTCGTAACGTAGGGGAATGATCCCTGCGACGCGCTGGCTCGTCGTGGCCCTCGTCGCAGCGGTGCTCGCCTCGCTCCCGCTCGTCTCCAACGCCGTGCCGGCGAAGGAGTCGCGGATCGGCGCCACGGCGTTGGCGAGGCGGATCCACGACGCGAGCGACGTGGGCTGGTCCGGGGAGGTGCGCTCCCTCGGGTCGGTGCAGGTGCCGCTGAGCGGCGCGACCTTCGGTGGAGTCGCCCGGCTCCTCGGCGAGGAGACCCGCCTCCGGGTGTGGTGGCGCGATCCCGAGAACTGGCGGACCGACCGGCTGCGGGCGACCGGGGAGACCGACGTCGTACGAGACGGCGGGCTCACCGCGCAGTGGAACTACGAGGACAACCAGGTCAGCTTCACGCCGTACTCCCCGATCCGGCTGCCCGGCGACGTCGACGTGGTCCCCGCCGCCCTCGCCAGGCGGCTGCTCGCGGGCGCCCGGCCCGGTGAGCTCTCGCGGCTGCCCGCCCAGCGGATAGCCGGGCGCAGCGCCGCGGGCCTCCGGCTGGTCCCGGCCGACAAGCGCTCGACCATCGCCCACGTCGACGTCTGGGCGGACGAGTCCACCGGGCTGCCGCTCCGCGTCCAGGTGTACGCCGAGCCGGCCGGCAGGGCCCCGGTCCTGAGCACCGAGCTCACGTCCCTCGACCTGACCAGGCCGACCGTGGACCAGACCCACTTCACGTTCTCCCGATCGATCCACTACTCGCGAGGTGTCTCCTTGGACGCAGCAGCCGGGGCCAACGCGTACGCGCCGTTCATCCCACCCGACACGGTCGCGGGCCTGCCGCGACGGGGACGGGCCGAGGACTTCGGTGCGGTCGGGGTCTACGGCCGGGGGCCGACCGCCGTGCTCGCCGTCCCGCTGCGCGACTCGATCGCCCGTGGCCTGCGCGACCAGCTCCGCAGGAGCGCCACGTCGAAGGAGACCGCGGTCGGGCTCGAGATCCAGGTGGGCCCGCTGTCCGTGCTGCTCCAGCGCGGTCGCCGGGGCAACTTCCTGCTCGCCGGGACCGTGACCACCGCGACCCTCGAGACCGCTGCCACCGACCTCGCGGCCGGGGTGGTGAGGACCCGGTGATCCGGACCCAGGGGCTGACCAAGAGCTACCGCCACGTACGAGCTGTGGACAGCATCGACCTGGACGTGCGCGAGGGCGACGTCTACGGCTTCCTGGGCGCCAACGGCTCCGGCAAGACGACCACCGTGCGGATGCTGCTCGGCCTCGTACTCGCCAGCCAGGGCGAGGCCGAGGTCCTGGGCGAGTCGATGCCGCGAGCCGCGAAGTCCGTGCTGCCGCGGATCGGCGCGCTGGTCGAGGGGCCCGGCGCGTACCCGCACCTGTCCGGCCGCGCGAACCTCACCCTCTTCGACTCCGCGTCCGGGCCCCGCGTGCGAAGGGCGGCCCGCAGGGCCCGGGTCCGGGAGGTCCTCGACCAGGTGGGCCTGGACCCGGACGACAAGCGACCCACCAAGGCCTACTCGCTCGGCATGCGCCAGCGGCTCGGGCTCGCCGGCGCACTGATGCGGCGCCCACCGCTGCTCGTCCTCGACGAGCCCACCAACGGCCTGGACCCCCAGGGGATCAGGGACATCCGCGAGCTGCTGCTGGGTCTCAACCGCGCCGGCACCACCGTCTTCCTCTCCAGCCACCTGCTCGCCGAGATCGAGCAGATGTCCACCCGGATCGGGGTGCTCGACCGCGGCCGGCTGGTGCTGCAGTCCGACATGGCCGCGCTCCCGACCGAGACCGGGCTGGTGCGTGTCCGCACCCCCGACGTGGCGGCCACGGTCTCGCTCCTCGACGGACGCGTGGAGCACCGGGAGGACGACGTGGTGCTGGTCCGGATCGAGGACCCCGCCACGCTGAACCACCGGCTGGTCTCCGCAGGGGTCAGGGTCCGGGAGATCGCCCCGGTGCACCGCGGGCTCGAGGAGATCGTGCTGGCCGCGACCGAGACGGCGGCCCCGTGATCCGCGTCGAGCTGTCCAAGATGCTCCGGCGCCCGCTGACGTGGGTGACGATCGTGGCGCTGAACGCGCTGCCCACCCTGGTCGCCGTCCTCCTCGCGCTGACCGACATCGGCCCGCGGCCGGGCACCGGCCCACCGTTCCTCTCGGCGGTGCTCACCGACGGCACGCTGTTCCCGCTCGCCGCCCTCGGCATCGTGCTGCCGCTGTTCCTGCCGGTCGCGGTGGCCGTGGTGGGAGGTGACGCGATCGCAGGGGAGGTCCAGTCGGACACCCTGCGCTACCTGCTCGTGCGGCCCGTGTCGCGGCTGCGCCTGCTGGTCGCGAAGCTCACCAGCATCATCGCGTTCGTCGTGCTCGCGACCCTCGTGGTGGCGCTGGTCGCCTACGTGGAGGGCAAGCTGCTGCTGGGCAAGGCCACCGGCGGGGTGGTCAGCGTGTCGGGGTCCGCGCTCACCCAGACCCAGATGGCGGAGCGGACGGGGATGGCGTTCGTCTACGTCGTGCTCGCGATGCTGGGCGTGGCCGCGATCGCCCTGCTGCTGAGCACGATGACCGACTCCGCGGTGGCCGCCGCGCTGGGCACGATCGGCTTCCTGGTCGCCTCCACCGTCCTGCTGGGGCTCGACGCAGCCGAGTCCGTCAAGCCCTACCTGGTGACGCGCTACTGGCTCTCCTTCGTCGACCTGTTCCGGGACCCGATCCGCTGGACGGACGTCATCCACGGCGTGCTCGCGCAGCTCGCCTACCTGGTCGTGTTCGCCGGCGCGGCCTGGGCCAACTTCGCCACCCGCGACGTCAACAGGTGACGTCGCCCGGGACACGTGGCGCCGCGCGACCCAGGACCGACCGCACGGTCGCCAGCACCACCGGATCCCCGGGGAGCCCGCCGTGCGTGGTGGTCGCTCCCGGGCAGAGGTCCTGAACCTCGATGTTCAGCGCTCCCGCCAGCTCGGCCGAGTCCGGTGGCGTCACCACGGAGTCCTTCGAGGTGCGGACCGTGACCCACTGCGGCCCGTCGAGCGTCTCGTCGCCGGCGTTGAGCCTGCGCAGGACGTCGCTGTCCGGGGCCAGCTGCTCGCAGGCCGTGGGACACCCGCCGGCGAGCTGGGCGGCGAGGGCCGCGACGTCGGTGCCGTGCTGGGGCGAGCCCAAGGTGAGCACCCGTCGTACGACGGAGCCCCCGTCCTCGTCGCGCACGTAGAGCCGCGCCACCACTCCCCCGGCCGAGTAGCCGACCAGGTCGACGGAGTCCGAGCCGCTCGACTCGATGGTGCGCTCCACCAGGGTCGCGAGCCGCTTGGCCTGTGTCCTCAGGTCCCCGGTGCCGCCGCTCGTCGGCTGGGCGACGACCGTGCTGCGCCCCTGCCGACGCAGCTCGGCCACGAGCGGGTCGAGCGAGGCGGTGTCGCCGCCGTACCCCGGGACCAGCACCACTGGCCCCGGCTTGTCCTGGTCGGCGATGCCCCGGCCCGCCAGGTTGTCGATCACCAGCTTGCCCGCTCCCGCGACGCAGGCGACCAGCACGCCCGCCAGCAGCAGCACGAGCAGCCGTCGGCGCGCGGGCGCCAGCCCGCTCAGCGGCGCGCGCACGAGACCTGTCCGACTATCGAGTGATCAGTGGGCAGGAGGCTCTGCGGCCTCCTGCTTCGGTTCGGCCGGTACGACGATGGGCCGGATCCGCGCCCACAGCCCGAAGCCGATCCCCACGACGAGCATCCCGATCCCGGCCCAGAGGTTGATGTTCAGGCCGTCGGCCTTCGCCACCTGCGCGTCGCTGGTGAACAGCCCGGTGATCAGGACGATCAGGCCGTAGAGCCCGATCAGCGCCCCGATGATGAACCGGATGTCGAACAGGCCCGCGCGGTGCGGTGCTTCGTTCTCTGCCATGACGGCTCCCTACCAGAAGATGATGTTGAGGATGACGACCATGACCAGGCCGATGCCGGCGAGGGTGTTCGGCGTCTGGTACCACGCCAGCGCACCCTCGTTCTCGTCGTGGAAGTCGGCCTTCGGCGTCAGCGAGTAGACCAACCCACGCAGCTCCGACTCCTTGCGCGGTTGGGTCACCGAGGTGACGGCCACGCTGACCAGGATGTCGACCACGAACGCGGCGCCCGCAGCGGTGAAGCTGGCGCCCTGGCCCGACAGCGACCAGACGCCGGTGGACAGCGAGCCCAGCACGTCGGTGCCGAGCACGCCGACCGCGATGGCCGCGAGCGTTCCGCTGACCAGGCCCGTCCAGGCGGCCGTCGCCGTCATCCGCTTCCAGAACATACCGAGGATGAACGTCGCGAACAGCGGTGCGTTGAAGAACCCGAACAGCGTCTGCAGGTAGTCCATGATGTTCTGGTAGTTCCGGGCGATGAGTGCGGTGCCGATGGCGATCACGGTCGCTGCGAAGGTCGCGATCCGGCCGACGCGCAGGTAGTAGTCGTCGCTGCGCTCCTTGACGATGTAGGTCTGCCACAGGTCGTAGGAGAACACCGTGTTGAAGGCCGAGATGTTGGCCGCCATGCCGGCCATGAACGAGGCGAGCAGGCCGGCGATCGCGATGCCCAGCATGCCGTTGGGCAGCAGGTCCCGGATCAGGTAGAGCAGCGAGTTGTTGTAGTCGAACGACTTGCTGCCGTCGGCCTTGGCGCTGGCGACCTCGGAGGCCACGACCGCGGCGATCATGCCCGGGAAGATGACGATGAAGGGCACGAACATCTTCGGGAACGCACCGATGATCGGCGAGCGCTGCGCGGCGGAGATCGAGCTCGAGGCCATCGCCCGCTGGACCTCGACGAAGTTGGTGGTCCAGTAGCCGAAGGAGAGGACGAAGCCGAGGCCGAAGACGAGGCCGATCACCGAGAGCACCGGGCTGTCGATGCCGGTCAGGTTGGTGCCCGGCCACGAGCTCAGCTGGGCGGGTCCGTTGCCGGCCGCCGTGATCTTGTCCTTCAGGCCGCCGTAGCCGCCGACCTTGTGCAGGCCCACCAGGGTCAGCGGCAGCAGCGCCGCCACGATCACGAAGAACTGCAGCACCTCGTTGTAGATCGCCGCCGAGAGGCCGCCGAGCGTGATGTAGGAGAGCACGATGATCGCCGCGACGACCAGCGAGATGTAGAGGTTCCAGCCGAGCAGGATGTTGACGATCTTGGCCAGCAGGAACAGGTTGATGCCCGCGATCAGCAGCTGCGCGATCGCGAAGCTCAGGGCGTTGACCAGGTGGGCCCCGGTGCCGAACCGTCGCCTCATGAACTCGGGGACCGAGCGCACCTTGGAGCCGTAGTAGAACGGCATCATCACGACGCCGAGGAACAGCATCGCGGGTACGGCGCCGATCCAGAAGTAGTGCACCGTCGGGATGCCGAACTGGGCGCCGTTGGCGGACATGCCCATGATCTCGACCGCGCCGAGGTTGGCCGAGATGAACGCCAGACCCGTGACCCACGCGGGCAGGGAGCGGCCGGAGAGGAAGAAGTCGATGCTCGTCGAGACCGAGCGTTTCGCCATCACCCCGATGCCGATGACGAAGGCGAAGTAGAGGGCGACGATGAGGTAGTCCACCCAGTTCGCGTCCAGCCTCAGCTGACCTTCAGCTGCCAGTACCATCGAGCCTCCCGGAATCAGATCGCGCATCGGACCGAGTGGCACGTTACTCCCCGAGGGCGGGAACCCGGCCGACAGCACGTTCCCCCTCTGGAGGTTTTTCATGTCCTGGTTGGTCACCGGCGGTGCCGGCTACATCGGCTCGCACGTCGTGCGCTCGTTCCAGGAGGTGGGCCTCACCCCGGTGGTGGTGGACGACCTGTCCAGCGGGCACCGCGAGTTCGTCCAGCCGGGGGTGGCCTTCGTCGAGGGCAGCATCGTGGACACCGACCTGATGGAGCGCACGATGAAGGAGCACGACGTCCAGGGCGTCGTCCACCTCGCGGGCTTCAAGTACGCCGGGGTCTCCGTGGACCGTCCGCTGCACACCTACCAGCAGAACGTCACAGGCACGGTGAACCTGCTCGAGGCGATGGCGCGGAGCGGCGTCGAGGCGATGGTGTTCTCCTCCAGCGCCGCGACGTTCGGCTCCCCCCACACCGAGCTGGTGACCGAGGAGACGCCGACGCTCCCGGAGTCGCCGTACGGCGAGAGCAAGCTGATCGGCGAGTGGCTGATCCGCGACCAGGGCAGGGCGACCGGGCTGCGGCACACGTCCCTGCGCTACTTCAACGTGGTGGGCTCGGGGAGCACCGACCTCTACGACACCAGTCCACACAACCTGTTCCCGATCGTGTTCGAGATGCTGCTGGCGGGCAAGACCCCGCGGATCAACGGCGACGACTACGACACCCCCGACGGCACCTGCGTCCGCGACTACGTCCACGTGGGAGACCTGGCGACCGCCCACGTCGTGGCCGCCCAGCACCTCGCCGCCGGTGACGACCTGCAGCCGGTCTACAACCTCGGCAGCGGCACCGGATCGTCGGTGCGCGGGATCATGGACGCCATCCGCACGGTGACCGGCATCGACTTCACCCCCGAGATCGGTCCGCGCCGCCCCGGCGACCCCGACCGCATCGTCGCGACCGGCGAGGCCGCCACCCGCGACCTGGACTGGCACAACCGGCACTCGCTGGAGGACATGGTCCGATCGGCCTGGGAGGCCCGCCGCGCCCACCAGCGGCATCAGGCATGATCGCCCCATGACCTCCATCACCGACCTGTTCTCCCTCGACGGCAAGGTCGTCGTCGTCACCGGAGCCTCTTCCGGCCTCGGCGTCGCCTTCGCCCAGGGGTTCGCCGAGGCCGGCGCCCACGTCGCCCTGGGTGCCCGTCGCGCCGACCGGCTGGCGGACACGGCCGCCCTCGTCGCGGCGGCCGGCCGCCGCGCGATCAGTGTCGCCACCGACGTCGCCTCTCCCCAGGCCTGCACGGACCTGGTCGAGGCCGCGATGGCCGAGTTCGGCCGGGTCGACGTGCTCGTCAACAACGCGGGCATCGGCACCGCCGTACCCGCCACCCGGGAGACGCCGGACGAGTTCCGCCAGGTGATCGACGTGAACCTCAACGGCTGCTACTGGATGGCTCAGGCCTGCGGCCGGGTGATGCAGCCCGGCTCGTCGATCATCAACATCTCCTCGGTCCTCGGCCTGACCACCGCCGGACTCCCCCAGGCCGCGTACGCCGCGTCCAAGGCCGGCCTGATCGGCCTCACCCGCGACCTGGCCCAGCAGTGGACCGGCCGCAAGGGCATCCGGGTGAACGCGATCGCCCCGGGCTTCTTCGACTCCGAGATGACCGACAGCTATCCCGAGGGCTACCTCGAGAGCCAGGGCGCTCGCATCCCGGTCGGCCGCAAGGGTGACCCCCGCGAGCTCGCGGCGACCGCCGTCTTCCTCGCCTCGGACGCCGCCGGCTACATCACGGGCCAGACCCTCCCCGTCGACGGCGGCATGACGATCACCTGACGTCACCACGGTCTCGGACCCGACGGTTCTGCGGTCGAGGACCGCACCCGGTCCGCCGGTCTCGGTGCCCCCGTGACACGAGGACGATCAACTCGCGGCCCACGATGACCTCGGCACGCTCAGGCACGCCACCTGTCGGGCGAGTTGATCGTCGCTGTGGTCGCTACGCCAGCCGAGCAGTGGTCACCGGCGGCGGGGAGCCAAACGACCATCTGTTTGCGAGACTGGAGGCATGAGCCCGCAGCAGAACCTCCGCATCCCCTCCTCCGCCCTTACGCTCGACTTCCCGATGTCGCTGGGCGTCTACGACCGCTACGAGCAGGCCCAGAAGGCGGTCGACTTCCTCTCCGACCACGAGTTCCCCGTGCAGAACTGCCTGATCGTCGGCACCGACCTCAAGCAGGTCGAGCGCGTCACCGGCCGGCTGACCAAGGGCAAGGTCGCTGCCGGTGGCCTGCTCTCCGGCATCTGGATGGGCCTGTTCGTCGGGCTCGTGCTCTCGCTCTTCGGCACCGGCAGCACGCTGTCGATCATCTTGTCGACCATGCTCTTCGGGGCGATCTTCGGTCTCGTCTTCGCGATGGCCGGTTACGCCGCCACCCGTGGGCAGCGCGACTTCACCTCGGTCTCGCAGGTCGTCGCCACCCGCTACGAGGTGCTGGTCGAGCACAAGTTCGCGGAGCAGGGCCGCCAGCTCCTCGCCCAGCTGTCCGGTCCGACCATCTGACAGTCCTTCCGGTCAGATCGATGAGACGCGACGGCGCTCGCGGGCGATGACCTCTAGGGTGCTGGCATGCCCCAGCCCTCCATTACCATCATCGGCGCCGGATTCGGCGGACTCGGCACCGCCATGGAGCTCAAGCACGCCGGCTACACCGACGTCACGATCCTGGAGAAGGCCGACGGCGTCGGTGGCGTCTGGCGCCACAACGACTACCCCAACGCGGCCTGTGACGTGCCCTCGTCGCTCTACTCCTGGTCGTTCGCGCCCAACCCGGACTGGCCGCACCGCTACTCCGAGCAGGACGAGATCCTCGCCTACATCGAGCGCACCGCCGCCGACCAGGGCGTCCTCGACCAGGTCCGCACCGGTGTCGAAGTGGCCACCGCGACGTACGACGAGGCCACGCGCTCCTGGCACCTGACCACCACCAGCGGCGAGCAGGTCGACACCGACGTGCTGATCAGCGCCGTGGGGCAGCTGTCGCGCCCGTCGATCCCGCCCATCCCCGGGGTCGGCAGCTTCACCGGCCCCGCCTTCCACTCCGCCCAGTGGGACCACTCGGTCGACCTCACCGGCAAGCGGATCGCGGTCCTGGGCACGGGCGCGAGCGCTATCCAGTTCGTCCCGGGCATCCAGCCCGAGGCCGCCCACGTCACGGTGTTCCAGCGCTCGGCGCCGTACGTCGTGACCAAGGTGAACCGGGCGTACACCGACACGCACGGCAAGCTCTTCCGGCGCTACCCGAGGACCCAGGCGTTCGGACGCAACCTGACCTGGGTGATCACCGAGCAGTTCAACAAGGCGCTGCTCGAGGGCACGCCGATGAAGAAGGCGACCGAGCTGATCTGGAAGGCCCAGCTCCTCCGCCAGGTCCGCGACCGGGAGCTGCGCGCGAAGCTGGTCCCCGACTACCCGTTCGGCTGCAAGCGGGTGCTGTTCTCCAACGCCTGGTATCCCGCCCTCGCGCAGCCCAACGTCGACGTGGTCACCGAGCCCGTCGTCGAGGTGCTGCCCGACGGCGTCCGCAGCCAGGACGGGACGCTGCACGAGGTCGACGTGATCATCTACGGCACCGGCTTCGCCGCCACCGAGTTCCTCGCCCCGATGCAGGTGACCGGGGTCGGTGGCGCCGACCTCCAGTCGGTCTGGGAGAAGGGCGCCCGCGCCTACCTCGGGCTCTGCGTGCCGGACTTCCCCAACCTCTTCGTGGTCTACGGGCCCAACACCAACCTCGGGGGCAGCTCGGTGATCAACATGCTCGAGGCGTCGTCGCGGGCGATCACCACGCTGCTGCGGCACACCGAGAGCCGCGCGGCGAGGTCGATCGCCGTCCGCCCCGACGTGGAGGAGCGGTTCGACACCGAGATGCAGGAGCGGCTCGCCACCAGCGTCTGGGCGAGCTGCCACAACTGGTACCACCAGGACGGCGGCCGGATCAGCACCAACTGGCCCGGGCTGGTCAAGGAGTACCAGCAGCGCTGCGACAACCTCGACCTCGACGAGTTCGTCACCGCCTGACTCAGCCGACGTGCACGTGCGGCCTCCGGTCGCGGTCGGGCTCGGCCCGGCGGAGGACCTCGCGCGTGGTCGGGGCGACCTCGCCGCGGCCCAGCAGCAGGAAGCGCAGGAAGTTGCGCACCGGGCTGCCCTCGGTCCACTCGAAGTAGATGTGCGGCGTCACCCCGGTGAGGTCGCGGACCTCGAGGAGCAGCGCGGCGAGGGCGTTGGCCACCGAGGACGACTCGAGGGTGAGCACCCGGTAGCGCCCGTGCAGCACCTCGCCGTGGACGTCCTGACGGCTCTCGAAGTCGGACGGGTCGGTGACGGTCACCTCGACGAAGACGACGTCGGCGTCGGGCGGCAGGTCGTGGTCGCGCCGGATCTGGCGCTCCTTGGCGGCGTACTCCTCCACGTCGCGGTCGTCGGCCTCGTTGGCCACCAGCCGGATGGTGCGGCGGGCGCAGTCGCGGACGAAGCGCTTCGCGGTCGCGTCGAGGTGTACGTCGGTCACGCGGAGCTCGAACGAGCGACCGAGGCGCGACACCAGCGAGACGAGCACGATCGCCGCGATGAAGCACGCGCCGATCTTCACCCCGTCGGGGCGCTCGATCACGTTGTCGACCGTCGTGTACGCGAACACGGCCGTGATCAGGCCGAACGCGACGGTCAGCTTGCGCTGCCCGGCCCGGCGGGCCGCCAGGGTCACCGCGACGGCCGCACTGGTGATCAGCACCAGGACGCCCGTGGCGTAGGCACCTCCCTGGGCGTTGACGTCGGCATCGAAGATCCAGGTGATCAGGAACGCGGTGCCCGTCAGCACCAGCACGAGGGGGCGGATCGCACCGGCCCACTCGGGCGCCATGCCGTAGCGCGGCAGGTAGCGCGGCAGCAGGTTGAGCAGGCCCGCCATCGCGGAGGCTCCGGCGAACCACAGGATGGCGATCGTCGAGACGTCGTACGCCGTGCCGAAGCCGTTGCCGAGGTACTTGTGGGCCAGGAAGGCGAGCGCGCGACCACTGGCTGCTCCCCCGTCCTCGAAGGACGCGGCCGGGATCAGCAGGGTGGTGGCGAACGAGCTGGCCACCAGGAAGACGCTCATCAGCACCGCGGCCCAGGTGAGCAGCTTCTTGGTGTCGCGGATCCTTCCGGCGGGGCGCTCCTCGGGCTCGCCCGCGTCACCGCTGACGTGCGGCATCACCGCGACACCGGTCTCGAAGCCCGAGAGGCCCAGCGCCAGCTGCGGGAACACCATCAGCGCGACGGCCACCATCATCACCGGATTGCCGTGGGCGGTGGTCAGCGCCGACCCCCAATCAGGCACGACCGACGGGTGCTGGACCACCTGCCACAGGGCGACCACGAGGACGATCGCGTTGAGGAACAGGTAGACGGCCACCAGCCCCACGGCCAGCCAGATCGCCTCGCCGAAGCCGCGAAGGAACACCGCGCCGAGCAGGGCCAGCAGGCCCAGGGTGATCCAGAGCTCCTGGCCGTGCAGGAAGCTCGGCACGTAGGGGTTCTCCACCACGTGGGCGGAGGCGTCCGCAGCCGACAGGGTCATGGTGATGATGAAGTCGGTGGCCGCGAAGCCCAGCAGCACCAGCACGAAGATCTTGCCGCGCCAGAAAGGCAGCAGCCGCTCCAGCATCGCGATGGAGCCCTGGCCGTGCGGGCTCTCCTCAGCCACCCGCCGGTAGACCGGAAGGGCACCCAGCAAGGTGACCGCGACCAGCACCAGCGTCGCGATCGGTGAGAGCAGGCCGGCCGCCAGCGCCGCGATGCCGGGCTGGTAGCCGAGGGTGGAGAAGTAGTCGACGCCGGTCAGGCACATCACCTGCCACCACGGCTTACCCTCGCGGGCAGGGGCCCTGGTGCCCTTCTCGGTGCTGGGCACCAGCCAGTGGCGGACGGGCCTGCGCGGTGCGGTGGCAGGGGAGGTCAGAGTCGTTGTCACACCAGCAGCCAACACCGGCCAATCGCCGATTTCCCGCGTCCTAACAGCATCCTGACGCCGGTGTGAGCCACGCGTCACCGCCCGTTCGGATCCTGTTAGGAACGCCCTCCCGGCTCCGGCGACGAGGTGTGATGGACCCATGCCCACGACCACCCAGCAGCGTCCCTCGCCGACGCACGCGCTGCCGCGGATGACCGGCGAGGCCGGCGTCCGCTACGGCCTGGCCCACGCCGGTCTGGTCCTGGTCGCGCTGGCCGCCGCGGCGACGCACGTCCCGCTCGCCGGCGCCCTCGTCCTGCTCACCCTCGCCGCCCTCGTCGGTGCTCGCGGCCTGGGTGTCGGCTGGCGGGTGGCGATCGCCCTCGCCGCCTGGGCCATCTGGACGGGCTTCTTCGAGCACAGCGTGGGGGTGCTGACCTTCTCCGGCGGCGACCTGGTCCGGCTCGCCGCGCTCACCGGCCTGGCGGCAGCCTGCACCCACCGGGTCGTGCGCCCCTGGTCCAGACTGGCACCGTGAAGGAACGCGGCACCTCGCTCGGCAGTCGACGGCTGCTCGCCGGGTACCTGCTGGCCGTCGCGCTCCCGGCGCTGGCGACCCTGGCCCTGAGCCCGCTCCGGGGCAGCCTCAACCTGAGCAGCGACGTGCTCGTCTTCCTGCTGGCGACGGTGGTCGCGGCCCTGGTCGGTGGGCTCGGTCCCGCCCTCGTCTCGGCCGCCGCCGGCGCCATGCTCCTCAACTACTTCTTCACCGAGCCCCTGCACACGCTGAGCGTCAGCGACCCGAACAACGCCGTCGCCCTGGTGGTGTTCGTGCTGGTCGCGCTGCTGGTGAGCTCCGCGGTCGACCTCGCCGCCCGGCGTACGAACGAGGTCGCGGGGCTGGCCGAGATCGACCGCACCCGGACGGCGCTGCTCGCGGCCGTGGGTCACGACCTGCGCACCCCGCTGGCCGCCGCCAAGGCCGCCGTGTCGACCCTGCGCAGCGTCGACCTCGACCTCGTCGCGGCCGACCGGCGCGAGCTCTTGGCCACCACCGACGAGTCCCTCGACAGCCTCACGGGCCTGATCGAGAACCTGCTCGACATGAGCCGGCTCCAGGCGGGGGCGATGGCCGTGCGGCTGCGCACGGTCTCGCTCGAGGAGGTCGTCGGCCGCGCTCTCGACGGGCTCGGGCCTTCGTCCGCCCTGGTCGCGGTGGACCTGGGCGCTGACTCGGACGTGGAGGCGGACCCGGGGCTGCTGGAGCGGGTGCTGGTGAACCTGCTCGCCAACGCGCTGAGGTTCTCCCCTCCCGACCGCGTCCCGGCCCTGACCGTGGAGCGCACGGCTCACGAGGTGGTCGTCCGGGTAGTCGACCACGGCCCCGGCATCCCCGCCGACCAGTGGGAGCAGGTCTTCCTGCCGTTCCAGCGTCTCGGCGACACCGACAACACCACCGGGGTCGGCCTCGGGCTGGCCCTCTCCCGCGGCCTCACCGAGGCCTTGGGCGGAAGCCTCCGGCCGGAAGAGACTCCCTCGGGCGGCCTGACGATGGTGCTCCGGCTGCGCGCCGGCGTGCCGGGCGAGACCAGGCCCCAGCCGGGCCTGCGCGAACGCGCGGCGGGAGACGCCTCGTGACCCGCGTCCTGGTGGTCGACGACGAGCCCCAGATCTTGCGCGCGCTGGCCATCAACCTCCGCGCCCGGTCGTACGACGTCCGCACCGCCGGCACCGGCACCGAGGCCCTCGCCGTGGCCGTCGACCACGCGCCGGAGCTGGTGGTGCTCGACCTGGGACTGCCCGACCTCGACGGCACCGAGGTGATCGCCCGGCTGCGCACCTGGACCAGCGTCCCGATCCTGGTGCTCTCCGGTCGCTCGGACAGCACCGACAAGGTGGAGGCCCTGGACGCCGGCGCCGACGACTACGTCACCAAGCCCTTCGGGATGGACGAGCTGCTGGCCCGGATGCGTGCCCTGGTGCGCCGTCTGGGCCCCGCCGAGGACGAGCCGGCCACCGTCCTGCTCGGCGAGAGCACGATCGACCTGGCCGCGCGCAAGGTCCTCCGCGACGGGGTCGAGGTCCGGCTCACGCCGACGGAGTGGCACCTGCTCGAGGTGCTGGTGCGCCATCCCGGTCGGCTGCTCGGCCAGAAGCGGCTGCTCGACGAGGTGTGGGGGCCCGGCTACGAGAACGCGCACGGCAACCTGCGCCTCTACATGGGGCAGCTGCGCCGCAAGCTGGAGCCCGACCCGGGCCGCCCGCGGCACCTGCTCAACGAGCCCGGGATGGGCTACCGCTTCGAGCCGTGACCGGCTGCCGTTCACGATGAATTCGGCCTGAGATCTGGCTCACAGACGGATCGACCGTGATGATGTGGGGTACTCGGACCCCACTCATCTCACGGAGGTTCCTTTCCATGCAGCTGCCCCACGAACGAGGCCCGGTCAGCAGGCACGTCATCGAGTCGCTCCGCAGCGACCGCCCCGGCGCCGCCTTCTTCGCCCTCGGCCCGGACGACGTCATCGGCGACGAGGACGTGCAGCTGGCGCTGTGGACGATCTACGAGCTGCACTACCGCGGCTTCCACGGCGTCGACGACGACCGGGAGTGGGACCTCGGACTGCTCACCCTGCGGCGCGAGATCGAGAGCCGGTTCGAGTCCGAGCTGCGTGCCGTGACGAGGGAGCTCGTCACCGGGGTCCCCCAGCACGGCGACCTCGGCCAGCAGCTGCTCGACCTGGTCGCCGCCGACGACGGTCCGTCACTGGCCGCCTTCCTGCAGCGGCGCGCCAGCATCGAGCAGCTGCGCGACTTCCTGCGCGAGCGCAGCGTGCAACAGCTCAAGGAGTCCGACCCGCAGTCGTTCGTGCTCCCCCGCCTCGACGGCCGGGCCAAGGCGGCCCTGGCCGAGCTCCAGTACGACGAGTACGGCGGCGGCCGGCCCGAGCGGCTGCACGCCACGCTGTACGCCGACGCCCTCAGCGCCGCCGGGCTCGACGCCACCTACGGCGCCTACATCGACCACGTCACCGGCGTCAGCCTCACCTTGTGCAACGTGGTCTCGATGTTCGGCCTGAACCGCCGACTGCGCGGCGCCTCCATGGGTCACCTCGCGGCCTTCGAGGCGTCCAGCTCGGTGCCCTCCCGCAAGATCGCCGGCGGCCTCGAGCGTGTCGGCCTCCCGCCCGCCGTCGCGGCGTACTTCCACGAGCACGTCGAGGCGGACGCGGTGCACGAGCACGTGGCCTCCAGCGACATCTGCGGCACGATGGTGGCCGAGGACCCCGGGCTGCGCGATGACGTGCTCTTCGGGGCCGCCGCCTGCCTGCACCTCGACGCGCTCTCCGGCGCGGAGCTGCTCGAGCGCTGGACGACCGGGCTGGAGAAGGCGTCGTGAGCGACGTCGTCGTACGCCAGTGCCCGGGTGGTCCCCTGCTCGTCCGCGGCGCCGAGACCGTCCTCGACGACGACGGCAACGTGCACGAGGTCACCCGACCCGTGGTGGCGGTGTGCGCGTGCGGCAAGTCCTCACGCAAGCCGTGGTGCGACAGCACCCACAAGTCGATCCCCAGCACCCGATGACCGGCCTGCAACGGGAGTCCATCGACTTCGGTGGCCTCGAGATCGCCTTCGACGAGCGGGTCCTGCGCCCACGGACCTGGACCGAGAACCAGTCGTGGTGGGCGGCTGAGCTCCTGCCCGACCTGCCCCCGGGCGACGTCCTGGAGCTGTGCTCCGGCGCGGGCCAGATCGGGTTGCTCGCGGTCGCCGGGACGGATCGCCGGCTGGTGTGCGTCGACCTGAACCCCGCCGCGGCGGAGCTGACGACGGCCAACGCCGCCGCGGCGGGCCGGGCGGACCTGGTGGAGGTGCGCGAGGGCCGGATCAGCGACGTGCTCGCCCCTGGGGAGAGGTTCCCGATGATGATCGCCGATCCCCCGTGGGTACGACGAGCCGACACCCAGCGCTTCCCCGAGGACCCCCTGCTCGCCATCGACGGCGGCGACGACGGCCTGACCGTCGTCCGCGAGTGCCTGACCGCGATCGCCACCCACCTGGCCGAGGGTGGCGTCGCCCTGCTGCAGCTCGGCCCGGGCGACCAGGCCGAGCAGGTCAGCCGCCTCCTGGCCGGCACCCCCCTGGTGCCGGGTGAGTCACGGGCGTACGGCGACCGAGGGGTGCTGCTGCGGATCGACCGCTGAGCGTCCTTGCTCGCGCGGTCGCCACTCGGGCTGAGCCAGGCCTAGTAGTCGATGCCGTAACCGGAGTCGTCCACCTTGCCGACGAGGAAGGACTTGACGGTCCGGGCCCCCGTCTTCCCACCGATGACGATCTTGCGCAGCGACACGTTGTTGGTCTTGTCGAGCTCGACGAGACGGTTGAACGGGTTCGCCTCCACCGAGATGTAGTAGGTGCCGTTGGCCAGGCCACGCAGGTCGAAGGACTGGCCCGCGCGGATCTGGCTGTAGGTGTCACCCGACCCGGAGGAGAGCACCTCGCGGACCGAGAGCGAGTCCTCCTCGCCACAGGCGGTGCTGAGGTCGGTGCCGTCGGGGTTCCAGTCGGCGCCTGGGACGGTGTAGTCGACCGCGTCCGTGTTGGCGAGGCAGAACGCCTCCTTCTGGCTGCGTCGCGCCTGCGTGAGATCGGCCGTCAGCAGGCGGTAGCGGGCGAAGTCCTCGAAGTGCCAGTGCTGGTGGCTCGGCCGGGCGTCCCACTCCATGGTGCCGATCTTCTGGTAGCCGACCTGGTTGAGGTCCTTGTCGAAGAAGTACTGGTAGGCGTCCATGATCTTCTCGCCGTCACGCCGGAAGCCGTCGACCACCAGGGGGCTCGTCCCCGCGTTCCACACCGTGGCCGCGAACTCCAGGTAGTTGCCGTCCTCCGAGACCTGCATGCCCCAGGCGGGCAACGAGCGCAGGTCGGGCCGCGGCCCGGTGACCGTCTTCAGCTGCGCCGCGGTCGGCTCCTGGCGCGCGGCCACAGGAGCTCCTGCCCCGGCCAGTCCCGGTGAGCTGGGCCGGGCCCGGCTGAGCCCCTCGTCACTCTCCTGGACCACCACCAGCTTCGTGGTGTCCCGCGAGGTCGCGAGCGGGAGACCGAAGAGCGCGCGATAGCGCGACGTGATCTCCAGGCTGACCGTGTACTTCCCGGGAGCCAGGCTCCACTGATCAGCAGGAGCGACGTCGACACCCGAGGCCCACCCCTTCTGGATGCCCATGACGGTGCCCAGGGTGAACGGGTTGGTCGGGCAGCCGTACTGCGGGTACGGCGACCGCGCGGGTGCCGACGGGACGGTGCGTTGCGCGAACCCGTTGAGGCAGGTGGTGAGCTCCTTGTCCGCCACGAGCTTGCCCTGGGCGTTGGTGACCTTGACCCGCAGGAACTTGTTCAGGCCACCCCAGTGCGCCATCGTCCAGGCCGGCAGGGTCTTGGTGCTGCCGGCCTTCTTCCAGGTGACGACCGTCGCCGCGTCGTACGACGCGCGCTTGGCCCGGATCTCGAACGCAGCCTCGACGGCCCGCAGGCTCGCGGTCGCCTCGACGTAGGTCTGCCGATCGGCACCGGTGCCGTAGGTGTAGCCGGACACCGTCGACGGCAGGCTCAGGGTGAGCGCCGGCGGCGGCTCGGCCGCCTGCCCCGCTGTCACGCCGGAGAAGGCCAGGGTCAGGGCCAGACCGCCCGCTGCCGCACCGAGGATTGATCGCATCGCCACTCCCGAAGTCGTCCTCCCAGGAGACTAGGCGCGAGATCGGGCGGGCACGGCCGTGGCCGCACAGTTCTCGTGAACTTCGGCCCGGAGACCGTCATTGGGCTAGACCTGGGTTGACGAGTCGCTTCCGACTACCTGCCCGGCGGCTGAGCCGCTGCCGACTGCGCCTCGGCGCACGTCTCGAATCTGGTGGAGCTGAGGGGATTCGAACCCCTGACCCCCTGAAGCGGATCCGCTCGACCACCGAACCTGCCGATTTCTCGACAGTTCTCGGTCGTTAGGCCTCTGACCTGGGCTGATGCGATCGGTCAATCAACATCATCGGCTCAATACTACGCCCGATCTCGCCCCAACTCGGGCGGTCAACGGACGTCTGGAGATCCAAAGTGGGGACTTTCTGGGGACAGGCCGTGCGTCAGAGGTCCATCTCGTCGGCGC
>JAOPYC010000092.1 GCA_025964795.1 Marmoricola sp.
GACACCAAGCTGCTCCCGTCCGACCTCGTCGACCGGGTGCGCTACGAGGAGGAGAACCGCCGCGCGGTCTCCGAGGGCATCCAGCCCGCCTCGGGTCGTCCGGTGCTGATGGGCATCACCAAGGCCTCGCTCGCGACCGAGTCGTGGCTCTCGGCGGCCTCCTTCCAGGAGACCACCCGGGTGCTCACCGACGCTGCCATCAACGGCAAGTCGGACTCGCTGCTGGGTCTGAAGGAGAACGTGATCATCGGCAAGCTGATCCCGGCCGGTACGGGCCTCGAGCGCTACCGCAACATCCGGGTGGAGCCCACCGAGGAGGCGCGCGCCGCGGCGTACGCCGTCACCGGCTACGACAACTACGGAGACGACTACTTCGGCTCCGGAACCGGTCAGACGGTGGCCCTGGACGACTTCGACTTCGGGTCCTACCAGAACTGATCGATCGCTCCACACGAACGGCCCCCGGGTTCTCCCGGGGGCCGTTCGGCGTCTCCGGGGGGCGGGCCTTCGACATGCGAATGTCGCTCCAGGGGCTGGCGGGCACCACTCCAGTCGCTCGCGCGACTTTCGCATGTCCAAGGGCCGCCCCCGGACCCGACGGGCGGACCCTCGGGAACCCCTTGCGAGAATGTCCGGGTGACCTCCTCGCCCGCCGACAGCCGCACCGACGTACTCGTCGTCGGCGCCGGGCCCGCGGGCTCCGCCGCTGCTGCTTGGGCGGCGCGGGCCGGGATGGACGTGGTGCTGGCGGACGCCGCGATGTTCCCCCGCGACAAGACCTGCGGCGATGGCCTGACGCCGCGGGCGATCGGAGAGCTGGAGCGGCTCGGGCTGGGGGACTGGGTGCGCGCGCACACCGTCAACCACGGCCTGCGGGCGCACGGCTTCGGCAAGACCCTGCTGCTGCCCTGGCCGGGCGGGACTCTGCCGGCCTACGGGTCGGCGGTCGCGCGCACCGAGCTCGACGACCACCTGCGCACCACGGCGATCAAGGCCGGCGCGGTCGGGATGGACGGCACCCGCGCAGTCGACGTACGGCGGGAGGGTGGGCGGGTCGCCGCGGTGCTGTTCGAGCGGGACGGTGAGCGGTTCGAGATCGCCTGCGACCGGCTGATCGTGGCCGACGGGGTCCGCTCGACGCTCGGCAAGAAGCTGGGGCGTGAGTGGCACCGCGACACGGCGTACGGCGTGGCCGCCCGTTCCTACGTCGACTCCGGACAGCACGACGACCCCTGGATCAGCAGCCACCTCGAGCTGCGCGGCGTCGAGGGCGAGATCCTGTCCGGCTACGGCTGGATCTTCCCGCTCGGCGACGGGCAGGTGAACATCGGCGTCGGCACGCTGGCCACCGAGAAGCGACCGGCGAACGTCGCGCTGCGGCCACTGATGCAGTTCTACGCCGATGAGCGCCGCGAGGAGTTCGAGCTGTCCGGTGAGCTGCGCGACCCGGCCTCCGCGCTGCTGCCGATGGGTGGCGCGGTGTCCCACGTCGCCGGGCCCAACTGGGCGCTGATCGGCGACGCCGCGGGGTGCGTCAACCCGCTGAACGGCGAGGGCATCGACTACGGCCTCGAGGGCGGGCGCCTCGTCGTCGACCTGCTGGGGGAGCGCGCCGACCTGTCCACCGCGTGGCCGGCGCTGCTGCGCGAGCACTACGGCGAGTCGTTCTCGATCGCCCGTCGGCTCGCCGGGCTGGTGACGGTGCCGCGGCTGCTGCCGACGCTCGGGCCGGCCGGCATGCGCTCGGACTGGCTGATGACGCTCGCGCTGCGCTGGATGGGCAACCTCGTCACCGACGAGGACCGCGACCGGGCCGCGCGGGTGTGGCGCTGGGCCGGTCGGCGCTCGGTCCGCCTGGACGAGCGCCCGCCGTTCAGCTGAGCCGGCAGTGCCCGTTCGAGGGTGCACGGCGTGACTGAACTGCCCGCTCGGCGGGTTCTGCTCTAGGTTGTGGCGCGTGGATGGTCTCTATCGGCTCGTGAACGGGGTGGGCCGGGCGGCCCTGTGGGCCTTCGGGTTCGACGTCCGGTGGACCGGTGCCGAGAACGTGCCGCTGGACGGGCCGGTGATCCTCGCGGCGACCCACGGGTCCTACCCCGACTTCGTCTTCATCGAGCGGGCCGCGGTGAGTCGCGGTCGCTACGTCAGGTTCATGACCCGGCACGACGTGTGGAACGTGCCCGTCGTACGCCCGTTGATGAGCACCATGAAGCACATCCCGGTGAACCGGGAGGCGCCGGTGCACGCCTACCTGCGCGCCCGGCGGCTGCTCGAGGAGGGGGAGGCGGTCGGCGGGTTCCCGGAGGCCGGGATCTCCTACTCCTACACGGTGCGGCCGTTGATGCGCGGGTTCATGTCGCTGGCGCAGGAGACCGGCGCCCCCGTCGTACCCCTGGCCGGGTGGGGTGGCCAGCGCATCTTCACCGTCGGCGAGCTGGAGCCGCCGCTCGACCTGACCCGCAAGCGACGGGTCGACCTCGCCTTCGGCACCCCGATGTACGTCGGGAAGGGCGATGACCTGACCGAGCGGACCACGGAGCTCGGCCACGCGCTCACCGTCCTCCTCGAAGGGGTCCAGCTGCTGCCGCACCACCGGCCGCGACCGGGAGAGGTGGCGACGTGGTACCCCGCCCACCTCGGCGGCCAGGCCCCCACGCGTCAGCGGGCCGTCCAGGGCCTCGACGTGGTGCCGTTCAACGCGGTCATCCCGACGTGGGGGCCCGATCTCGACGCCTACGCCGGAACGCCCCCACCGGATCGACGAACGCGTTGAGCCGGGACGAGACCGGAGCCCAGGCCAAGAACAGCGCCAGCGAGGCCGCGGCCACCGTGGTCAGCACCCAGGCCAGCGGCATGTGGTCCGTGGCCCAGCCGGGGAAGCCGGCGAACTCCGCGCCGAGCACGACGAAGCCGTGGAACAGGTAGACCACGAGGGTGGCGCTGCCGAGCGTGCTGAACCACGTCCTGGTGCGCGGCACGACGGCGAAGAAGGCGAAGGCCCCGATCAGCCCCGTGATCAGCAGCCCCATCCGGATGGTGATGGCGCGCAGGTTGTTCGGGTCCAGGGCGTCGTAGCGGGTGCGGTAGTAGAACCACTCGGTCTCGACCCAGCTGCCGGAGAAGCGGGCCAGCACGAACAGGCCGATCAGCGCGGCGAAGCCGTACCAGCGGGCCCGCCGGGTGCGCAGCAGGTTCCAGTGCCCCTCGTGCATCTTCAGGCCGAGCACGAAGAACGGCAGCAGGCCGAAGATGCGGGCGTTGTCGAAGATGTCGTTGGCGTAGAGCCCGGCCAGCAGGCTGATCACCACGGCGACGACGACCTTGCCCGGGAGGCGCTTGAGGAGCGGCGTCATCAGCCGCCAGTAGAACATCGCCGCGAGGTACCACATCGGCCAGTGCGGGTTGGCCCACAGGTTCTCGAACCTCACCCCGCCGACCTCGTGCCGGTAGAGCGCGTAGACCCCCTCGAAGACGACGTAGGGCAGCGCCACGGTGGTGACCAGTGACCACAGCCGCTTCTGGGTCCACTCGAAGGAGCGCGAGAGGTAGCCGGTGACGATCACGAAGGCCGGGATGTGCCAGGCGTAGAGGAAGTCGTAGGTCCAGCTGTCCAGGCCGTCGTCCGAGGGCAGCAGCGTCCACGAGTGGCCGATCACGACCAGCGCGACCAGCGCCATCTTGGCGTTGTCGAACCACGGGTCGCGCTGCTTGACCGGGGCGGGCGCGGGGCTCGGGACAGGGGGAGCGGCGGGGTCGTGCACCGGCACAAACTACCCGGTCCGGGAAGTCCATAGACTCCGTGCATGCCGGAGTCCCCACAGCCGCCGCGGCGCCAGCGGGTGGCGGCGTACGCCGTGATCGTGCGCGCGGGCGAGATCCTGCTCGCGCGGATCGCGCCGTCGATCTCCGAGTCGGAGCAGTGGACGCTTCCCGGAGGTGGCATCGACTTCGGCGAGGACCCCAACGACGCCGTGGTCCGCGAGGTGCACGAGGAGACAGGGCTCGACTGCGAGCTCGGCTCCCCGATCTGGGTCGGCTCGGCCCACCGCTTCTTCGACAAGGGTGCGCGCGGCCTGGACGAGGCCGCGGAGATGCACTCCGTGCGGATCGTGTTCGACGCCTGGGTGCCGGCCGACGCCCCTGAGCCGCGGGTCGTGGAGGTCGACGGCTCGACCGTCGACGCCCGGTGGCACCCGCTGGCCGACGTCCTCGACGGCACCGTCCCGACCGTCCAGATGGTGCGGCAGGCGCTGGCCCACCACCGCGTCGCGCGGCGGCAGCGGCTGGCGGCGTACGCCTTCGTGGTGCGGGGCGACGCCGTGCTGCTCACCCGCAACTCGGCCCGTGGGCCTCACCCGGGCACCTGGACGCTGCCCGGTGGCGGGGTCGACCACGGTGAGCCGCCGGCGACCGCGGTGGAGCGCGAGGTGCTGGAGGAGACCGGGCTGAGTGCCACGGTGGACCGGCTCCTCGGGGTCCACGACGAGCACTTCACCGGCACGGCGCCCGACGGGCGGGAGGAGGACTTCCACGGGGTGCACCTGGTGTTCGCGGCCACGGTCGTGGACGGCGAGCCCGTGGTTCGCGAGACCGGCGGCACCACGGACGCGGTGGCCTGGGTGCCGCTGGCCGACCTCGGTGCTGGTCTCGAGGTGGCCGAGGTGGTCACCGCCGCGCTGGCGATGGGGACCGGTCGTTAGATTTGCCCTCATGACTGAATCGGTGTTCACCTACGGCGCCCCGGGCCTGAAGTTCGGGGAGGGGGCGTCCGACGAGATCGGCTACGACCTCTCGCAGTACGACGTCCGGCGCGTCCTCGTGATCACCGACCCGGGCGTCGCCGCCACCGGCCACCCCCAACGGGTGGCCGAGCAGATGGCCCAGTTCGGCATCGAGGCGAGCGTCTTCGACGGCGTGCACGTGGAGCCGACCGACGCCAGCATGGAGACCGCGATCGCCCACGCCCGCGACACCGGCCCCTGGGACGCCTTCGTGGCCGTCGGCGGCGGGTCCGCGATCGACACCGCCAAGGCGGTCAACCTGCTGACCAGCAACGACGGCGAGCTGATGGACTACATCAACGCCCCGGTCGGTCGGGCCCGAGCGCCGAAGAACGCGCTCAAGCCGTTCGTCGCCGTACCGACCACCACTGGGACCGGCGCCGAGTCGACCACCATCTGCGTCCTCGACGTGCTCGCCCAGCGGGTGAAGACCGGGATCAGCCACCCGCGGCTGCGGCCCACCCTGGCCGTCGTCGACCCCGCCCTCACCCTGACCCAGCCGGCCGGGGTGACCTCGGCCGCCGGGATGGACATCCTCTGCCACGCGCTGGAGAGCTACACCGCGCGGCCCTTCGACTCCTACGACCGCAAGACCCCCGAGCAGCGGGTGCCCTACTGCGGCGCCAACCCGATCTCGGACATGTGGTCCGAGCGGGCGATGACGCTGCTCGCACAGTCGTTCCGGCAGGCCGTCCACCACGGTGACGACACCGCGGCGCGGCACGAGATGGCGCTGGCCGCGACCATGGCCGGGCTCGGCTTCGGCAACGCCGGCGTACACATCCCGCACGCGAACGCCTACCCGATCGCCGGTCAGGTCAAGGACTTCCACCCCGAGGGCTACCCCGCCGACGAGGCGATGGTGCCGCACGGCATGGCCGTCTCGCTGACCGCTCCCGAGGCCTTCCGGTGGACCTTCGAGGCGTCGCCCGAGCGGCACCTGCGGGCGGCGAGCCTGCTGGCGCCCGATCACCCGTACGACGACGGACCGGGCGCGCTGCCCTCCGTGCTCAGCGACCTGATGCAGGACATCGCCATCCCCAACGGCCTGGCCGCCGTCGGCTACGACGAGGGCGACGTGGACGACCTGGTCGAGGGCACCTTGAAGCAGCAGCGCCTGCTCGCCACCGCACCCCGCGAGGTGACCGAGGAGGACGCCGTCGCGATCCTCACCGGCTCGCTCGAGCTGTGGTGAACCAGGCTCCGGTCGGCGCCCTCGTCGCCGGGCTGCGCCGCCACGGGCTCACCGACGTCGACGACTCGGATCTCGCGAAGTCGCTCTACGCCAGCGACGCGGGCATCTACCGGGTCGCGCCCCAGGTGGTGGTCCGGCCACGGGACACCGGGGAGGTCGAGGCCACCCTGTCCGTGGCTCGCGAGACGGGCGTGCCGCTCACCATGCGCGGGGCCGGGACCTCCATCGCCGGCAACGCGATCGGCACGGGGATCGTCGTGGACACCAGCAAGCACCTGAACAAGGTGCTCGCGCTCGACCGGGAGGCGCGAACGGCGCTGGTGCAGCCCGGCGCCGTGCACGCCTCGCTGCAGCGACGGGCGGTCCCGGCGGGGCTGCGGTTCGGCCCGGATCCCTCGACGCACACCCGCTGCACGATCGGCGGGATGATCGGCAACAACGCCTGCGGGTCGCGGGCCCTGGCCTACGGCCGGACGGTGGACAACGTCGAGGCGTTGACGGTGCTGCTGGCGGACGGGTCGATCGTGCGTTCCTCGCGGGATGGTGTCGACTCGTCGACCGCCGTGGCTGAGCTGGGTTCCCTCGTGGACGCCCACCTGGACGTCGTACGCACAGAGTTCGGGCGGTTCGGGCGGCAGGTCTCCGGCTACTCCTTCGAGCACCTGCTGCCGGAGAAGGGACGTCGCTTCGACCGGTTCCTGGTCGGCACCGAGGGCACGCTGGGTGTCGTGCTCGACGCCACCGTGCGGCTTGTCGAGGACGCGCCCGCGCGGGCGCTGGCGGTGCTCGGCTTCGCGAGCATGGCCGACGCGGCGGACGCCGTACCCACCCTGCTCGAACATCCCCTCGTGGCCTGCGAGGGCCTGGACCACCGGATCACCGACCTGGTGCCGGGGCACCCGGAGCTCCCGCCCGGCGCGGGCTGGCTCTTCGCCGAGGTCACCGGGGCGACCGGGGCCGAGGC
>JAOPYC010000097.1 GCA_025964795.1 Marmoricola sp.
GGACCGGCATCCTCGGTGGCGGCACCGGTCGGGTGCGACCCGGCGAGGTCAGCAAAGCGCACCTCGGGGTGCTCTTCCTCGACGAGTTCCCACTGTTCCCCACCGATGTCGTCGAGGCACTCCGCGAGCCGTTGGAGGCCGGGGAGATCTCGATCTCCCGCGGGGAGGAGGACGCCACCTACCCCGCGCGGGCGATGTTCGTCTTCGCCTGCAACCCGTGCAAGTGCGGGGACTACCACCCCTACTCCCGCGACCACCAGTGCACCTGCGGGGAGGTGAAGCGCCGGGAGTACCGCCGCAAGATCTCCGGACCGGTCGCCGACCGCGTCGACATCACCCGGTTCGTCGAGCCGGTCCAGCAGGAGCTGATCCAGCACGGCGCGACTCCGGTCGACGCGCCCGAGCCGAGTGCGGTCGTCCGGGCCCGGGTGACGGCGGCCCGGGAGCGACAGCGGCAGCGCTACGCCGGCCACTCCTGGCGCTTGAACGCCCAGGCGCCCGGGCCACTCCTCCGCGAGCTCTGGCCGCTGACCGACGCGGCGGTCGTGCGCCTCGACGTCGAGGTGTACGCCGGGCGGCTCACCCGCCGCGGGGCCGTCCGGGTCCACCGCGTCGCGTGGTCGGTCGCCGACCTCTCCGGTGTGGCCCGGCCCGGGATCGACGAGCTCGACGTGGCCCTGCGGCTGCGGTCGGCGACCCCGTTGCTGCTGAGCAGCCTGCCCGGCCACCGTCTCCACTCCGTGCCTGGTGAGCCGGCGTGAGCGGGGTCAGCGGGGCCGAGCGGCTCGCCCGCGTCGTGCTGTCCCGGATCGGCGAGCCGGGTGACCCGCGGCTCACCGACCTGGTGCACGAGCTGGGTGGGTCCCTGGTGCTGGCCAGCCTGCGGGAGCAGGCCTCGGATCGGGAGCTGGGCGCCGACCTCGCGGAACGCCTCGCGGCGACCGACCCGGTCCAGGAGCTCGAGCGTGCCGACCGGCAGGCGATCCGGTTCGTGGTGCCCGGGGACGACGAGTGGCCCGAGATGCTCGACGACCTCGCGCACGCGCCCCACCTGCACGAGCGTGGCGGCGTCCCGGTCGGCCTGTGGTGCCGCGGGAAGCTGCGGCTGGACGAGGCGAGCGAGCACGCCGTGGCGGTGGTCGGGTCGCGCTCGGCAACCACCTACGGCGCCGACGTGGCGGGCTCGATCGCTGCCACGCTCGCCCGGGCGACCTGGTCCGTCGTGTCGGGCGCCGCCTACGGGATCGACCAGGCCGCGCACCGTGGCGCCCTGGCCGCCCGCGGTCCGACGGTCGCGGTGCTCGCGTGCGGCGCGGACCGAGCCTACCCGGCCGGGCACAAGAGCCTGATCGACTACATCGCGGATGTCGGGCTGGTCGTCTCGGAGGCTGCACCGGGGTGCTCGCCCACGCGGATCCGCTTCCTGGCCCGCAACCGCGTGATCGCCGGCCTGTCCCGCGGTGCGGTGGTGGTGGAGGCGGCCGTGCGGAGCGGGGCGCTGAACACCGCGAGCTGGGCGGGCGGGCTGGGCCGCCCGGTGATGGCGGTCCCCGGCCCGGTGACCAGCGCCCCGTCCGCCGGCGTCCACCAGCTGATCCGGGCGCGCGACGCGCTCCTGGTCACCTCGGGAGAGGAGGTGCTCGAGGCGGTGGGCCCGGTCGGCCTGTTCACCCTCGAGGATCCGCGCGAGCCGGAGAGCCTCCGGGACCGGCTGGCGACACGGGAGCGACAGGTGCTCGACGCCGTACCGCTCAGGCAGGCGGCCGACTCCGGCTCGATCGCCCGCACGGCCGGCCTCGCCCACGGCCGCACCAAGGAGGCGCTCCTCGTCCTCCACCGGGCGGGCCTGGTCGAGCACTCCCTCGGCCGCTGGCGGGTCGCAATGGACGAGGATCCGGTGTGAACCCGTGGTGTGTACCCTGTGTGTATGTCCCGGGTGAACATCTACCTGCCCGATGACCTCGCGAGGCGAGCCCGCGAGGCGCGACTCAACGTGTCCGGGATCGCCCAGGCGGCGCTGGAGCGCGAGCTGCGGGTCCAGGACCTCGCACAGTGGCTCGAGGATGTGCGCAGCGCCCCCCCGCTCGCAGGGGTCTCGCACGAGGAGGCCGTCGCCGCCCTCGACGAAGTCCGGGCCGAGGCGGGGGACGACTTCCCTCCCGGCTACGACCTGAGCGACCCGTGAGCTCTCGCCAGGTCGTGCTCGACGCGTCTGCCTTCATCGAGGTGCTGAGAGGGGGACGGCACGCCGGCTGGGTGGGCAGGCAGCTGGCTCGGGCCGATCTTGCGGAGCCCGCGCACTTCCAGGCGGAGGTCCTCTCGGCCGTGGGGCGGCACCATCGTGCCGGCACGGTGTCGGCGCAGGCGGTCGAGGACTCCCTGCGCCGCGCCACCCTGCTGAGGGCCGAGGTGCATCCGCTCGGCGGGCTCCTCCTGGGTGCCTGGGCACGCCGCGACAACCTCCGGCTCGCTGACGCGCTCTATGTCGAGCTCGCCGCCCAGCTGGACACGGTCGTGGTCACCACGGATCGCCGCCTCGCCCGCGCCACGTCCCTGGCGGTCGCGCCTCCGGAGCAGTAGCCCCTCGGCTTCGTAGGCTGGCCGGATGGAGGACCTGCCCGAGCCGCTCGCGACCGCCCTGGCGGCGTACGAGCGGCACCTCGCCTCCGAGCGCGATCTCTCCGCTCACACCGTGCGGGCCTACGTCGGCGACGTGCAGGGGATGCTCGAGCACGCCGCGGCGCTGGGACACACCGACCTCAGGACGCTCGACCTCCGGGCGCTGCGCAGCTGGCTGGCCAAGCAGCAGACCCTCGGCAAGGCGCGATCCACGATGGCGCGCCGGGCCACCGCCGTCCGGGTGTTCACGGCCTGGGCCCAGCGCACCGGCCGGGCCGACGCCGACCCGGGTGCGTCCCTGGGCACGCCCAAGGCGCACAAGCCGCTGCCGCCCGCCCTCAACGCGGCCGAGGCGCGCCAGCTCCTCGAGGCGGCGGCCGTCCACGCCGACGACGGCAGCGCGGTCGGGCGACGCGACGTCGCGATCCTGGAGCTGCTCTACGCGACCGGCATCCGGGTGGGGGAGCTGTGCGGCCTCGACGTCGACGACGTGGACCGGGGGCGGCGCGTGGTCCGGGTCTTCGGCAAGGGCCGCAAGGAGCGCACGGTGCCCTACGGCGTGCCCGCGGATCGCGCCATCGGCCTGTGGCTGGAGACCGGACGACCCGAGCTGTTCCGCCCCGGGTCCGGTGCTGCGATGTTCCTCGGCGCCCGCGGTGCCCGGATCGACCAGCGCGCGGTGCGGACCCTCGTGCACTCGCGACTGGCCGAGGTGCCCGACGTCCCCGACATGGGGCCGCACGGTCTGCGGCACACCGCCGCGACCCACCTGCTCGAAGGTGGCGCCGACCTGCGGACGGTGCAGGAGATGCTGGGGCACGCCTCCTTGTCGACCACGCAGATCTATACGCACGTCACCACGGACCGGTTGCGCCAGGCCTACCGGCTCGCGCACCCCCGCGCCTGACCCGGGGCCGGTCGGCTCAGGGCGTCAGCAGGTGCTGGATCGCCCCGCCGTAGAGGTCGATCACGTCCTCGTCGCCGGCAGCCGCGATCACCGGGTCCTCGGCGAGGAACAGCGAGTTCAGCAGTCCGCCGACCTGAGCGGCCACCAGGGCCGCCCGCAGCTCCGGCCGGTCCCCGCTCAGCCGTGACGCGATCGGCTGGACGAAGACGAGCCCGGTGCTGCGGATCAGCTCGTCCTTGACGTGCGGTCGGTCCGAGGCCTGGATCAGCGCGACGAAGTTCTGCCGCAGGCTGGTGCCGGCCTTGCCCAGGAAGTGCTCGACCAGGCGCCGGCCCAGGGTCTCGAGCGGGCCGGCCATCACCTCACCGAGCTCACCGCCCATCGGGTCGATGGTCTGCAGGAAGAGGGACTCCTTCGAGCCGAAGTGCCGGATCACCAGGGCCGGGTCGACCTCGGCGGCCGCGGCGATCGTCCGCACGCTCGCCTGGTTGAAGCCGTGCTCGGCGAACAGTCGGGTGGCCGCGGACAGGATCGCCGAGCGGGTCGCCTGTCCGGCAGCGCGGGAGGTGGTGTGCCCCTGGGTCACGCGTGCAATGTACGTCACATCCGAAGTTCGTCAACACTGTTGACTCAACGGCGGCGCCATTGTTGACTACGACAACGGTGTGTCGCCTGTCGCGGCAC
>JAOPYC010000129.1 GCA_025964795.1 Marmoricola sp.
TTCTGGGTCAAGGGACACGCCGGCGACGAGTTCAACGAGCGTGCGGACCGGTTGGCGGCGCAGGGGCTCGAGGAGGCCGTCGCTGCTGGGTCCGTGACCTAGCGCTGCACTCCGCCCACTATGACGCAACCTAGGCGCGGCTGGTTCGAACCCAGTATCGCCCACCAGAGTTTTTCCAGGTCAGGTCCCGTTTTCCACGAGACCTGACCTGCTTTCATTCCATCCACGTGCCATCCAGGCACGTGCTCCACGCCGCGTTCTACCCCTCGGGAACACGCGATCCGACGTGCTCAAGCCCACGGATGTGGTGCCTCGGGGATGCCCGCGCAAGCGCCCCGCCAGAGGTCCTGCGCCGGGTGCTGCCGGGTCAGCCCCAGTCTGGCGGGGTCGATCCTCATGCGGCCGAGTGCGTGGCTCCCCGTTGCTGTCGGCGAGGTCGGCCATGATGCAGCCAACAGTTCGACAGGAGCGAAGCGAGAATGACCACGTCCGACGGCAACGAGGCGGGAATGACCGCATTCGACAATGGCCTCAGCGTCACCCAAGGGGTTCACGTGTGGTTCCCGGTCCAGCCCGGCCAGGTGGTTGTCGAAGCCGATCGACCGGCCGAGCACTGGATTCTGGAGTTCATCGGCGCGTTCTCGATGGTGCAGGACCAGGTCGAGTTCGCCGTCTTCATGCGGATCAGGAGTGAATCACCCCGGTTGGCGAAGACCTTGCAGGAGAAGTACCTGACGCGCATCAACGACACCGACCGATGGGAGTACGTGAAGGCGCTCGCCAAGGACGTCGGCTACGAGGGCGACATCAACCGGGCGTCCGACACGTTCAAGGCATGCCAGCGGCTACGTAACCTCGTTGCTCACTCGAACCAACTTGATCTGGTGCGGGAGCACGGGACCTCGGACTACTTCTACCAACTTCCACCGGGTGTGACTCCCAGGGGTGTCCCGACGCCGCTGACCCCCGCCGTCTTCCGGCAGTTCGCAGCCAACTGTCGCTGGCTCAGGGCACTGATCGTGCACCTGGAATCGTTGGGGGGCACGAAGTTCGTTCTCCCGGTGGGTATCGAGCGGGCCGACGGCTCGCTGTACTCGCCGAGGATCGAGATGCTCGCCCCGCCGCCGCTTCCTGTCCCGCCTGACTGGGCGCCGTCGCCGGAGAGTTATCACGAGCTGCCCGAGGACGAGGGGTTGGAGGCGTAGGTGTCCTCAGACGTCACAGACTTGATCAGTGAGGCCCTGCCGCTCATCGGTGTGGTGGTGGGCGTGGTGCTGGGGGCGTTGTTCAACGCCGGGACGGAAACCAGACGCTGGCGACGCCAGTTCATCGTGGAAACGTTCCGGGAGCAGCGGGACTTCATCGGCCAGGCGTTGGTGAGCCTGAACAGGCTTCACATCCTGTTGGAGCACATCGACAGCGCCCTCCAGGGCACGGGTGCCCCTGCCGACGTGCTCCAGAGACTGGGCCCGGCTCAAGAGGAGTGGCGGCGGGTGCTTGGCCTGATGGGGACGGCGGCGCAACCCAGCGTGCAGGAGGCCATGACGGCGTACGACGAACGACGAGCCGAGGTGATGGAGGCGGTGAACGCCAAGAAGCCGGAGCAAGTCCACGCCGCGTTGGAGTCTGCGGTCAAGGCACGCACAGAGGTGGTCCTGGCGGTCAACGCCTTCCAGTCGACGGTGGCGGTCCACCTGGCCCGCCACCTTCTGCCGTGGCGCACGCGGGTGTGGCGTCGGGTGCGGGGCGAGGCCCTCGACTACATCTGACCACGCGCGTGGCTGGCCAAGAGACCCAAGTTTGAGCGTTCAGAGCCCGGGTCCCTTCGCTGGCCGTAACGTGCTTCCGGTGGGAGACCCGAACACTGCCGACTGGATCATGGCCTGGTCAACGGTGGCGGCGGCGGTCGGCACGGTCGGTGCGCTCTGGGTCGGAGCCCTCGCCTTTCTGCGCCAGGCATACAGTCAGCGCAGGGATCAGGCATCGCGCGTGAGCGTCGCAAGGGACGGCAACAGCACGCAGCTCATAGTCCACAACCAGTCGGACCGCGCGATCCACTACGTCACCTGCTGGTTCAAGGACGGCGCTGACCCCAAGATCGCACGGTATGACGACCAGCCATGCGACACGTCCGAGGACGTTCTGCCAGCGGGTGGCGACTTCCAGACAGGGAGCAGCCGGGTGCCAGACGAGCTCAAGCACTCCGCGATTTCCTACGTCGAGTTCACCGATGCGACTGGTAACCGATGGCGGCGTGGCCGAGGGGGCGAGCTTTCGCTCATCCGCAAGGCCAAGCGGAGACCGGAGAGCGGAGGGACGCGACGCGGAGTCCTAGGCGGTCGCGCCTAAGCGAGCAGGGCTTCAGACTCCTGTACCCACTGGGAGCGGGCCAGGCGGGAGAACCTCAGACTCCGCCTGACCCGCTGGCCCTGACATGTGCGCACTCCGGGTGTGCACACCCCCGGGCGTCGTCCGGCCACCGAGGCCAGTTCGGTGGGAAGGATGGGACGGCGCACCACACCAGGACCGGTGGCCCGGGAGGGAGTCCCGTGGGCCCGGGCCACGCCTGGTGCTACGCGGCGGTCACGTCGAGCTGCACCACCCCGAGCGGCCGAAGGACGGCCAGGTCCACGCGGGTCTCACAGCGAAGCCGTACGGCGTTCCTAGCGAAGTCGTCCCCGGTGGCCTCGGACTGCTCGGTCCCGATCTGGCCGTCCGTGGCCAACTGGACCGCCCCACCGGACAGCATGTAGCCGGTGCCAGCCGCGACGGCGGTGGTGACCGTCACCGGGACACCCCACGGGCGACGGGCCGCGCTGTCCACCGGCACCCCGGACCGGGAGCCCTCGGCGTTCAGTACGTAGGCCCGGAGTTCAGGCCGGTGGTGTCGATGGCCTCCCACGTCGTCGGGTTCACCGCGAACACCGACGGCTGGAACCCCAGCAACTCCGTTCGGGAGTACTGGGCCGAGGAGACCGTAGCCGAGGGGGAGATTGAGCTCTGGTTGGGCCACTCGTTTGGGCCAGGAAACGTTCGCTCGAGTGTCGGCTCCCACCATGAACGCGCAGACATGCCTACCGTCCAGACATGGATATCTGCGAGTTTGCTGGTTGCGGCAACCCTGTCAGAGTGAGCGTGCCGACACTCGAGAGGCCATCTCGAATCTCCCGCGATCACCCCGACTACCACCCGCCGCAGACGACCCTAAGAGCCTGCAGTGAGCACGCAGCATTCGCGATCTCGCGTGCCGCGGCGCTGGAGTCTGAAGTGATGAACGGCCCGTTCCCGGAGCGCTAGGCGGTCAGCCGGTGCAGTTGCGCGCCAAGGAGAGGAGGGCCGGCTCCTGGGCTTCTTCTGGGTCGACGACGCTCTCGCCGACGACGCCGGTCTCGCAGAGCCGTGATGGTGCATCAACGCTATGGCCGTCGATGAGGGCGTAGCGGGGCGCGGGCTAGGTCGCAATCTCGCTCAGCTCATCGTGCAGCACGGCTCTTCAATCGGCGTCACGTCGCTCTACGGTCTGTGCTACCCGTCTGTCACCGAGTTCTGGGCCAAGCAGGGCTTTACGGTGGGCAAGCTCGAGCAAGACCTCGAGTCCACGGGACCGATCGAACTTCTTGCTGGCGGCCAGGCACCTGGCGGGACCTTCGATTGTGAGCCCGGCAATCACTTCTTCGTGATGTCGCTCGGCGACCTGGCCGACGGCCGCTCCCGCCTCACGTTGGAGTAGCCCCGTGTCCGACCGCTAGCCTCGCGATTCTCCTTCGCCGTCTGCGAGCGCGCGGATCTCGTCCTCGCTGAGCTCGGAAAGCCGGTCGATCTGCGCAGCGGTGGTCTCGACGTTGTGGAAGCGGACCGTGACGTCCGTGGACTGCGGTAGGCCGGGTCGGCTGCGGAGATCGCGCGCTCGGAGGTGCGGGGCGCACGCGACGAGCACTCCGGGCACGAAGACCTCGTAGTCGAAGATCACTGGCGTGCACACCCACAGCTGCAGTTCCTGGAGGATGAGCATGCTGGTCGAGGCGAACCGCCCGAGCTCGGGACGTTCTTTCGGCTGCACCGAGGGGAAACCGAACGCCCAGGCGAACTCGTAGCCAGCCGAGGAGCGGCACAGCGCGATGGGTTGGGCGCGAATCGCGTCGACGTCGCCCTCGAAGATGGCGCGGCCGAGGCTGGACAGAGGGACGACGTAGTCCTCCTTCAGGTTGTCGGTGTCGGCGAATTCGGCCGCGTTGCCATCGATCTCTGTGAGCAGGAGATGTTCGGGTGAGGACCCACTTCCGAAGTGCTAGATCCAGGTCCTCGCTCAGTTTGCGGTCGCCGTCGCGGAACCACTCGGCGACCTCTGTCATCTTGTGCTCGAGCTGGTTCATCCAGCCGCTGTTGCAGTCGCGGCAGACACACCGTCGCTTGAGCCCGTTCAGTCGGACGACGCTGGCGTTGCTGCCGTCCGCGTTGAAGCGGTAGACCTCGCCTTGGTCGCGGTCGATGCCGAATGCTTTGGCGACCGGACGGCTGAGGAAGTGCTCAGAGCTGCGCTTGATGTTGCCCGCGCGGTGCGCGAAGCAGAACATGCACGGTTTGGCGGCGGGCACGGGCTAATCCTCGTGCTCGTGGATGGCGGATGGTGATTCTGACTCCGTCGCGCTCGGCGCGACCTCTTCGAGGACTCCGTTGACGTGGCGGTGCCAGCGCGAGCCGGCGGCGTCCGTGAAGGTGACGGCCACCGGTCTCCCGTTCTCGTCGCGGTTGGGATGGGCGGGGACGTGGAGGTGTCCAGTCTGTCCGCCGGCCACCAGCTCTGCGTGAGCGAGCGCGAGGTACCCGGGTTTGTCGGGCGCGGGGGCCGCGGCCTCGACGTCGTAGATCGGCAGAGCTGATCTGTTGAAGACGCTCACCCACGTGTGATGACGGAGTGGCTCGGACGAGTAGGCCGCGGCCAGTTCGTTGTAGGGCTGCGGCTCGACGTGCAGTTGAGCGCTGACACTTTCAGCTGGCGCTCGCCGGCGGCGCTCGGCTTCCTCACGTAGATCGGCGTCACGGACAAGAGCATCGCGGCGGAGTCGTCTGGCTTCGTGGACTCCGAGCACGATCGCCACGATCAGCGCGGCGACGGTGGCGGCTGAGCCAATGACCGAGACCCAGAAACCGGCGACTGCGAGCTCGTGATCGGTCACGGGAAGCAGACTGTCAGGAGCACGACCATGGCGCTGCAGAACGGGGCTGGAGACGTGCGCGCGACGGGCCGACAGGCGTTGTCCCCCGGCGGGAAGTACGGGCCAAAGCTATGGTATCGCAGACGCGCCCCGCTCGGCCTCGTGTCCGCGTACTCTCGCCGACTATGACGGAGCAGTCGGAGCTCGGTACCGCGGGCCACGTGTTCATCTCCTACGTCCACGAAGACCGGCCGAAGGTCGAGAAGCTGCGGGCTTTCCTAGAGGCCGCGGGCATCCCGGTGTGGACCGACAAGGAGAACCTCGGGCCCGGCGATGACTGGCGGATCAAGATCCAAGAGGCGATCACCCAGCGCGCGCTGGTTTTCCTCGCCTGTTTCTCCGAGCACAGCGAGTCTCGGGACGTGACCTACCAGAACGAGGAGCTGATCCTCGCCGTCGAGCAGCTCAGGTTGCGGAGCATGGACCAGGCGTGGCTGATGCCCGTGCGGTTCTCGGATTGCGAGCTGCCGGTCATGCCCCTCGGTGCCGGCCGGATGCTGTCTCACCTGCACCGAACGGACCTATTCGGCGAGGACGAGGAGCTCAATCGGGTCAAGCTGATCACTGCGACGCTGCAGATGCTCGGGCGTGCCGGCCAAGTTGTACGCGCCACGGCCGTGGCGGCGACCCCTGCGGCAGCGGACGACGGTCGGCGAGCCCAGGACGAGGCAGAGGCGGCGACCTCAGTAGAGGACTCCGTGCGGCGGATGATCGGCGATCCGACGAAGCAGATGGCGTTCGAGGAAATGCTGATGGACGAGGCCTCGCGCGTTCACGATCAGCTGGTCTCGGCGGAGCTGTTCCCGACCCGTGGCGACGACCTTGCTGGGGACAGGGTGGCCGCGGTGCGCGCTGTCGTCGCCCGATACGACTTGTACTGGGACGTTGTGGCACCCATGGCCCGCACGCTGGTGACTGTCGGGGCGTGGATCTCGGCCGAGCAACATCGCGTGCTAGCGCGGGCAGTGCAGACCATCGCGGCCACGGTCGAGAAGGAGCGATCGGGCCTATCGACCTGGCTCGAGATGCGGCCCTACCCGCTTGTGGCGGTTGTGTGGGCCGCTGCCCTCGGTGCCATGACGCGTGAGAACTTCGGCGCGGTCCGAGCGGTGACGACCGACGCGATCATCCGATCCGAGGGTCGGAAGTTGCCGGTGATCGCGCATGCGAACCCCTACCGCTGCTCACCGGTCGACGTGGCCTCGACAGTGCTAGCGCTGTCCGAGGACGGGCCGGTTGCCGACGAGACGATCGAGAGCCTGCTCAACCGTGGTGGCATGCGGTACACACCGATCTCCGACCACCTCTTCGCCCGGCTGCGACCGTTCGTGCGGCGGCTCGTGCCAGCCGACGAGGACTACGACGAGCTGTTCGATGACACCGAGATCCTGCTGGGTGTCATCGGGGCCGACGCCCACGAGAACGGCCGCCCGAGCGAGACGTGGAGCGGCCCTCCGTACTTCGGTCGGTTCACCTGGAAGAACCGTCACCGCTTCGGCGGCACCCAGCCCGAAGTTGCGTTGCATCAGGCTTTCCAGAATGAGCAGAACCAGTGGCCACCGCTAGCCGCCGGCATGTTCGGCCGGTCAACCGAGCGTGCAACAACGGCGTTCGAGAGCTTCAACGAGCGCGCGGCCGCGGTTCGCAACACGCGCTGGTAGGACTCCTAGTTGGAGGACACGGAGATCACCGACGGCCTTGTGAAATACGCGCAGGAGTCGACAACTTGGCTCGCCAGCAGCGACGAGGGCTTCTGACGGAGGGTGCGTCCGTCATTCGGGCGGGCGACCTCGCTTCTTGGTCGCACGTATACATCCGATTCTGCCGCGATGGGCGCATCTCCCAGATGCGTCATTCCGCCGCCTGTCGGCGCGTTATTCGGACGTGGCGCCGCCTGATCGAGCACGAGCCTGAGGCGCACCAAAACCCCGGACCCGTTGCCGCGTACATCCGGATCCGCGCGAGCCAGGGACAACCATCCGCGGTACCGCACAGCTAGATCGCCAACCACTCCGTCATTGCAGCCGCGTTGAGCCGCTTCTGGTGCCGCAATCTCTTGCCAGCATTGAGCTGCTTGGCGAGGTCTGCAAACTCAAGAGGGCTGGTGCCCGGCCATTCCTGTCGGATGGCCTCAACAGTGAGCTGTTCAGGGACAAGCCGGTGGCCGTGGTGGCGCATGAAGGTGAGCGCCTGGACGGCAGTCGACCGCTCGCGGGATTCGACGAGGCCCTGATTCAGCACAGCCGACATGGAGATTCCATCGACCATCGCCTTGATGGCGGCGCTCGCTTCCGGAACCCGTGCGACCTGTTCGCCCCCGAGGAACTCAGCGTCGTGTGCGGTGATCCACGGTGCGTGCGTCTTGTATCCACGTACGAGCACCAGGCCGTCGAGACTGGCCTTCTCCTCAAGCTCCAGGATTTCGTCCAGGTGAAGGCACCACGCGATGACCGTCCCCGTCCGCGGGCGGGCACCGAAGCGGCTGTGGCGGTTTCCTGTGGTGCCGATCGGCAGGCCTGAGCTCACCAGGAAAGGCGACTCTTCGATAGCGCTCGTGCTCGGCCCGACAACCGTGATGTTGCCTGTCTTTGACAGCCCATCGCTTTGCTAGGCGGAAGGACTGGGGCAGGTCGACGTGCGGATCGATGTAGGCGCGGCGCATGCGTTGACCCTAGTCTGAGCCCGCGGCATTCCACCGCCTGTCGGCGACACACCCCGTCGGCGGAAGCCAGGTCGTGTCTAGTCCTTGAAGATCACGGGTTGGCTGGAT
>JAOPYC010000157.1 GCA_025964795.1 Marmoricola sp.
ACCGCCAGGTCGAGCGGCTCGTCTCCGAGCGCACCGGCGTCACCCACTACGACGAGTGGTACGCCGGCCGCCCGATCCTGGTCACCGCCAACGACTACGACCAGCTGCTCAACAACGGCGACATGGGTGCGACCATCCGGCACCCCGACGGACGGCTGCGGGTCGTGGTGCAGGTCGGCGACGAGATGCGCGAGTTCGCGACCACCCGGCTGTCCGGGGTGGAGACGGTGCACGCGATGACGGTGCACAAGTCGCAGGGCTCGCAGGCCCACACCGTCAGCGTGGTGCTCCCCGACGAGCAGTCGCGACTGCTCACCCGCGAGCTCTTCTACACGGCGGTGACGCGGGCCCAGGAGCAGGTGCGCGTGGTCGGCACCGAGGCGGCGATCCGGGCGGCCGTGGGCCGTGAGGTGCAGCGTGCGAGCGGCCTCGGAGAACGGCTTGCCGAGCGGCTGGCCGAAGCCCGTCGCTGACACGGTTCATCAGTGGCCTCCCGAGGTCTCGCCGGATGTCACACTCGAGGGGTGAGTGAGATTCCCGGGGTCAAGGAACGGCCCAATGTGCTGGTGATCATGTTCGACCAGGTCGCGCCGGAGGCGCTCGGTTGCTACGGCAACCCGGTGGTGAAGACACCGATGATCAACCGGCTCGCCCGGGAGGGAGTCGTCTTCGACGCGGCGTACTCCAACAGCCCGCTGTGCACGCCCGCGCGCTACTGCATGATGACCGGCCAGCTGCCGTCCGCGACGCGTGGCTACGACAACGCCGCCTACCTCGCCAGCACCATCCCGACGTTCGCGCACTACCTGCGCTCGGCGGGCTACCGCACCGTGCTCGACGGCAAGATGCACTTCGTCGGGCCGGACCAGCTGCACGGCTTCGAGGAGCGGCGCACCACCGACATCTACCCGGCCGACTTCGGCTGGACGCCTGACTGGCTGCAGCCCGACGAGCGGGTCGACTGGTGGTTCCACAACATGGACGCGGTTACCCAGGCCGGCGTCGCCGAGGTCACCAACCAGCTGCTCTTCGACGACGAGGTCGGCCACACCGGCGTACGCGCGCTGCACGAGCTGGCCCGAGACGAGGACGAGCGCCCGTGGATGCTGGTCGTCTCCTTCACCCACCCCCACGACCCGTACGTCACCCGCCGGCAGTACTGGGACGCCTACGACGGCGTCGACATCCCGATGCCCCGGCTGAACGCCGGCGACGTGCCGCTCGACCCGCACACCGCGCGGCTGCGCCACGTCAGCGCCATGGACGAGGTCGAGATCACCGACCGCGACGTACGCCGGGCCCGCCGCGCCTACTACGGCAACCTGACCTACCTCGACGAGTGGACCGCGCGGCTGACCTCGACGCTGACCGGCCTCGGCGTGGCCGACGACACCGTGGTGGTGCTGCTGGCTGACCACGGGGACATGCTGGGGGAGCGGGGCCTCTGGTACAAGATGAACTTCTTCGAGAACTCCGCGCGCATCCCGCTGATCGTGCACAGCCCCACGCGGTTCCCGGCCGGTCGGGTGGCCGCCCCGGTCTCTCTCGTCGACGTGCTCCCGACCTTGCTGGAGCTGGTCGGCGAGGGAGCGCCCGAGAGCGTCGACCCGCTGCCCGGCCAGTCGCTGCTCGACCTCTGCGTCGACCCGTCAGGAGCCGGTGAGACCGGCCAGAAGCGCGAGGTGTTCGGGGAGTACATGGGCGAGGGCGCGATCGCGCCGATCGTGATGATCCGGCGCGGGGACCTGAAGTTCGTGCACTCGCCGGTCGACCCCGATCAGCTCTACGACCTCGCCGCCGACCCCGACGAGCGGGTCAACCTCGCCGAGGACTCCGACTGGGCGCCCCACCTCAAGGAGCTGCGCCGGGAGGTGGACTGGCGGTGGGACCTTGGCGCGGTGCACAGCGACGTGCTCGCCGACCAGGCCCGGCGCCACCTGATCGGGCACTCGCTGCGGCAGGGCACGGTCACGCCCTGGGAGTACAACCCGCCGTACGACGGGCGGCAGCTCTACATGCGCAACCACCTCGACCTCAACGAGGTCGAGCGCGTCTCCCGCTTCCCGCGGGCCACCGGCGTGCCCGACGGGTTCCTCGACCCGGAGGCGGCGCCGCCGGTAGGGCCCTACGACACGGCCGCCGGCGGAATATAGACTCCTGCTTTGTAGTTGACCCCTCAACTACTTCAGGAGGCAAGCATGGAGTTCGGAATCTTCACCGTGGGTGACATCACCACCGACCCGACCACGGGTCGCACCGTCACCGAGCACGAGCGGATCAAGAACACGGTCACCATCGCCAAGAAGGCCGAGGAGGTGGGCCTCGACGTCGTCGCGCTCGGGCAGCACCACAACCCGCCCTTCGTGGCCAGCGCCCCCACCACGACGATGGCCTACATCGGCGCCCAGACCGAGCGGATCAAGCTCTCCACCAGCACCACGCTGATCACCACGACCGATCCCGTGCGCATCGCCGAGGACTACGCGACGCTGCAGCACCTGCTCGACGGCCGGATGGACCTGATGCTCGGCCGCGGCAACACCGGCCCGGTCTACCCGTGGTTCGGCAAGGACATCCGCGACGGCATCGCGCTCG
>JAOPYC010000190.1 GCA_025964795.1 Marmoricola sp.
CCTCGTCCTCGCCCGCCCGGTGGGCGTCGAGGGCCACGGTGGCCCCGGCACCAAGGGCCTGAGCCTGTTCATCGTGCCGAAGTTCCACTTCGACCCGGAGACCGGTGAGCTCGGCGAGCGCAACGGCGCCTACGTCACCAACGTCGAGCACAAGATGGGCATCAAGGTCTCCAACACCTGCGAGCTCACCTTCGGCGACCCCGGTGTCGGCGGCGGCGAGCCCGCCAAGGGATGGCTGCTCGGCGAGGTTCACAACGGCATCGCGCAGATGTTCCAGGTCATCGAGAACGCCCGGATGATGGTGGGCAGCAAGGCGATCGCCACGCTCTCCACCGGCTACCTGAACGCCCTGGAGTACGCCAAGACCCGCGTCCAGGGCTCCGACCTCACCCAGGCCTCGGACAAGACCGCGCCCCGCGTGACGATCACCCACCACCCGGACGTGCGTCGTTCGCTGATGGTGCAGAAGTCGTTCTCCGAGGCCATGCGCTCGCTCGTGCTCTACACCGCCTCCTGGCAGGACCGGGTGCAGATGGCCGAGCACAACGGCGAGACCGACGAGCTCGCGATGCGCGTCAACGACCTGCTGCTCCCCATCGTGAAGGGCTACGGCTCGGAGCGCTCGTGGGTGCTCCTCGGCACCGAGTCGCTGCAGACCTTCGGTGGCTCCGGCTTCCTGCAGGAGTACCCGATCGAGCAGTACGTCCGCGACGCCAAGATCGACACCCTCTACGAGGGCACCACGGCGATCCAGGGCCAGGACTTCTTCTTCCGCAAGATCGTCCGCGACCAGGCGAAGGCGCTCGGCTACCTGGCCGGCGAGATCGACGCCTTCGTGAAGAGCGAGGCCGGCAACGGTCGCCTCAAGGTGGAGCGCGAGCTGCTCGCCAAGAGCCTCGAGGACGCCCAGGCGCTCGTCGGCCTGATGATCAACACCCTGATGAGCGCCGACGAGTCGGCCGAGGGCGGCGACATCAAGAACATCTACAAGGTCGGGCTGAACACCTCCCGCCTGCTGATGGTGCTCGGCGACGTCGTCTGTGCCTGGCTGCTGCTCAAGGGCGCCGACGTCGCGCTGGGCAAGCTGGCCGGCGAGGTGCCCGCCAAGGACAAGGCGTTCTACGAGGGCAAGGTCGCCGCTGCGCAGTTCTTCGCGCAGTACAACCTGCCGAAGATCACCGCCGAGCTCGCCATCGCCGAGGCCACCGACCTCTCGCTGATGGACCTCGACGAGGCTGCGTTCTGACGCACCTCACCTGACGACGACGGCCGTTCCACCCTCCCGGGTGGGGCGGCCGCCGTCGTCTGTCTGTCTCAGACGGGAGAGCCGTCGACCACGCGCAGGCCCTCGAGGAAGCCCTCGACGATCTTGCTCAGCTCAGGGGCCGCGTCCTCGTGGATGTGGGTGGGCTCGGTGTCGCTGGCGGAGTGGATGAACCGGTCCAGCACCAGGAAGCCGTTGACGACGTGCCGGGCGTCCATCGAGGTCAGCACCGGCCGCAGCGCGTAGTCCAGCGCCAGCGCGTGCGCCACCGAGCCGCCCGTCGCGAGCGGGAGCACGACCTTGCCGTGCAGCCCGAACTGCGGGAGGAGGTCGAGCCAGGTCTTCAGCAGGCCGGAGAACGCGGCCTTGTAGACCGGGGTGGCCACGATCAGGCCGTCGGCCTTCTCCAGCCGGGCCGCCGCGTCGAGGATCGCCGGGTGGTCGAAGTCGGCGTGCATCAGCGCCTCGGCGGGGAGGTCACGCAGGATGAGGGTGTCGACGGTGTGGCCACGCTCCTGCAGCACCCCGGACACGTGACCCAGCAGCACGGCGCTGCGCGAGACGACCATCGGGCTGCCGGAGACGGCAAGGACATGGGACAAAGGTGGGCTCCTGTGGTTGCGGCTCGCATACTGTAGCAAGTCGCTAGATTTTAGGAACTTAACTCCCGTCGTGTCCGCCGTCGCGAAGTGGCACGTTGGTCCTCGACGCCAACACGTTGGGATGGATCCGCCTGCCTGAGCCGTACTCTGTCCGCCATGACTGACCTGCCCCCGGCCGGGCCCGACGCGCGACTGCTCCAGCTGGTCGAGGTCTGGCACAGCGCCTGCACGGACTTCGTGGCCCTCGTCCGGACCATCCCGCGCGAGCAGTGGGAGTCGCCGACCGACCTCGACGGCTGGTCGGTCAAGGACAACGTCGCCCACGTCGCGCACCTCGAGGCCGTGCTCGCCGGCGCGCCGGAGGAGACGATCGAGGTGGCGGCGGCCCCTCACCTGAGGGGCCTGCAGAACTACTACACCGAGGCCGGGGTCCTCGCCCGGCGCGACCGGGACATGGAGGCGCTGGCCGACGAGATCGAGCAGGCCGTCGCCGCCCGCTACGCCGAGCTTCGGGCCGCTGCCCTCACCGACGGGTCGGCCCCGCCGCCGAGGACGCCGGGCGGCATCCCGTGGGACACCCAGACCCTGCTCAGCAACCGGCCCTTCGACGTGTGGATGCACGACCAGGACGTACGCCGGGCCGTCGCCCGGGCAGGTGGCTACGACTCCCCCGCCGCGCAGCACGTGCTCGGCGTCCTGGGCCTGTCGCTGCCCATGGTGGTGGGCAAGCGCCTCTCCCCGCCGGTGGGCACGACCGTGCGTCTCGCCGTACCCGAGGCCGGGCTGTCGTGGACGGTCCGCGTGGGAGACGACGGACGCGCCCGGCTCACGGAGGACGGGACCGCGACCGCCACGGTGACGCTCAGCCCGGAGGACTTCGTGGTCCTGGCCGGGGGACGTCGCCCGGCCGACCGGACGCAGCCCCTGCTCGAGGGCGACGAGGACCTCGGACGGCGGCTCGTGAACTCCCTGGCGGTGACGCCGTGAGCGCACCCCCGTGGACCGCCGCCGACATCCCCGACCTGACGGGGAAGCGCGCGCTGGTCACCGGGGTGACGAGCGGCATCGGCGAGAAGACCGTGATCGAGCTGGTCCGGCACGGGGCCGAGGTGATCCTCGGGGCCCGCAACCCCACCAAGCTCGAGGCGTCCACGACCACGATCCGCAAGGCCGTCCCCGGTGCGGACCTGCACCCGCTGACCATCGACGTCTCCGACCTCACCTCCGTCCACACGGCTGCGAAGGAGATCCAGGGGCCGCTGCACCTGCTGGTCAACAACGCCGGGGTGATGGCGACGCCGTACCAGCGCACGACCGACGGGCTCGAGCTCCAGATGGCCACCAACCACTTCGGACCGTTCGCCCTGACCGGCCTGCTCTGGCCGCAGCTCGTCGCCTCGGGTGACGGCCGGGTCGTGGCCGTGGGGTCCCAGGCCAGCCGGGTCGCGCGGACGGCTCCGCTCGAGGACCCGAAGGACGAGTCGCTGCCCTACAGCCGCTACCGGTCCTACGCGCAGTCCAAGCTCGCCGACCTGATGTTCGTCTTCACCCTCGACCGGCGCGCCCGGGCGCAGGGCATCCCGGTCAAGGGCCTGGCCGCCCACCCCGGCTACGCAGCCACCGGCCTGATGGGCACCGGCATCAGCACCGGGAGCGACACCGAGAAGCCGTCGCGCACCTCGACGATCATGCAGGCGGTGTTCTCGGCCATCGGCCAGCCCGCCGAGATCGGCGCGCTGCCGACCCTGATGGCCGCCACGGGCGACCTGCCGGGGTCGACGTACATCGGCCCGAGCGGCCCCGGCCAGTTCAAGGGCCACCCCCGGATCGTCAGCCCGCGGCGGCTCGCCCTGGACCGCGAGGCGCAGGACCGGTTGTGGTCGCTCAGCGAGGAGGCCACCGGCGTGAGGTTCCTGGACTCATGATCCTGCGACCCGTCTCCGCGGAGGACCACGCGGACGTGCTCGCGCTCAACGAGCGCAACGTGGAGCTGCTGGCTCCCCTCGACGAGGACCGGCTCGACTACCTGCTGGGAATCGCGGACACCGCGGCCGTGATCGACGTGGACGGCGCCTTCGCCGGCTTCGTGATCACGTTCGCCTCCGGATCGTCGTACGACGGGGAGAACTTCGGCTGGTTCACCGCCCGCTTCGCCGACTTCAGCTACCTCGACCGGGTCGTCATCCACGAGGACTTCCGCCGCCGCGGCCTCGGCTCCGAGGTCTACGACGAGCTCGAGTCCACCAGCGGTCGCCCGCTGTTCGCCCTCGAGGTCAACCTGGACCCGCCCAACGACGCGTCGCTCGCCTTCCACCACGCCCGCGGCTTCGTCGAGGTCGGCCAACGGGTGTCCGGCGGCCACCTGGTCTCCCTCTTCCTGAAGACCCTCCCCACCGGGTGACGCGTCACGCCGTAGCGCGCTGACCGGGCAGTCTCGTCACGCCGTAGCGCGCTGACCGGGCACTCTCGTCACGCCGTACGACGCTGACCGGGCAGTTCTGTCACGCCGTACGGAACTGCCCGCTCGACGCCCAGGGACGTGCCAAACCTGCCCGCTCGGCGAACTACAGCGTGCCGAACCTGTCCGGTCGGCGGACTAGTCGACGACGCGGAGGACGACCTGGGCCTGGGAGTAGCGGACGCCGGCCCGGAAGTGCCGCTGGTAGAGGCGGACCAGCTCGGTGAGGTCGGCCGGGGCGAGCTTGATGCACCCGGCCGACTTGTACTCGTTGTAGCGCGGCAGCTCCCACCGGCAAAGCTGGTCACCGCGGCGGTTCGGGCACTGCTTGCTGCCGGCGCCCTGCTCGGTGTGGATGAACAGGTCGAAGCGCCGGTTGCCCGTGGGGCAGCGCTTGTCGTCGACCCGGAAGGCACGGCCCTTGATCTTGTTGCCGCCGTAGTTGTCGTACTGCCGCACGTTATAGGTCCCGCTCGGCAGCCAGCCCTTGTTGTTCACGCACGAGTTGCGGCCGCCCTTGCCGAGCATGCCCGAGCCCGAGCGCCAGCTCTTCGTCTCGACCACCTTCCAGCTGCCGCCGGACTGGCGCTGCAGGAGCTGCCAGGTGAGCCGGGAGTCGGACGGGCTCGACCAGAGCTTGTCGAACGTGATCACCCCGCGCCACGGCGGAGTGGCGGAGTCGGCCGGGGCCGCCACCAGCAGCGAGGTCGCGAGCAGGAGGAGACCCAGCAGCACGGCCGTCGTTCGGTTCATGGGATGAGGCTAGGCGCTCGTTGAACGTTTCACCGAGGCTCTGCCCAGAGCGGCAGGAGTTGCCCCGGAGGCGAACAGGTAGCAAGTTGTAGGAATGCGACTCCTCGTCCTCGGCGGCACCCAGTTCCTGTCCCGCGCCGTGGCGGCCGACGCCGTCGCCCGTGGCCACGACGTCACCTGTGCGGCGCGCGGCTACTCCGGCGAGGTTCCCGACGGCGCGCGGCACGTCCACCTCGACCGGGAGGCGCCGGACTGGTCGGCCCTCGACGGCGAGTGGGACGCCGCGGTCGACGTCGCCCGGACGCCGTCCTGGGTGGCCGGCGCCCTCGACGCCCTGGCCGCGCGAGTCCCGCACTGGACGTTCGTCTCCACCATCAGCGTGTACGCCGACCACTCGGTCCCCGGCGGCAGCCCGGATACCCTGGAGCTGCTGCCGGCGATCACCGAGGACGTGGAGCAGGACTCCCCCGAGAAGTACGGCGGCAACAAGGTCGCCTGCGAGCAGCTGGTGCAGGCCCGGGCGAAGGATGCCCTGGTGATCCGGCCCGGTCTGATCATCGGGCCCGGCGACCCGAGCGGACGGTTCAGCTACTGGCCCGAGCGGCTGGCGGAGGGCGGCGACGTCCTCGCGCCGGAGTCACCCGACCGCGGGACCCAGGCCATCGACGTACGCGACCTGGCCGCGTGGATCGTCAGCTGCGCGGAGCAGCGCCGCACCGGCGTGTACGACGCCTCCGGACCGGTCGTGCGCATCGGCGACCTCGTCGCCGCCGTCATGGCCGCCGTCGGGGGCGAGGCCACGGTGACGTGGGCGACCGCCGACTTCCTGCTGGAGCGCGACGTCAACTACTGGTCGGGACCGCGGTCGCTCCCGCTGTGGCTGCCCGAGGACAGCCGCGGCATGACCTCCCACGACGTCAGCGCCGCCGTCGCCGCCGGGCTGACCACGCGCCCGATCGGTGAGACCGCGATCGACACCCTGGAGTGGTTGCACTCCCTGCGCAACCCGCCGACCACGGGACTGAGCCGGGCCGAGGAGCAGGACCTCCTGGACGACTGGCATACGATCCGCGCGTGAGTGCGCGTGAGCTGATCGACCTCGTCCTCGACGACGGCTCCTGGGTCAGCTGGGACACGCCTCCTGACCACAGCGGGACCAGCAAGGAGTACGCCGCCTCGTTGGCCCGCGCCACCGAGAGGTCCGGCTCCGACGAGTCGGTCGTCTCCGGCGAGGGGACGCTGCGCGGACGACGGGTGGCCGTGGTCGCCGGCGAGTTCGGCTTCCTCGCGGGCAGCATCGGCCGGGCGTCGGCCGAGCGCCTGATCGGCGCCGTCGAGCGGGCCACCGAGCAGGGCATCCCGCTGCTCGCCGCCCCGGCCAGCGGCGGCACCCGGATGCAGGAGGGCACGCCGGCGTTCGTGCAGATGGTCCGCATCTCCGCCGCGGTGGCCCGGCACAAGTCGGCGGGGCTGCCCTACCTCGTCTACCTGCGGCACCCCACGACCGGCGGCGTGATGGCGTCCTGGGGCTCGCTCGGCCACATCACCGTCGCCGAGCCCGGCGCGCTGGTCGGCTTCCTCGGGCCGCGCGTCTTCGAGGCGTTGTACGACGAGCCGTTCCCCGAGGGCGTGCAGACCGCCGAGAACCTGTTCGCCCACGGGATCCTGGACGCCGTCGTGCCACCCGAGGAGATCGGCGACATCCTCGACCGGGCGCTGAAGATCCTCAGCCCCGGCGAGGTCGCACCGGTCGACGAGCCTGTCGACGAGGAGATCCCCGATGTCGACGCGTGGGACGCGATCACCCGGTCGCGGCGTACGGATCGGCCCGGCGTACGGCGCCTGCTGCGGTACGCCGCCACCGACGTCATCCCGCTCAACGGCACCGGCCAGGGCGAGGCGGACCCCGGGCTGATGATCGCGCTCGCCCGCTTCGGCGACTCCAGCTGCGTCTTCCTCGGTCAGGACCGCCGTGGCCAGACCACCCTGCACCCGCTCGGCCCCGGCGCCCTCCGGGAGGCGCGGCGCGGCATGCGGCTGGCCGTGGAGCTGAGCCTGCCACTGGTGACCGTCATCGACACCCCCGGCGCGGCCCTGTCGGCGGAGGCCGAGGAGGGCGGGCTGGCCGGCGAGATCGCTCGCTGCCTGGCCGACCTGGTCACGCTCCCGGCTCCCACGCTGTGCCTGATGCTGGGTGAGGGCAATGGCGGCGGCGCCCTCGCCTTCCTCCCCGCCGACCGGGTGATCGCGGCCCAGCACGCCTGGCTCTCCCCGCTGCCGCCGGAGGGCGCCAGCGCGATCGTGCACCGCGACACCGACCACGCCCCGGAGATGGCCCGCTCCCAGCACGTCCGCGCCCTCGACCTCCGCGACCGCGGCGTGGTCGACCGCATCGTCGCCGAGCACCCCGACGCCGCCGACGAGCCCGAGGCTTTCTGCCTCCGGGTCGGCGACGTCCTCCGCCACGAGCTCGCCGCCCTCCGCCACCGCGACCTCGACGAGCTGGTGCGGACCCGGCCGGACCGATTCGTGGCGGCGGTTTCACTGGGTCCCCAGTGATTGGGTTACTTCCCCACCGCTGCAACGCGGGGGAACTGCAAGTTTCACTGGGGACCCAGTGAAACTGCACCGCGCTCGACAATAGAACGTGTTTCAGTTTTGATGTCCGCATGGACCTCTCAGTGGTGCTCTTCACCAGCGACCGCGGCATCACCCCGGCCGAGGCGGCGCGCGCGGCGGAGGAGGCGGGGTTCCACGGGTTCTACGTGCCCGAGCACTCGCACATCCCGACCAGCCGCGACTCCGCGCATCCCGGCACGGGCGGCGAGCTGCCCGACGACCGCTACCTGCGGATCCTCGACCCGTGGGTGGCGCTCGCGACCGCGGCGGCGGTGACCAGCACCATCCGGCTCGGTACGGCGGTCGCGCTGCCGATGGAGCACGACCCGATCACCCTGGCCAAGACGCTGGCGACGCTCGACCACCTCTCCGGCGGCCGGGTCACGCTCGGGGTCGGCTTCGGCTGGAACGTCGAGGAGCTCGAGGACCACGGCGTGCCCGGCAAGAAGCGCCGGACGGTGCTGCGGGAGTACCTCGAGCTGATGCAGCAGCTCTGGACCAACGAGGTCGCGTCGTACGACGGGGAGTTCGCGCGGCTCAGGTCCAGCTGGGCCTTCCCCAAGCCGGTCCAGCAGCCGCGGATCCCGATCCTCGTCGGGGCAGGCGGTACGCCGAAGAACTTCGACTGGATCGTCGCCAACGCCGACGGCTGGATCACCACCCCGATCGAGACGGACATCGAGGAGCGGGTGGCTGCGCTCAACCAGGCGTGGCAGGAGGCCGGGCGCGAGGGAGACCCGCGGATCGTCGTGCTCCTCACCAGCCGGCTCGAGCCCGGCCAGCTCGAGCGGTGGGAGGCGCTGGGCGTCGACGAGGTCATGTTCGGTCTCCCCGACAAGAGCGCGGAGGACGTCACGAGGTTCATCGCCCGTCTCGGCGCCTCGTTGAAGCGGCCCGCCCAGGACGGCTGATGGGCACTTACGTCGTCAGCGGGTCCGCCTCGGGCATCGGGGCGGCGACCACCGAGCGGCTGCGCCACGACGGCCACACCGTGATCGGGGTCGACCTGCACGACGCCGAGGTCACCGGTGACCTGGCCACGGAGTCGGGGCGCACCGGCGTCCTCGCGAGCATCGGCACGCTCACCGACCGGGTCGACGACGTGGTCCCCTGCGCCGGGGTCGCCGGGCTGACCGGCACCGACCCCCAGCTCGTCGTGTCGCTCAACTACTTCGGGGCAATCGCACTCGTGGAGGGGCTGCGCCCGCTGATGGGTCCGGGCTCGAGCGTCGTGGTGGTGAGCTCCAACTCGGTGACCTGCCAGCCGGGCTGGGCCACCGCGGTCGCGGCCGCGTGCCTGGCCGACGACGAGGAGCACGCCCGCCGGCTGGCCGCCACCGAGCAGGCCGCGTCGGTCTACCCCGCGACCAAGGCCGCACTCGCCTGGTGGGTCAGGCGCGAGAGCGTCGGGTGGGCCCGCGCCGGCATCCGCCTCAACGCGATGGCTCCGGGCCTGGTGGCCACCCCGATGACCGAGCGGCTGCGCGAGGACCCGGAGCTGGGAGTCTTCGCCGACGCCTACCCAACCGCCCTGGGCCGCCCCGGGCGTCCCGAGGAGATCGCCGCGCTCGCCTGCTTCCTGCTCTCCGAGGAGGCCAGCCTGCTCGTCGGCTCGGTGGTCTTCGCCGACGGCGGCACCGACGCGATGATGCACCCGCTGCACCCCGAGCGGCGGTGACTCAGGAGAGGCGTACGACGATCCAGTCGGCCGCCCCCAGCAGCACCAGGAACCGGATGTAGCGCCCGACCAGGCAGGTGCTGACGAACATCCAGATGTTCACGCGCAGCTGTCCCGCGAGCACGGCCATCACGTAGAGCGGCGGGAAGCCGGCCGAGGCCGACGCGAACAGCAGCGCCACCGTGCCGCCGGGGTGCTCGTCGATCCAGGTCTGCCAGCGCTCGTAGGACCTCGCCCACTTCGGCGAGGCCATCTTCCTGCGGATCCAGGGCAGCCGCATCGCCCAGTCGGCGGCGTAGTAGAGCACCACCTTGCCGGTGGTCTGCCCGATCGCCGCGGCGGCCGCGACCTCCCACACCCCGACGTGCCGGATCGCGGCACCGACCCCCGCCAGGTAGACCTCGATGTTCACGAACGGCAGCAACGCCGACCCGAGGGCCACGACCAGGGTGGTCAGGATGAGCTTCACGGGCGGGCGAGGTCCTCGGCGGCCGCCGAGCCTTCGAGGTCCTCCGGCAGCCCGGTGGGGATCGGCATCCCGAGGCGCAGCAGGCTGACCACGGAGTAGCACTTGGCGGCGAGCAGGGCCACCGCGATGCCCAGCCCGAGCCACATCCACCCGGTGACCAGCAGCAGGATCGCGAACAGGCCGGAGTTCACGGCCTTGGCGGGGTGCGACCAGTTCCGCAGCCACAGCCCGCGGTCGATGACGTAGAAGTAGTTGGGGCTGGTGATCGGCCAGGCCAGGAAGCCGAGGGAGAGGAAGCAGTCGACCACCATGAACATGGCCAGGTAGACGAAGACCGCCGGCGCGAGGTGCGGCTCGAGCCACGCCAGGCCGACGTAGAACGCCGCGAAGCAGAGCCGGTCGCTGAGGATGTCGAGCACCGCGCCCGTGCGGGTCTCGCAGTCGCGCACGCGGGCGACCCAGCCGTCCAGGGAGTCACCGACCCAGTGCACGACCAGCGCGACCACCAGCAGGGTCAGGTTCTGCTGGCCCGCGGCCACGGCCGACAGCGTCACCGACGCCACGGTGCGCACGAGCGTCACGATCGTGGCCGGCGTGTTCAGCCGCTCCCGCGTCGGATCGGCCAGGATCCGCCCAGGTTCGCTCATGGAGAAAGGCTAGGTCCCGTCCGGAGGACCGGCCATCCGGCATGCCACTGACCCACCCCTGAGTTTCCTCAGAAGAGCAGGGCCACCGCCGGGTCCTCCATGATCGCGGCGACGTCGGAGAGGTAGCGCGACCCCTTCTCACCGTCGACGTGCCGGTGGTCGAAGCTGAGCGCGAGCTGGGTTACCTGGCGGACCTCGATCTCGTCGCCGGCGTCGCCCGAGACCACCCACGCCTGCTTGCGGACCGCACCGAAGCACAGGATCGCGGACTCGCCCGGGTTGATGATCGGCGTCCCGGCGTCGACCCCGAAGACCCCCACGTTGGTGATCGTGAAGGTGCCGCCGCTCATCTCGGCCGGCTGGGTCCTCCCGGCCCGCGCGGTCGCGGCCAGCTGGTTGACCGCCTCGGCGAGCTCGACCAGCGGCAGCCGCTCGGCGTCCTTGATGTTGGGCACGACGAGCCCGCGCGGGGTGGCCGCGGCGATGCCGAGGTTCACATAGCTCTTGAACACGATCTCCTGGGCCTGATCGTCCCAGTAGGAGTTGATCTCCGGCGTACGCCGCATGGCCAGCATCGCCGCCCGGGCCAGCACCAGCAGCGGCGAGACCTTGACGTCGCGGAACTCCCGGCGGGCGCGGAGGCGCTCGACCAGCTCCATCGTCCGGGTCACGTCGACGGTCACCCACTCGGTGACGTGCGGCGCCGTGAACGCCGAGGCGACCATGGCCTGCGCCATCATCTTGCGCACGCCCTTGATCGGCTCCCGGTGCTCGCGGACGTCATCGCGAATGGTCGCCGGAGCGACCGGTTCGGATGACCTCCCGTGGGCGAGCTGGACGTCCTCCCGGGTGATCGAGCCCTGAGGCCCGGTGCCGGTGAGCGCGGTCAGGTCGACACCGAGGTCCTTGGCGAGCTTGCGCACGGGCGGCTTGGCCAGCGCCCGCGGCGAAAGGGCCTCGACCGGCTCCGCGGCGGTCGCCGGGACCGGCGGCTCGTCGGAGTCCACGACGTCGGGGACCATCGGGCCGCCGGGGGTGAACGCCCCCTGGAGCTGGAGCTGGGTGGAGGCGCCGGCCTCGGTCGACGGGGACGCCGACCCCTTGCGGGCGCGCCGCACCGGGCCACGGTCGGCCTTGTTGCGCCCGACCAGGCTCTCCCCCTCGCCGCCACCGCTGGCCGCCGGGTTGGACAGGTCCATGGCGCTGAGGTCGGCGGGGTCGGGCGAGCCCGCGGCGGGCGTGGCGGCCGGGTCGCCGACCGAGATGATGGCGGTGCCGACCTCGACGACCTCGCCCTCGGCGACGAGCAGCGCGGTCACGGTGCCGGCGTACGGCGAGGGCAGCTCGACCAGCGACTTGGCGGTCTCGATCTCGACGACGATGTCGTTGATCTCGATGACGTCGCCCTCCTTGACCCGCCAGGAGACGATCTCGGCCTCGGTCAGCCCCTCCCCGACGTCGGGCAGCAGGTAGTCAGCCATCTCAGGGCTCCTTCACGAAACGGGGTTCATCAGGAACGGGTTCATCAGGCACGGGGCTCATCAGAACGCCAGCGACCGGTCGACGGCGTCCAGCAGCCGGTCGAGGTCGGGCAGGTAGTCCTCCTCGATCCGGGAGGCCGGGTAGGGCGTGTCGAACCCGCCGACCCGCAGCACCGGCGACTCGAGCGAGTAGAAGCACTCCTCCTGGATCCGGGCCGCGACCTCAGCGCCCATCCCGAGGTTGACGTGCGCCTCGTGGGTGACGATGGCGCGGCCGGTGCGGCGTACGGACTCCAGCACCGGGCCCATGTCGAGCGGGCTCAGCGTGCGCAGGTCGATCACCTCGAGCGAGCGCCCTTCCGTGGCCGCCGCCTCGGCGGCCTTCATCGCGATCTTCACCATCGGCCCGTAGGCCAGCACGGTGGCGTCGGTCCCGCGGCGTACGACGCGACTGGTGAACAGCGGGTCGGGCGTGGCGGAGTCGTCGAGGTCGGCCTTGTCGGCGTGGTACTGCCGCTTGGGCTCCAGGAAGATCACCGGGTCGTCGGAGGCGATCGCCTGCTGGATCATCCAGTAGCCGTCAACCGGGTTGGAGCACGCGACCACCTTGAGCCCCGGCGTGTGCGCGAACTGCGCCTCCGGGCTCTCCGAGTGGTGCTCGACCGCGCCGATGCCGCCCCCGAACGGGATCCGGATCACCATCGGCATCGGGCAGTTGCCCTTCGACCGGTAGTGCATCTTGGCGACCTGCGTGACGATCTGGTCGTACGCCGGGTAGACGAACCCGTCGAACTGGATCTCCACGACGGGCCGGTAGCCGCGCAGGGCCATCCCGACCGCCGTGCCGACGATGCCGGACTCGGCCAGCGGGGAGTCGATCACCCGGTCCTCGCCGAAGTCCTTCTGCAGACCGTCGGTGATCCGGAAGACGCCGCCGAGCTTGCCGACGTCCTCGCCCATGATCAGGACCTTGGGGTCGTCCTCCATCGCCTTGCGCAGGCCCATGTTGAGACCCTTGGCCAAGGTGATCTTCTGGGTGCTCTTCTGGATCCCGGTCACGACGTGGCCCCCTCGAAGGTCTCGAGGTAGGCCGCGTAGCTCTCGCGCTGCTGGCGCAGCTCCTCGGTCTCCTCGGCGTAGACGTGGTTGAACATGTCCAGCGGCTTCGGGTCGGGCAGCGCCTTGCAGCCCTCACGCAGCCGGTGCCCGAGGTCGTCGGCCTCCGCCCTCAAGGTGGCGTGGAAGTCGTCGTCCACCAGGCCGTTGCGGCGCAGGTAGACCTCCAGGCGCGCGATCGGATCCTTCAGCTTCCAGTGCTCGACGTCGTCGGAGAGCCGGTAGCGGGTCGGGTCGTCGGTGGTCGTGTGCGCGCCCATCCGGTAGGTGTAGGCCTCCACCAGGGTCGGCCCGCTCCCCTCTCGGGCCCGTTGCAGGGCGGCCTGGGTGACGGCGTACGTCGCGAGGACGTCGTTGCCGTCGACGCGGACGCCGGGGAACCCGAATCCGAGGGCACGCTGGTAGAGCGGGATCCGGGTCTGGCGCTCGATCGGCTCCGAGATCGCCCACTGGTTGTTCTGGCAGAAGAACACGACGGGGGCGTTGTAGGACGCGGCGAAGATGAACGCCTCGTTGACGTCGCCCTGGCTGCTGGCGCCGTCACCGAAGTGGGCGATGACCGCCGCGTCGCGGTCGGGGTCGCCGGTGCCGACCGCGCCGTCGCGCTGGATGCCCATCGCGTAGCCGGTCGCGTGCAGGGCCTGCGCGCCGATGACGATCGTGTAGAGCCCGAAGTTGTTGTCGTGCGGGTCCCAGCTGCCGTGGTCGACACCGCGGAAGAGGCCGAGCAGCTTGAGCGGGTCGACGCCGCGGCACCAGGCGACGCCGTGCTCGCGGTAGGTCGGGAACACGTAGTCCTGGGGGCGCAGCGCCCGGCCGGCGCCGATCTGCGCGGCCTCCTGCCCCAGCAGCTGGGCCCAGATGCCGAGCTCGCCGTGGCGCTGCAACGCGGTGGCCTCGGTGTCGATCCGGCGGGTCAGCACCATGTCGCGGTAGAAGCCGCGCAGCTGGTCGGCGCTGAAGTCCTGGTCGAAGTCGGAATGGTGGACGCGCTCCCCCTCGGGGGTGAGCAGCTGGATCAGCTCGGGGCCGCCGTCGGCCTGCGACGGGCCGAAGGCCTCGACGAGATCGGGACCGAAATCGGGCATCACACACTCCTGTGTCCGGGCGAGTGCGGGGTCTCCGCGTTCGCGTGGCATGCATCGGGGAACGTGACCGCAGGGGTGGCGCGGCCGGGACCCGATGCTAGTGAGACGAGGCTGTGACGTGGGCCACAGACTCCCCCAAAAGGTAGCGGACGACCCGGGCAGACACCCAATCAACGCCTCAGACCGGCTCGAACTCCTCCTGGACCCGGCTCCGGGTCGCCGCCGCCACGCCCACCACCGTGACCACCAGGCCGACCACCTCGCGCAGGTTCAGGGTCTCGCCGAGGATCAGCCAGGCCAGCACGGCGGTGACCGGTGGCATCAGGAAGAACACGCTGGCCGCCGCGCCCGCACCCCGCGCCCGCACCAGGAGGCCGAGCAGCCCGAGGCCGAGGATCGAGTTGACGACCGCGAGGTATACCAGCGCGATCCCGGCCGCGGCAGGGTCCCGTACGACGCCCGTCCCCTCGACCACGAACGCGAGCACCAGCAGCGGCGGGGCGGCCGCACCGAACTGGATCGCGCCCGACCACAGCGGGTCCGGGGCGTGCCCGATCCAGCGCTGCCCGAGCGTGCCGAGGCTGAGGCCGAGCACGCTCACCACGCCGCAGACCAGCCCGACCGTCCCACCGGCCTTGTCCACGTCGGGCCCGAGCACCAGCACCACCCCGGCCACCCCGATCACGAAGCCGAGCACCTGCAGCCTGGACAGTCGCTCCCCGAGGAAGATCGCGGCCAGCAGCGCGGTGAGCACCGGGCTGAGCGAGTGCATCAGGGAGGCGAGGGTGGCGTCCATGCCCACGTCGAAGGCGACGTACATCGCCGCGAACTGCACCCCGTTGAGCGCGAGCCCGGAGAGCCCGATCCGGACGGCGTCCGCCCGGGTGACCCGCAGCGGCCCGCGCAGCACCCGGGCCAGCACCCAGGCCAGCACCCCGGCGAGCACGAACCGCAGGGCCACCAGCAGCAGCGGGGACATCGCGTCGACGCCGTAGGGCGCGGCGATGTAGCCCGACGACCAGACCAGCACGAAGGCGGCGGCCGGCAGGAGCGGCAGGCCGTTCCCGGTCGTGGGGCGGGAGGCAGGCACGGTCCACTCCTCTCGTCGGGCGGTCGTCCGACCGCCCCCGGTCGCTCTCGGGCACGCTAACCGAGCTGGGTTCGTCTGCTTGACTCGCCTGCATGACCGCCTCAGCGCCACCGCCCTCCGGGCCGCGCGTGATCTCCGAGTCCATCGACATCGTCGCCCCGCCCGAGGTCGTGTTCGCGATCCTCGCGGACCCGCGCCAGCAGCCCCGGATCGACGGGTCCGGGTCGGTGCGGGGCCTGCTGAAGGGTCCCGAGCGGCTGAGCAAGGGGGCATCGTTCGGCGTGGACATGAAGCTGTTCGGCTTCCCCTACAAGATGCGCAACACCTGCGTGGAGTTCGAGGAGGGACGTCGGGTGGCCTGGCGCCACTTCGGCGGGCATCGCTGGCGCTACGTCCTGGAGCCGACCGAGGCGGCCGAGGCCGACGCCCGGAAGGCAGCCTCGTGAGCATCCGCAAGGGCACGGAAGTGACCTGGACGTGGGGCAGCTCGACCGCGTCGGGCACGGTCACCGAGGTCCATCACGCCAAGGTCACCCGCACCACCCAGGGCAGCGAGGTCGGGCAGGCCTGAGGGCCGGTCACTCCCGGTCGGGCTCGTCCTCGTCGGATCGCCGGACGCGCTCGCCGGTCGCCTCGTCGATGGCCTCGCGGCCGACCGGGAGGTTGGACAGGTCGGGCGCGATGACGGTCGTCTCGCGACTGTCCGGGAGGCGTACGCCGAGCGGCTTGTCGCCGCCCCCGACCAGGATCAGGTCGCCCGCGTGCGCCTTGGAGATGGTCTCCCCACGGAAGTACTCCGGAGCGATCGCCTGGTAGACGAACATCAGCACCGCGCCGAGCAGCAGCGACCCGATGCCGATCAGGAAGACGCCGCCGATGCCGCCGATCTTCGTCGCGCCGTAGTCGGGCGCGGCGTACAGCTTGCAGGCCACGACGAAGGCCCCGAGCAGGATGATCCCGCCGAGGAAGGGCAGCACGCCCTGCATCAGGATGTCCCGCGGCTTGTCCCACATGGTCCTCCGGTAGAACCACACGCAGGCGAAGCCCGTCAGGCCGTAGTAGAAGGCGATCATCAGGCCCACTGCCGAGATGGTGTCGCCGAGGATGTTCTCGCTGACCAGCGTCAGCCCGACGTAGAAGATGATCGACACCGCGCCCATCCAGATCGTCGAGTCCGTGGGCGTGAGGTACTTCGGGTGGATCCGCGCGAACCGCGCCGGGATGGCCTTGAAGGCCGCCATCGAGAGCGAGGTGCGGGCCGTGGGCAGGATCGTGGTCTGCGTCGAGGCGGAGGCCGAGGTCAGCACGGTGATCGCCAGCAGGTGCACCATGATCCAGCCGAGCGCACCACCGCCGAAGACCTGGTGGCCCATCGCCGCGAAGACGTCGTCGGCGTTGTCCTCGTTGCCCAGGCCGATGCCCGTGGTGCCGACCCCGGCGAAGGCGATGGTCGCCACGGAGACCAGCGCGTAGGTCACCAGGAGCAGGACGGTGGAGATGACGGCCGCCCGACCGGGCGTGGTGGCCGGGTCGTCGGCCTCCTCGTTGGTGGCCACCGCGGTGTCCCAGCCCCAGTAGATGAAGACCGCGATCAGGGTGGCGCTGACCGTGCCGCTCAGGGTGAGCCCGCTCGGGGAGAGCCAGTCCAGTGACGGCTTCAGACGTCCCGGGGCGTCGTTGGCGTAGACCTTCGCCAGGGCGAACAGCGCGAACACCACCAGGGTGGCCACCTCGACGCCGAGCAGGGCGTACTGCAGCCGCACCGAGACCTCGATCCCGCGGTAGCAGATGTAGGTCATGATCAGGATCCAGATGATGCCGGCGAACGTGCTCCAGAAGGTGCTCGCCGCGAGGCTGTCGGCACCCACGAGCGTGAACGAGTAGGACCCGGCGATCTGGGCGAGGTTCGCCATCACGATCACGTCGGCCGCGATGATCCCCCAGCCGCCCATCCAGCCGGTCCGCGTGCCGAACGCGCGCGCGGCCCAGGTGAAGGTGGTGCCACAGTCCGGCTCGGCCTTGTTGAGCTCGGAGTAGGCGACGGCGATGAAGTACATCGGCAGGAACGCCAGCACCATGATCAGCGGCGCCTTGACTCCGACGATCCCGTTCCCGTTGGAGGTGGTGACGACGAAGCCGAGGCTAGCCGCCAGGCTGTACGCCGGAGCGGTCGACGCGATGCCGACGACGACGCTGCCCACCAGCCCGATCGCGCCGGCCCGCAGGCCCTTGCTCTCGCGCTCGTGTGACTGTTCCTGTGTGGCCGACATGCGAGCCTCCCGGTCGCCAAGCCCGAGACCGTGTCGTTTCAGCCTAGGCCCGCCGGCCTCCACCGGCGCCGAGCCACGACGGGGGCGCGCCGCGGACCGAGGGGCGAGACCAGGTTCCGGAAACCCTCTCGGCCTCTCGGGAACTCGTGCACACTGACGCCTTCACTCATCTCCGGGGATTGGATGTCACATGCTTGGTGCCACTCGCAGGATCGCCGCCGCCACCACCGTCGTGCTCACCGCCGGCCTGGCCGTGACCCTGTCCCCGGTCACCGCGACCGCCGCGGACGCCGCGTGCGCCGGCATGACCACGCCCGCGAACAGCCGCCCGCTGAACCAGGCACCGGCGCTCGCCAACGACACCGCGAAGGCCCTCGCCGGCACCGCCGTGACGATCAAGGTGCTGGCCAACGACTCCGACCCCGACGGCGACAAGCTCTACGTGACGAACGTGAGCAACCCCGCCCACGGTGACGCGTGCATCCAGCCCAACGGGAGCATCCAGTACCTCCCGGACCTCGGCCTCGGGAGCTTCACCGAGACCCTGACGTACGGCGTCACCGACGGCGACCTCTACCGCACCGCGAAGCTCACCGTCGCCGTCGAGGGCATCAAGGCGCTCCGGGCCACGCTCCTGCACAAGCTGACCGTGAAGAAGCACAAGATCAAGCACCGGGCGAACGTCGCGTTCACCAACACCAACAAGCGCTGGGTGGTCGTCTTCGCCGGCAGCCCCCAGAAGAAGACGCCGACCCTGGAGCGGGCCGTCGCCCCCGGCCAGACCGTGAGCCTGCGGACCCGGGCCCGCCGCGTCATCTTCGTCGCAGCGGTCCGCGGCGCCGACGACGACTTCAACCTGATCAGCTACGGCCGGATCAACACCGTCAACGGACGCCAGTTCGTCCAGCTGGCGACCCAGGAGGACAACGAGGAGTTCCGCACGGCACCCTCGATGCGCACCCTGGCCGCCCGCACCCTGCGCTAGTCGGGCACACCCTCACGAAGTGAGGTGCCCGTCCGGCCTCAGGGCGCCGTGACCAGCCGCTGCAGCAGGACCATCAGCCGCTCGTTCTCGTCCCTCGCGAGCATGGCGAAGATCTCGGACGACTTCTGGTGGGCCACGCGGGTCGCCTCGGCGAGCACGTCCGGCACCCCCGACTGCAGGTGCAGCACCTGCGTACGCCGGTCGGCCGCCGGCCGGCGACGTTCGAGCAGCCGGCTGCGCTCCAGGTCGTCGACGATCTGCACCATGCTGGCGCCACTGACTCCCATGTGCCGCGCGAGCTCGGCCTGGGAGAGGGGTCCGGTCTCCTGCAGGGCGACCAGCGTCCCGAAGTCGCGGGGCTCGATGCCAACCGGCTCGAGCGCCACCATGAACTCGCGGTGCATCCGGGTGTGGATGCGGGTGACCAGGAAGCCGATGCTCTCGCGCAGCGGCTCGGGAACGTCCGGGGCGAGGTCGGGCTCGGCCACGCGCAGGAGCAGGGCGCGCAGCTCCTCCCGCTCCTGCAGCGAGAACCCCGAGGTGATCGAGTCCTCGAGGTCCTCCGCGTGCCGTCGCCACCGACGGGCCGCGGCGGCACCCTCCGGGGTCCGGGTCAGCGCGTAGGAGCGACGGTCCTCCGGGTTGCGGACCCGTTTGACCAGGCCCTGGTCGGAGAGGTCGGCGGCCACCCGGACCATCGTGGTGCGGCTGACGCTGACCGTGTCCGAGAGCGACTGCTGCGACCGGGTGACCCCGCCGGACAGGGCCAGCAGGGCGGCGTACGCGTGGATGTCGACCCCGGGTGGGAGGATCGCAGCCAGGGCCGAGGCGACCCGCGCCTGGGCTCGCCAGAACAGGTGCCCGGGCAGGGCGGCGAGCGCGGGCAGCAGCTCGCGACTGTCCGTGGCCTCGCCCAATGTTCCTCCTCACACTAATCGTTAACCGCTTGACGATCTCTGAGCCACGAGTATCGTACCTAACGTAATCGTTAACCTGTTGATGATTTCGCGACCGCGAACCAGAAGGACTCCCATGGCTGACCCCACCGCCACCACCGCCTCCCCCACCGCACCGACCGGGAGCGCATCGACGGGGAGCGACCCGAAGTGGTGGACGCTCGTCGCCGTCTGCACCGGCGTCTTCATGCTCCTGCTCGACATCACGATCGTGAACGTCGCGCTGCCCGACATCCAGACCGAGCTCGACGCCACCCTGTCGGACCTGCAGTGGGTGATCGACGCCTACGCGCTGAGCCTGGCCGCCCTGCTGCTCACGGCGGGCTCGCTCGCCGACCTGTTCGGCCGCCGCCGGGTGTTCGTGATCGGCACCGTGCTGTTCACGCTGGGCTCGATCGCCTGCGGCTCCGCCCAGGACATCTTGTTCCTCACCATCTCCCGGGCGTTCCAAGGCATCGGCGGCGCGGCCATGTTCGCCACCGCCCTGGCCCTGCTCGCCAGCGCCTTCTCCGGCAAGGACCGCGGCACGGCCTTCGGCGTGTTCGGCGCCACCACCGGGGTCGCCGTGGCGATCGGCCCGGTGCTGGGCGGCGTGCTCACCAGCGGGCTGTCCTGGCGCTGGATCTTCTTCGTGAACATCCCCATCTGCTTCGTGGCCATCGCGGTCTCCCTGGTCAAGGTGCGCGAGTCGAAGGACCCCCGGGCCGGGCGGCCGGACTGGTTCGGCTTCGTGTCGTTCTCCGTGGCGCTCGGCGCCCTGGTCTACGGCCTGATCGAGGCCGGCCAGGAGAGCTGGGGCGAGCAGAAGGTCGTCGCCTCGCTGGTCGCCGCCGCCGTGCTGATGGTGGTCTTCCTGGTCAGCCAGGTCCTGCAGAAGCAGCCGATGTTCGACCTGACGCTGCTCCGCAAGCCGACCTTCACGGGCGGCCTGATCGCGGCCTTCGGGGTGTCGTCGTCGATCTTCTCGCTGCTCACCTTCCTGGTGATCTACGTGCAGAACGTCCTCGACTACTCCGCCGTGCAGACCGGCGTGCGGTTCCTGTTCCTCTCCGGTGCCTCCTTCTTCGCCGCCGCCATCGCCGGCCGGCTGACCGAGCGGGTCCCGGTCAAGTGGCTGATCGCGCCGGGGTTCCTGATCCTCGGCGTCGGCCTGGTGCTGCTCCTGGGCATCGAGACCGACTCCTCGTGGACCCACCTGATTCCCGGCCTCACCGTGGCCGGCGTCGGGATCGGCATGATCAACCCGCCGCTGGCCTCCACCGCGGTCGGCGTCGTGGCCGTCGAGCGCTCCGGCATGGCCAGCGGCGTCAACTCCACGTTCCGCCAGGTCGGCATCGCCACCGGCATCGCGGCCCTGGGGTCGATCTTCAGCCAGCGAGTGGCCGACGCGGCCGAGCCCGGCCTGTCCGGCAAGGTGCCGTCCGGCGCGCTCGACGGCCTCACCGGCGCCCTGTCCGGTGGCCAGGTCCACGCCGCTGCCGAGGGGGCCCAGAAGGCGGCCGCCGCTGCGGGCGGCCAGGGCGCCGGCCAGCAGGCCTTCGACCTGGTGAACCGGGTCGGCACCTCCGCGGTCGTGGACTCCCTGAACCACATCATCGGCATCGCGGCCGTGATCGCCTTCGCGGCCGGTGTGCTCTGCCTGTTCCTGATCCGGCAGCAGGACTTCGTCGTACGCGGTGGGCCGTCGTCGGCCCCGGACCCGGCGCAGAAGCCGGCCGGTGAGCACGTGGGCGAACCCGCCGCGAAGGAAGCCGATCTCCCCGAGGGCGGCGCCCACGCCGCCGACGTGCCGGTGGCCTGAGCGGCCGGTCCAGGACGTCGCGCCTCAGGCCAGCGACTCCCGCCCGTGGGGGGTGAGCCAGCTGTCCCGCTCGGGGCCCTTCGGGACGATGCCCGAGGGGTTCACGTCGCTCTGCACGACGTAGTAGTGCTGCTTGATCTGCTCGAAGTCGATGGTCTCCCCGAAGCCGTCGGTCTGGTAGAGGTCGCGCGCGTAGCCCCAGAGGTTCGGCAGCTCGGTCAGCTTGACCCGGTTGCACTTGAAGTGGCCGTGGTAGACCGCGTCGAAGCGGGCCAGCGTCGTGAACAGGCGTACGTCGGCCTCGGTGATCGCCGACCCCATCAGGTAGCGCCGATCGGCCTTCCGCTCCTCGAGCCAGTCCAGCGAGGCCCAGAGCCGGTCGTAGGCGTCGTCGTAGGCCTCCTGCGAGCCGGCGAACCCGCAGCGGTAGACGCCGTTGTTCACCTCGGTGAACACCCG
>JAOPYC010000040.1 GCA_025964795.1 Marmoricola sp.
GCCGACTCCAACCGACCGACCGGCTGGCGGGCACGCCACATCGCCTGGCCCCGCTACCGCGTCCACCACGTCCTGCTCAAGAAGGACACCGGAGCAGCCGCCTAGCGCCTCGGCGGGGCGCCCTAGACTGCTTCGGTGACAACGACGAGTTCAACGGCGAGCTCCCTCTCGGACGTGACCTCGACGGACGCCTCGCTGCGCCGCTTCCTGCACGGGCTCCCCGGGGTCGACCAGGTCGGGGTGGAGCAACGCGCCGCCGGCCTCGGCACCCGGTCGATCAAGACCTCCGCCAAGGACTTCGCCATCGACCTGGCCATCGGGATGGTCGACCTGACGACGTTGGAGGGCTCCGACACCCCCGGCAAGGTCCGCGCGCTGGCCGCCAAGGCGATGCGCCCGGACCCGGCCGACCCGACGTGTCCGCCGGTGGCGGCGGTCTGCGTCTACCCGGACATGGTGCCGTTCGTGAAGGAGGCGCTCAGCCGTTCAGGGGGCTCCTCCGGCGTACGCATCGCCTCGGTCGCCACCGCCTTCCCCAGCGGCCGTGCCGCCCGCGACGTCAAGCTGGCCGACGTCGAGGACGCGGTCGACGCCGGGGCTGACGAGATCGACATGGTGATCGACCGAGGGGCGTTCCTGTCGGGGCGCTACCTGCAGGTCTACGAGGAGATCGTGGCCGTCCGCCAGGCGTGCGGGAGCGCGCACCTGAAGGTGATCTTCGAGACCGGCGAGCTGCAGACCTACGACAACGTACGACGGGCCAGCTGGCTCGCGATGCTGGCCGGCGGGCACTTCATCAAGACCTCCACCGGGAAGGTACAGCCGGCTGCCACCCTCCCGGTGACGCTGGTGATGCTCGAGGCCGTGCGCGACTTCCGCGACGTCACCGGGCAGATGGTGGGCGTGAAGCCGGCCGGCGGCATCCGGTCCTCCAAGGACGCGATCAAGTACCTCGTCACCGTCAACGAGATCGCCGGCCCGGACTGGCTGCACCCCGACTGGTTCCGGTTCGGCGCCTCCACGCTGCTCAACGACCTGCTGATGCAGCGGACCAAGATGACGACCGGCCGCTACTCCGGCCCCGACTACTTCACCCTCGACTGAACGGGGAAACCGACATGGACTTCGACTACGCCCCCGCCCCCGAGTCCCGCTCGGTGGTCGACATCCGGTCGTCCTACGGCCTGTTCGTCAACGGCGAGTTCGTCGACGGCGGCGGGAAGGCCTTCAAGACGATCAACCCCGCCACCGAGGAGGTCCTGGCCGAGGTCGCCGAGGCCGACGCGGCGGACGTGGACCGCGCCGTCAAGGCCGCGCGGCGCGCCTACTCCCGGGTGTGGTCGCGGATGAGCGGCGCCGAGCGCGGGAAGTACCTCTTCCGGATCGCGCGGATCATCCAGGAGCGCGCCCGCGAGATCGCGGTGCTGGAGTCCATCGACAACGGCAAGCCGATCAAGGAGTCCCGCGACGTCGACATCCCGACGGCCGCGGCGCACTTCTTCTACTACGCGGGCTGGGCCGACAAGCTCGAGCACGCCGGCTACGGGCCCGACCCGCAGCCGCTGGGGGTGGCCGGACAGGTGATCCCGTGGAACTTCCCGTTCCTGATGCTCGCCTGGAAGATCGCCCCGGCGCTGGCCACCGGCAACACCGTCGTGCTCAAGCCCGCGGAGACCACCCCGCTGACCGCGCTGCTGTTCGCCGAGATCTGCCAGCAGGCCGACCTGCCGCCGGGCGTCGTCAACATCGTCACCGGCGCGGGTGCCACGGGGCAGGCGCTGGTGGCCCACGAGGACGTCGACAAGGTCGCCTTCACCGGCTCGACCGACGTCGGCCGCGCGATCGCCAAGGCGGTCGCCGGATCGACCAAGAAGGTGACCCTCGAGCTGGGCGGCAAGGCCGCCAACATCGTCTTCGACGACGCGCCGATCGACCAGGCCGTCGAGGGCATCGTCAACGGGATCTTCTTCAACCAGGGCCACGTCTGCTGCGCCGGGTCGCGGCTGCTGGTGCAGGAGTCGGTCGCCGAGGACGTGCTCGAGCGGCTCAAGCGCCGGATGGGCACCCTGCGCGTCGGCGACCCGCTGGACAAGAACACCGACGTGGGGGCGATCAACAGCGCGGAGCAGCTGGCCAAGATCCGCGAGCTGTCCGAGGTCGGCGAGGCCGAGGGAGCGGGCCGCTGGTCGCCCCCGTGCGAGCTGCCCGACCACGGCTTCTGGTTCCCGCCGACGGTCTTCACCGGGGTGACCCAGGCCCACCGGATCGCCCGCGAGGAGATCTTCGGGCCGGTGCTCTCGGTGCTCACCTTCCGCACGCCGAAGGAGGCGGTCGAGAAGGCCAACAACACGCCGTACGGCCTCTCGGCGGGCATCTGGAGCGACAAGGGCTCGCGCACGCTCTGGATGGCGGGCCAGCTGCGTGCCGGCGTGGTGTGGTCCAACACGTTCAACAAGTTCGACCCGGCCAGCCCGTTCGGTGGCTTCAAGGAGTCGGGCTACGGCCGCGAGGGCGGCCGCCACGGGCTGGAGGGATACCTGCGATGAGCCGCATCGACGTGCGCAAGACCTACAAGCTCTACATCGGCGGGGCCTTCCCGCGCTCGGAGTCGGGCCGCTCCTACGTGGTCAACGACGCCAAGGGGAAGTTCCTGGCCAACGCCTCGCACGCCTCGCGCAAGGACGCGCGCGACGCGGTCAAGGCGGCCCGCGCAGCCTTCGGCGGCTGGTCGCGGCGTACGGCGTACAACCGCGGGCAGGTCGTCTACCGGATCGCGGAGGTGCTCGAGGACCGCCGGGACCAGTTCGAGGCCGAGCTGCGCACCGCGGAGGGCGTCACCGCCACCCGGGCGCGCACCTACGTGGACGCCTCGATCGACCGGCTGGTCTGGTACGCCGGCTGGGCCGACAAGCTGGCCCAGGTCACCGGCGGCGCGAACCCCGTCGCCGGGCCCTACTTCAACCACACCGCGCCCGAGCCCAGTGGCGTCGTCGCGGTCGTCGCCCCTGACGGACCGCTCCTCGGGCTGGTCAGCGTCATCGCCCCCGTGATCGTCACCGGCAACACGACGGTGGTGATCGCCAGCGAGCCGCACCCGCTGACCTCCATCACGCTCGCCGAGGTGATGGCCACCTCCGACGTCCCCGGCGGGGTGGTGAACATCCTCACCGGACCGCAGGCCGAGATCGCCCCGTGGCTGGCCTCGCACATGGACGTCAACGGCCTGGACCTCACCGGCGTCGGCGACGCCGAGCTCGCGCGCAACCTCGAGATCGCCGCCGCTGACAACCTCAAGCGCGTCCGCCGCCCCGGGGTCGAGGAGCTGCTCGCTCCCCCGGCGCTGGACCGGATGACCAGGTTCCAGGAGGCCAAGACCGTCTGGCACCCGATGGGGACCTAGCGGGACGACGCTTCTGCAGCGGTCCATGACGTCGTGACCCCCTGACCGAAGTGACCCAGGACGTTGCCGACCTCGAGCATCCCCCCGGGGCCTCCTGGCCGTCGGTCCTGGTCAGTGCTGGGGTCGGGCTCCGAGGGCGGCGAGCAGGGCACCCTCCATCGCCTCGCCGGCACTCTCCCAGCTCAGCGAGGCCACTGAAGCACGCGCCGCCTCCGCAGCCCCGGGACTGAACGGCGTGTCGAGCAACCCGGTCATCTCCGCGGCGAACTCCGGCCCGGTGGCGCCCACGCGCAGGTGCTTCCGGATGGCGGCCGGGAGGCCACGGGTGCCGACTGTGGTGGTCACGAGGTCGCGGCCGGCGGCCAGCGGCTCCAGGACCTTGTTGTTGACGCCGGCGCCGCGTACGACGGGGGCGATGATTCCCCGCGCTCCGTCGTACACCGCCGAGAGCGAGTCGACGAAGCCGGCGTGGTCCACCAGGCTGCGGGCCCGGGACCACCTCGGGTCGTCCTCACGGGCCACCCGCGGGTCGCCGGCGCCGAAGGTCCGCACCCGGGACAGGAGCGCGTCGGGCAGCAGCGGCGCCACCTCTTCCACGAACCAGGCGAAGGACTCACGGTTGGGGGCGTAGGTCCAGTCGGCCAGCCAGCCCAGGTAGCCGTCGTCCGGCGGCGCCGTCAGCGGCTTGTCGAACAGCCCGGTGGCCACACCGTTCGGCACGATGGTGACGGGCGGCAGCCGTCGTACGCGCGCCCGGTCGGCCTCCGCGTCCTCCTCGGAGATGTAGGTGACGCGCGCGGCCATCGGGAGCAGGCCCTGCATCACCGGGACGAGCTGGCCCGACTGCGCGACGGCGGACAGCCACTCCCCCGGCGTTCCCCGCGGGGCGGCGCCGACCAGCCGGTAGGGGCTGTCGACCAGGTCCACCACGGTGGGCCGCCCGCTGCGTCGCAGCGCCGGCATCATCGGCAGGCAGAAGACGTCGCCCATCAGCACGACGTCGGCGCGGCCGGCGCGCTCACGCAGCCCGCCGGACAGGGCGATCCGCCCGGAGGCCAGTCCGGAGCGAGCACCCGGGCGCGCGCACACGTCGAGGCGGTCGACGAGGTGGCCACGCGCCGCCAGTGCGGTCAGCAGGTTGTCGCGGCGCAGCCGGCCGCCGGTCAGTGCCGTGTGCTCGCCGTAGCTCGTGCACGCGAAGATCTTCAGGGGGGCCACCAAGGAGCTCACATTCGTGGGAGATCGAAGCCGGGAACGCTACCAGCGGGACTGCGCCGAGGTCGCACGCACATCACTCCATCCCCGCCCGGTCGACGGCCGGGTCCCACTGCAGCGTGCGGTCGCCGGCGCGCGGGAGCTCCCGGAACAGCTTCCCGGCGAGCACCGCCGCGGTGGCGGCGCCACCGAGGATCAGTGCCAGCACGACGCGGTCGAACAGGTTCACCGGGAGCGCCAGCACCAGGCCGAAGGTCGTCAGCCCGGTGATCCAGGCGACCGCGACGGCCCGGTGCCCGCCCAGCGCGACCACCGCCGGCTGCAGCACCAGGGCCACCATGTAGAGCCCGGTGCCGACCGCCATCAGGGTCAGCTGTCCCCGCGGGAGGTCGAAGTCCGGGCCGAAGAGCAGCTGGAGGACCTGGGTCCCGGCCACGAAGCTGCCCGCCACCCCCGCGACCGCCAGCCCGGCGGTGCAGGACGCGGCCACCAGGAGCTGGGAGCGGAAGTGCCGGTGACGCCCGTCCGCGAGGGTGCGCGCCAGGCGCGGCAGCAGCGCCACCTGGATCACCGCGAACACGAAGAGCGGGAGCCGGGCCACGATCAGCCCGGAGAGGAAGTGACCGGCCGAGGCGTCGGGCAGGGACCGGCCCAGCACCCGGACGGCCACGGTGCCCAGGTTGGCCAGCCCCTGCGCGGCCAGCGCGGCCGCGAGCAGCCAGGCGATGTTGCGGCCCAGGTCGCGCCAGGCGACCGGGCTCCCCCGGCGGATCTCCCGGCCGATCTCCTGGCCGATCTCCTGGCCCATCGCGAGCCGGGCGAAGGGCACGCTCACGACCAGCGCCGAGAGGAGTGGGGCGACGCCGACCAGCAGGGCGTACGGCGCGATGCTGTGCACCCCGGCGACGTAGAGGCCCAGGGTGCCCACCGTCCGGAGGACGCCCTCGACCCCGATCTGGGTGGCGTACCAGCCGAACGCCTCCGACCCGGAGAAGGTCCCCCGCTGGAGGTGCTGGGCGGCGAGGCCGGCCAGGGCCAGCAGCAGGCCGACGACGATGGCGGGCGAGCCGAAGTAGACGACGTCGTAGAGCCACGGCAGCGTGGCCAGCACCAGGACGGCGACCCCCGCACACACGGACGCCGCGGCGAGGGCGGCGCGGCTGACCACGGGCAGGGGACCGTCCCCGGTGGCCCGGCGGCCGGCGACCTCCCGGGCGATCTCCTGCTCGAAGGGGACGAAGAGCCCCACGCCCAGGGTGTAGATCAACGTCCACTGCACCGCCAGGCCGGCGAAGACCGCGGGTCCCACGGCCCGGCCGGCGAGCACCAGGTAGACGCTGGCCGAGATCCCGAGCGCGAACAGGCCGAGGCCCACGACGAGAGGAGAGCTGCTCCGTCTTGGCTCACTCATCCGATTGAGCGCGCCGCTGCTCCTCCGTGAGCACCTCCAGCTCGAGGCGGATCAGGGCCACCTCCTCGGCGAGGGTGCGCCCGTGGTTCTCCAGCCGACTGAGCTCGTGGCTGTGCTGCACGCTCACCATGAGCAGGAGCATGCTCGCGAGGAAGAACAGCAGGTTGGCGGGGACCTGCACCCCGACCAGCTCCGCCAGATTGGTCAGCACGGGCGGGAACAGGGCCACCACCAGCGTGGCCAGGGCGACGAGCACCCACAGCACGGCGTACTTCTCGCGGAGGCGGTGCCGGCGCATCATCTCGAACAGGACGACGAGGGTGACCAGCGACCCGACGAGGCCCAGGATCAGGTTGGCCTTCACGACGCGTCTTCCGGGGGGTTCTCGAGCGTGGTGGGCCACTTGCGGACGAGGGCGAGGCCGAGCGCCACCACGGCGCGGGCGAGGTAGACCGCGGCCCGCACGGGGGTCTGGCTGGCCTCGCCGGCGGCCCGGACCCGCATGGACACCGGCTCCTGGGTGATCGTGAGCCCGACCCGGGTGGCGATCACCAGGGACTCGACGGTGTCGCCGAGGTATTCCGCCGGGTAGTGGGTCGCGAACAGCGCGATCGCGGACCGGTCGGCGGCCCGGAAGCCGCTGGTCACGTCGGTCAGCTTCGTCCGCGCCAGCCGGGACAGCACCCGGGCCAGGAGGCGCATGGCCAGCCGCCGCGGACCGCGGACAACGTAGCCGCCCTCCCCCGCGAACCGGGCCCCGATGACGACGTTGCTCGACGCCAGGGCCTTGACCAGCGTCGGCAGGTAGACCGGGTCGTGCTGTCCGTCGGCGTCCACCTGCACGAGGGCGTCGTAGTCGTGCCGCTCGGCGTAGCGGAAACCGGTGCGCATCGCCCCGCCGACCCCGAGGTTGAACGGGAGCCGGCAGACGAGGGCGCCCGCCTCGGCCGCGCGGGCCGCGGTGCGGTCCGACGAGCCGTCGTCGACCACGAGGATGTCGATGTCCG
>JAOPYC010000058.1 GCA_025964795.1 Marmoricola sp.
CCTCGTTCCTGAACCAGTTGATCGTCGACCTGAACGCCCAGATCGACGCCACCTTCCTGATCGTCACCCACGACATCAACACCGCCCGCACGGTGCCGGACAACATCGGCCTGCTCTACCACAAGCACCTGGCCATGTTCGGGCCCCGCGAGATGCTCCTCTCCTCCGAGGAGCCGGTCGTCCGCCAGTTCCTGAACGCGCAGATGGTCGGGCCGATCGGCATGTCGGAGGAGAAGGACGCCGACGACCTCGAGTCCGAGAAGGACATGGAGCTGCCGGCGCTGCCGCCGATCCCGCTGCAGATCGAGCCGAGCAGCGGCCAGCCGCGACGCAGCCAGCGCGAGCCGGGTGCGTGGTGCAAGGAGAACAACATCGAGCCGCCTCCCGGATCCTTCCAGGAGAACATGTCCATGACCGTCGGAAGTTGATCACCTGATGGCCTCCGACGTGGCTACCCGGGTTCTGGCTCCGATAGGAACCGCGGGCAAGCTGTTCGCGTTCGCCCTCGACGTGGGGCGCAACCTGTTCAAGCGACCGTTCCAAACCCGCGAGTACATCCAGCAGGCGTGGTTCATCGCCTCGGTGACGATCATCCCCACCGCGCTCGTCGCCATCCCCTTCGGCGCGGTCATCGCGCTGCAGGTCGGCAGCCTGATCAAGCAGTTCGGTGCGCAGTCGTTCACCGGCTCCGCGTCCGTGCTCGCCGTGGTCCAGCAGGCGGCGCCGATCGCCACCGCGCTGCTGATCGCCGGCGCGGGCGGCTCGGCCATCGCCGCGGACCTGGGTGCACGCAAGATCCGCGAAGAGCTCGACGCGATGATGGTGCTCGGCATCGACCCGATCCAGCGGCTCGTCGTACCCCGGGTGCTCGCGTGCATGACCGTGGCGTTCTTCCTCAACGGCCTGGTCACCGTGGTGGGCGTGGCCGGCGGCTACGTCTTCAACGTGATCCTGCAGGACGGCACGCCAGGTGCCTACCTCGCCAGCTTCACCGCGCTCGCCCAGCTGCCCGACCTCTACGTCGGCCTGGTGAAGGCCGTGGTCTTCGGGTTGATCGCGGCCATCGTCGCCTCCTACAAGGGCGCCAACGCCGGCGGCGGCCCCAAGGGCGTCGGTGACGCGGTCAACGAGTCCGTCGTGATCACGTTCCTGCTGCTGTTCGTCGTCAACCTGGTGATCAGTGCGATCTACCTCCAAGTCATCCCACCGAAGACGGGCTGACGCGGATGGCGAACTTCAAGGGCATCTACCAGAAGCCCCTCTCCACGGTCGACACCATGGGCGAGGAGCTGGCGTTCTACCTGCGCGCGATCCGGGTGACGCCGCGCTCGGTCACGCGCTACCCCAAGGAGATCATGCGTCTCCTCGCCGAGGTCACCCTCGGCTCGGGAGCCCTGGCCGTCATCGGCGGCACCGTCGGCGTCATCACCGCCCTCACCTTCTTCACCGGCGCCCAGGTGGGCCTCTCCGGATACGCAGCCCTGAACCAGATCGGCACGGCCGCCTTCTCCGGGTTCGTCTCGGCCTACTTCAACACCCGCGAGATCGCCCCCCTGGTGGCCGGCATCGCCCTGGCGGCGACGGTCGGCTGCGGGTTCACGGCGCAGCTCGGTGCGATGCGGATCTCCGAGGAGGTCGACGCCCTCGAGGTGATGGCCATCCCGTCGATGCCGTTCCTGGTCACCACCCGCATCCTGGCCGGCCTGGTCGCCATCGTGCCGCTCTACGTCGTCGGGCTGCTCTCGTCCTACTTCGCCACCCGGTTGACCGTGACCCAGTTCTACGGCCAGAGCTCCGGCACCTACGACCACTACTTCAACCAGTTCCTGCCACCCGGTGACGTGCTCTGGTCCTTCGGCAAGGTGCTCGTCTTCGCGGTCGTGGTCATCTTGATCCACTGCTACCACGGCTACACCGCCAGCGGCGGTCCCGCCGGCGTGGGCGTGGCCGTGGGTCGCGCCGTCCGGACGTCGATCGTGGCCATCAACGTCATCGACCTGTTCCTCTCCATCGCCATCTGGGGCTCCTCGACCACCGTCAGGCTGGCCGGTTGACGTGATGAAGAAACGACTCCTCGACCACCACCGCTCCCTCGGCATCGTCTTCGTGGGCCTGCTGATCCTCGCCGTGTGGCTGACCAGCGCGGTCTTCACCCAGAAGTTCACATCGTTCGACACGGTGACGCTGAAGACCAGCACCGCCGGGCTCAACCTTCCGGCCAAGGCCGACGTCAAGGTCCGCGGCGTCATCGTCGGCCAGGTCAACAAGGCCGAGTCCGAGGGCAAGGGCGCGACGCTCACGCTCGGGATCAAGCCCGACAAGATCAAGTCGATCCCCAAGAACGTGACCGCCGCGCTGGTGCCCAAGACACTGTTCGGTGAGAAGTACGTCGACCTGAACATCCCCAAGGACGCGGACTCCACCTCGCTGGAGGCCGGCGACAAGATCACCCAGACCAAGCTGCCGATCGAGGTCGAGCGAGTGCTCAACGACCTCTACCCGCTGCTGCGGACGGTGCAGCCCGCCGAGCTCAACTACACGCTGAACGCGCTCGCTACCGCGCTCGAGGGTCGTGGCAACAAGCTCGGCGAGAGCCTGGTGACCCTGGACGGCTACCTGAAGCGGCTCAACCCGCAGATCCCGGCGCTGATCGACGACATCAAGCTGCTCTCCACGGTGACCAACACCTACGCCGACGTGGTGCCCCAGCTCGCGGCCACGCTGCGCAACACGGTGAAGACCGGCAACACGCTGGTGACCAAGGAACAGAAGCTGAACGCGTTCCTCAAGGACCTGACGTCGTTCTCCAACACCACCAAGACGTTCCTCGACGACAACGGCGACAACATCATCCGGCTCGGCCAGCTCAGCGAGCCGATCCTGGCGCTTCTCGCCCGCTACTCCAGCACGTTCCCGTGCCTGCTCAAGGGGATCGTCGGACAGGCCCCGCGGCTGGGCGAGACCTTCCGCGACTTCATCTTCCACATCGACCTCAGGCTGCTGCCGAGCCAGCCCCGGGCCTACACCCCGGCCGACCACCAGGTCTACGGGGCCGACAACGCCCCGAACTGCGCCGGTCTCCCCAACCCGCCGATCCCCTACTATCCCGCGCGCCAGTTCCCGAACCTCAACGACGGGGCCAACAACCTCGGCAAGGGCACGAACCAGCGTGTGGCCACCGGTTACGCGACCGAGACCCCGGCCGCCACCAAGGGCCTGACGACCGGGACGTCCGGCACCGCTTCACAGAAGGCACTGATCAACTCGCTGACCGCACCTCTCCTCGGCATCCCCGCCGACCAGATGTCCGACCTCGCCTCGCTGCTCTACGCACCCTCCTTCGCCGGCACGGAGGTGAGCACCCGATGAGCATCCTGGACAAGCAGACCCGCGGAGACCTCACCAAGCTGATCATCTTCGTCGTCGTGACGACGCTGTCGACCGGTGTCCTCGTCGTCCTGATCGGCAACCTGAGCTTCGAGTCCACCCGCCCCTACAAGGCGGTGTTCTCCGATGCGACCGGTGTGGTCAAGGGCGACGACATCCGGATCGCCGGGGTGAAGGTGGGCAGCGTCAAGAACGTCAAGATCGTCGACCAGGACAAGGCGCTGGTGTCGTTCAGCGTGGCCGACAGCTCGATCCTGACGAAGAGCTCGACGGCCACGATCCGCTACCGCAACCTCGTCGGCCAGCGCTACATCCAGCTGACCCAGGGCGTGGGCGACCTCGCCCGGATGCCGAAGGACGCCACCATCCCGATGAGCCGTACCTCACCGGCGCTCGACCTGACGGTGCTCTTCAACGGCTTCAAGCCGCTGTTCGCAGCACTGTCCCCGACCGACATCAACAAGCTCTCCGGTGAGCTCATCTCGGTCTTCCAGGGCGAGGGCGGCAACTTCAACGCCCTGCTGCAGAGCACCGCGTCGGTGACCAACACCCTCGCCGACCGCGACCAGGTGATCGGCAGCCTGATCGACAACCTCAACGACGTGCTCGCGACCGTGGCCGGACGTGACAAGCAGCTGAACCAGCTGATCACGGACTTCAAGAGCTTCATGGCCGGGCTGGTCAAGGACAAGGACGCCATCCTCGGCTCGCTGGACTCGATCTCCAACCTGGCCGACCAGACCAGTGACCTGGCCGTGGGCATCCGCCCGCCCCTGGTGAAGGACGTCAAGGGCCTGCGGCAGGTGGCCGGCACGCTGAACAAGAACAGGGCCGAGCTCGACCGCGCCATGCAGGTGCTCCCGATCAAGCTCGCCAAGATCGGGCGTACGGCGATCAACGGCTCGTTCTTCAACTTCTACCTGTGCCAGTTCAAGGGCAACGTGATCCTGCCCAAGGTCGGCGGAGTGCAGCCGGACCCGCTGACGATCAACTACACCACGGACACGCTCGATAAGGACGACAGGTGTCACCTCGGATGAGTGTCCCCTTCCGCGAACGCAACCCGGTGCCCATCGGCGCGATCAGCATCGCCGTGATCATCATCCTGCTCATCGCTGCCTTCAAGGCCGGCTCCCTCCCGCTCATCGGCGGGGGCGACACCTACCACGCGGCCTTCGCCGAGGCGGGTGGCCTCAAGGTCAACGACGAGGTCCGCATCGCCGGTGTCCGCGTCGGCAAGGTGACCGGTGTCGACCTCAAGAACGGCAAGGTGGACGTCAGCTTCCAGGTGAAGACGCCCTCGAAGTTCGGCACCCAGACCGTCGCGGCCATCAAGGTCAAGACGCTCCTGGGAGCGATGTTCATCGCGCTCGAGCCCAAGGGCCCCGGCCAGCTGAAGGAGGACAGCACCATCCCGGTGTCCCGCACGCGGTCGCCGTACGACGTGGTGCAGGCGTTCTCCGGACTGGCGCAGCGGGCCGAGGACATCGACACCACGAAGCTGGCGGAGTCGATCAACACGCTGGCCGCCCTGACCAAGGACACCCCCGCCAACTTCCAGAGCACGCTGCGCGGCCTGTCCCGGCTCTCCGAGACGGTGGCGAGCCGCAACGACCAGATCGGTGAGCTGCTGCAGAACCTGAACACGGTGTCGGGGACGTTGGCCAACCGCGACCAGGACATCGTGAAGCTGATGAAGGACAGCGACGTCCTACTGCGTGCCCTGGTGGCGCGCCGCGCGGCGATCCACAAGCTCCTGGTCTCCACCAGCCGGCTCTCCACCGAGCTCACCCTGCTCGTCCAGCAGACTCGGGCCGACCTGAAGCCGGCCCTGAGCAACCTCCAAGGTGTGGTCAACGTCCTGCTCAAGAACCAGAACAACCTCGACGAGAGCCTGCGGCTGATGGCCCCGTTCTACAAGGTCTTCCAGAACACGCTGGGCAGTGGACCGTGGTTCGACACCTACATCGCCAACCTCCCCCCTGCGCAGGTGGGCTGATGAAGGCCTTCGGCAAGCTCAACCCGTTCCTGGTCATCCTGCTCGGCCTGGCGCTGCTGGTCGCCCTGCTGGTGACCTTCTGGCCCGGTTCCGAGAAGACGGAGATCACGGCCGACTTCCCGCGCACCGTGTCCCTCTACCAGGGCTCGGACGTGAAGATCCTCGGGGTGGCCGTGGGCAAGGTCGAGAAGGTCACCCCGGCCGGCACCAAGGTCCGGGTCAAGATCTCCTTCGACTCGAAGTACAAGGTGCCCGCCACCGCCAAGGCAGCGGTGATCTCGCCGTCGATCGTGGGGGACCGGTTCGTGCAGCTGACCCCGGCGTACACCAAGGGAGCGACGCTCCAGAACAACGCCCACCTCGGGGTCGACCGGACGGCCACCCCGCTGGAGCTCGATGAGATCTTCGGGAGCCTCAACAAGCTGAACATCGCCCTGGGGCCCGACGGCGCCAACAAGGCCGACGCCGGCGGCGTGGGCCCGTTGACCCGGCTGCTCGACTCCACCGCGCGCAACTTCGGTGGCCAGGGTGTCCAGTTCAACAAGACGCTCAAGGACCTCGGTGCCTTCACCAAGACGCTCGCCGACAACAAGGACGCGCTCTTCGGCACCCTGAAGCAGGTCGAGGACTTCACCAACACGCTGGCCAAGAACGACGGCACCGTACGCCGGTTCAACGACTCGCTGGCCGGGGGCGCTGATCTCCTCGCGGGCGAGCGTCAGGACCTGGCGGCCGTGCTCAAGAACCTGAGCATCGCCATGACGCAGGTGCGCAGCTTCGTGAAGGAGAACCGGGCGTCGCTCACGAGCAACATCACCGGTCTGAACCAGATCTCGAAGACCCTCGTCAAGCGGCGGGACGCACTGGACCAGATCCTGCAGTACGCCCCGGGAGCCCTGAACAACCTGTTCCTGTCGGGCAACGACCGGCAGGGCACCCTGGACGTGCGCGACGCGGCCGGCGAGTTCGGCACCAAGCTGCTGAAGGATCCCGCGGCCGTGCTGTGTGGCTTCGTCCGGGGCGCCGGGTGCGACCTGATCAAGACGGCGCTGGCCCCTGCGGCCGGGCGTGCCCAGCCGTTCGCGGTGGATCCGGCCGCCAAGCCCCGGGTCACCGAACCGATCGACCGGTCCCTGGCCGGCCTCGCGGAGGTGAACCAGTGATCACCTCCACGGAGACCGCACGCAGGAGCATCGGCCGGCGCACGGTCGGCTGGCTGTCCGCGCTGCTGGCCGGCGCCCTGGTCCTCTCCGGGTGCTCGATCTACGACGCCCCCCTGCCCGGAGGCCCGTCGACGGGCAAGAACCCGATGACCATCACGGTGCTGTTCCGCGACGTCCTCGACCTCGTCCCGCAGTCCACGGTCAAGGTCGACGACGTCACGGTCGGCAAGGTCAAGAAGGTCGAGCTCAAGGGCTACGTCGCCCAGGTGACCGTCGAGGTGCCCAAGAACGTCGACCTCCCCGAGAACGCCCGCGCCGAGATCCGGCAGACCAGCCTGCTCGGTGAGAAGTTCGTGCAGCTGGAGGCACCCACCGATCCCGGCAGCGGCAAGCTGTCGAACGGCGACACCATCGGACTCGACCGCACCGGTCGCAACCCGGAGGTCGAGGAGGTCCTGGGAGCCCTCTCGCTGCTGCTCAACGGTGGCGGCGTCGGTCAGCTCAAGACCATCGTCTCGGAGCTGAACAACACCCTGGGTGGCCGCGAGTCGGAGGTTCGCTCGGTGCTGGACCAGATCCGCAGCTTCATGAGCCAGCTCGACGCCAACAAGGCCTCGATCGTCGCTGCGCTGGAGAACACCAACCGACTGGCCGTGGAGCTGAAGAAGCAGGACGGCACGATCAAGAGCGCCCTCGACAACATCCCGGCCACGCTGCGGTCGGTGAACCGGCAGCGCAGCGACCTGGTCAAGCTGCTCCAGGCCCTGGACCGGCTCAGCGGCGTCGGCGTACGCGTGATCCAGGCATCCAAGGAGTCCACCATCAACAGCCTCCGGGAGCTCGCGCCCGTGCTGGACGGCTTCGCCAAGGCCGGCGACAGCTTCCCGAAGGCCTTCCAGGTCTTCCTCACCTACCCGTTCGTGGACGAGGCCGTCGGCAAGGACCCGCAGGTCGCCCGCAACCTGCACATGGGCGACTACACCAACCTGTCGGTCAACCTTGATCTCGGCCTCGATCTGCTGAAGCCGCTGCTGCCGGGGTTGCCGACGCCGGCCTGCGACCTGACCAAGACCGTGAAGCAGCAGATCGATGATCAGCTCGGCCCGCTCAACCTACCCACCGCGCAGTACCAGGACATCCTGACGAAGGCCCTGGTCGGGCTCACGTGTGAGTCCGATGCGACCAAGATCGCTCAGAACGTCGCGACGGCCATCGGACAGGTGCTCAACGCCCTCTCCGGCACCCTCGTCTCCAACATCTGCACCGGTGCTGCCGCCAGCAGCCCGTTGTGCACCGCGCTGACCTCGACCGCGGGTCTGCCCAAGGCCGGGCTGCCGTTGCCGGCCGGGGGAGTCGTCGGTGGGGTGACCGGCGGGCTGGGCCTCGGGAACAACCGTGCCGCGGTCGGTCCGGCCTACGCCAAGCCCCAGCAGATCGACCCGTTCGGTCTCAGCGCCTACGGTCTCGACCCGGGCGTGGGGACACTGCTGTTCCAGGGGGTGGCTGACGTCCGATGATCACCTCACGCACCAAGAAGCAGCTGATCGCGTTCGTGATCCTGACGCTCCTCGGCGTCACCTTCGTGGGTGGCCGCTACGCGAGGCTGGACCGGTTGTTCTACGACTCCTCCTACACCGTGGACGCGCACTTCGCGGAGTCCGGCGGCATCTTCGCCGGCGCCGAGGTGACCTACCGCGGCGTCAAGATCGGATCGGTGCAGGAGCTCAAGCTGACCAACAAGGGGGTCGACGTCCTTCTCTCCATCGAGAAGAAGAGCGAGAAGATCCCCAAGGACAGCGTGGCGCTGGTCGGCAACAAGTCGGCGGTCGGTGAGCAGTACGTCGAGCTCCAGCCGCAGACCGACAAGGGTCCCTACCTGGCCGAGGGGTCGGAGATCTTGACCCCCGAGACCAAGACGCCGGTGTCGACGACCGAGATCCTCACCAACCTGAGCGCGCTCGTCGAGTCCGTGCCCCAGTCCGACCTGCGGACCGTGGTCGCCGAGCTCGGCGCCGCGTTCAAGGACACCGGGCCGAGCATCGGCCAGATCATCGACACGTCGAGCTCGTTCATCACCACGGCCAACGAGAACTTCCAGACCACCTCCGACCTGATCCGTGACTCCCGCGTGGTGCTGCAGACCCAGGTGGACAAGGGCTCCGCGATCCGCAGCTTCTCCAAGAACCTGGCCCTGTTCAGCGGGACGGTGGCGGCCAACGACAAGTACCTCCGGTCGCTGATCGACAACGGCTCGGCCACGGCCAACGAGCTGCGCACCTTCCTCGAGCAGAACCGGGTCAACCTCGGATCGCTCATCAACAACCTGGTGACGACCAACGAGGTCGTCGTCAAGCACCTGAAGGGCATCCGGCAGCTGCTCGTCATCTATCCCTACGTGGTGGCCGGGGGCTACACGGTGGCCAGGAAGGGCGACGACGGGAAGTACAACGCCCGGTTCGGCCTGATCCTCCAGCAGGACGGACCCGTGTGTGAGCAGGGCTACGTGGCCGATCGTGGCGCGGCGGACACCTCGGACCGTCCGATGGACACCAAGGCCGGCTGCACCGACGGCAGCAAGAACTTCCGTGGTGCCGAGAAGAGCCCGTCGGGCCGCACTGGGACGGCCTATCGCTCACCGGTGGCGACGTACGATGCCAAGACCGGCACGACGACCTGGGCCGACCAGGACACGAGCCCGAAGATCGCCTACGACGGGGGAGCTGCCCAGCTCCTCGGTGACGACTCCTGGAAATGGATGTTGCTCCAGCCGTCGCTGGCAGACAACCAGGAGTAGTCCTTGACTGAGGAAACCGACGCCGGGATCACTGATCCCGGTGGAACCGGGCGCGCTGCTCGTGGCCCGAGTGCCCGGACGCTGGTGATCCTGAGCGCCGTCCTCGCGGTGGTGCTGGTCCTCGCGGTGGCGGGCTCGGTCTACTTCGTCCACCAGGTCCGCCAGGACCGCGACGCCCGGCAGGAACGCGCGGCGGCGGCCATCGTGGCCTCGCAGTTCGCGCTGCGGATGGACAAGGCGGACGGGACGAACTTCGACGGCTACGTCAAGGGAGTCAACGCCCTGCTGACCACCAAGGCGAAGGCCAAGAACACCCAGGTCTTCGACGCGATGAAGCAGACCTACGAGGCGGCCAAGGTGAAGGGGAGCGGCAAGGTGCTGCTCACCGGGATCGGCGACTCCGACGCCGACTCGGCCAGCGTCCTGGTCGTCCACGACGCCTCCGTCACCACCACCCAGGGGAACATCGAGCACCACTACCGCTGGTCGGTGAGCGTGGTCAAGGTCGATGGACACTGGCTGGTCGACGACTTCAACCCGGTGAACTGACGTGGCGACCGCTACCTGGTACGACGTCCTCGGCGTCCCCCGTGACGCCGGGCCGGACCAGATCAAGGCCGCCTGGCGCCAGGCCACCGACAAGTTCGAGCCCGGCACCGGCAGCTCGAGCCAGTTCCGGATGTTCAACGAGGCGGCCGACGTGCTCCTCGACCCGGAGCAGCGCGCGGCGTACGACGCGTCGCTGCCGGAGCAGGACCGCGCGGAGCCGGAGCGGACCCACGCGGGGCCGGACTTCATCGATCCGCCCCACGCGGCAGCCGAGCCCGAGCCTGAGCCCGAGACCGAGACCGAACCCACCGGGCGAGAGCCTTCCGTGCGGAAACCTGCCACCCGCGCGGCCGTGCTGCTGAGCATCCTGCTCGCGCTGCTGACCGTCGCGGCGGTGGTGCTGGTGGTCGTCTTCGGGTTGAAGGCACGCACCGACTCCCGAGTGGCCGACGCGCGCGACGAGGCCCCGGCCGCGGCCGAGCGGGCCGCCAAGGTGATGCTCGCCTACGACTACAAGCAGCTGCCGCAGGACAGGAAGCGTGCCGCCACCTACCTCACCGACGGCTTCGCCAAGAAGTACCTCGCCAACTTCAAGCTCCTCGAGAAGCAGAAGGACGGCACTCCCGGCGCGGCCGTGCAGACCAAGACGTCCGTGACCTCCTCGGTCCTCGGGTCGGGGGTCACCGACGCCTCCGAGGACCGCGTCCGGGTGCTCGTGTTCGTCAACCAGGTCTCCACCAGGCCGGGCAAGGACCCCCAGATCTTCCAGAACCGGGTGGCCATGACGATGCAGAAGGTGGGAAACAAATGGCTGGTTGCGGATCTGAAGAGCTACTGACGAGGTAGCCTGTCGGCCAAGAGGTGCCAGACGACCCCCGAGTTATGACCCCGGGTTGTTTATGGCTTGGGCTGTGTTGTAATCTGACTCTTTGCGCCCTCCCTCAAATACTTCCTGCCTGCCCGGTGGCTTGGTTTGTGGTGGGACGGCGCCGTCACACATGTGAGCCTCGGAAGGACCACTCTTGGCCGCCTCGCGCCGCAAGAACAGCAACATCAACGCCCCCCGACGCATCTCCTTCGCGAAAATCGCAGAACCACTCGAGGTTCCGCAGCTGCTCGCCCTCCAGACCGACAGCTTCGACTGGCTGATCGGCAACGAGAAGTGGAAGCAGAAGGTCGCAGAACGCCGCAGCGCCGGCGAGGAGCTCTCGCAGAAGTCGGGGCTCCACGAGATCTTCGAGGAGATCTCCCCGATCGAGGACTTCTCCGAGACGATGTCGCTCTCGTTCGAGAAGCCTGAGTTCCTCGACCCGAAGTACACCGAGGAGGAGTGCAAGGAGAAGGACTTCACCTACTCCCGCCCCCTCTACGTCTCCGCTGAGTTCACCAACGGTGAGACCGGCGAGATCAAGGGCCAGACCGTCTTCATGGGCGACTTCCCGATGATGACCCGCAAGGGCACCTTCATCATCAACGGCACCGAGCGTGTCGTCGTCTCCCAGCTCGTCCGCTCGCCCGGCGTCTACTTCGAGCGCTCGGCCG
>JAOPYC010000059.1 GCA_025964795.1 Marmoricola sp.
CGTCGTCACGCAGTGGGAGGACGAGGAGTCGTTCGCCGCGTGGCGCGACGGTCCCGCGATCGCGGCGCACTCCGGCGAGCGGGCGCAGCCGGTGTCGTCGGGCGCGGACCTGCTGGAGTTCGAGGTCGTGCTGGACGTGCGCCCGACCGCCTGAGGCCCGAGCGCACGAGGTTCAGGGTCGGGCGAGCTCGTCCATCTCCGGGTTCGTGGCGATCTCCCACCGGAACCCGTCCGGGTCGGCGAAGTAGCCGGTGTAGCCGCCCCACTCACGGTGCTGCGCCTGCCCGACCGTCTCGGCCCCGACGGAGGCGGCCAGCTCCAGGATCTCGTCGACCTCGGGCTCGGTCAGGACGTTGTGCGAGAGGGTGATCGGGGCGACGCCGTCCCCGCGGCGGATCGTCCCGACCTCGGCCTCGAACGCGGTGTCCACCCAGAACGAGAGCATCACCTTGGCGCCGGCCCGGATCATCAGGACGTCCCCCGGGACGAACAGCTCCGGCGTCCAGCCGAGGCCGTCCACGTAGAACGCCCTGGTGCGGTCGAGGTCGGCGACGGCCAGGGTGATGAACGTGACTCGCTGTTCCATGCCGCCCAGCAGATCACAGGAGACTGACGAGACTCCAGGCTCAGAGCGCGCCGTCGGCGAGCAGGCCGTCGAGCTTGCGGTGGCCGGCGTTGAGGCCGACGTCCATGCCGCTGGACAGCATGCCGTCGCGCGACGCGTAGCTGTCGAAGAGCGAGAGAACGTGCAGCCGGGTCCGGCCCTCACCCAGGTCCTCGAAGGTCGTCGTCTCCAGCGCCACGCTGTCCGGGAAGCCCTCGAAGGTGAAGGTCTGCACCAGGCGGTCCTCCCGGACGGTGTGGAAGCAGCCGCGGAAGGCGTACTCCTCCTCGTCACTGCGGTCGATGTAGCGCCAGCTCCCGCCCGTGCGCGCGTCCCAGTGGTCGATGGTCATCACCATGCCGTCGGGGCCGACCCACTGCACGAAGAGCTCCGGGTCGGTGTGGGCCCGGACCAGCTGCGCCGGGGTGGCGGCGAAGTCGCGGCTGATCCTGATGGCCGGCATGTCCTCGACGGCCTCGATGGTCGTCGCCGTGCCAGCTGCGGTCCTGGTGCTCATGCGGTCTGTCCTTCCTCGGGCGTTGCGGACGTGTCGTTCATGGCGGCCAGCACGGCGTCGAGCCGGGCGAACCGCTCCTCGGCCTGCTGGCGGTAGCGCTCGATCCACTTGGTCATCAGGTCGAACACCTCCGCCTCGAGGTGCACCGGTCGCCGCTGGGCATCGCGTCCCCGCGTGACCAGGCCTGCCGTCTCCAGCACCTTCAGGTGCTTGGACACGGCCTGCAGGCTCACGTCGTAGGGCGCAGCCAGCTGGCCGACGGTGGCATCACCCACGGCGAGACGGGCCACCAGGTCGCGGCGGGTCGGGTCGGCCAGGGCGGCGAACACCTGGGACAGCTGATCGGGCATGGCATGTCCTCAACTGATTGGTTGAATACGCCGACCTTGCCACGCCACGGCGAGCTTGTCAACCATCTGGTTGAGCACCGATCTCGACGTACGACGGGGTGGACGCCAACTCCCCCCTCGAAACTGGCACTTCCCGCGCGTTGCACCGCGGGGGAAGCGGCGGTTCCACTGGGGACCCAGTGAAACCGCCACCACGAGTGCACTAGCCGCAGACCGCCCCGTGCGCCGCCGACTGGACGAGCTTGGCGTACTTGCCGAGGACGCCCTTGGTGTACTTCGGGGCGTTGGGGGTCCAGCCGTCCTGGCGGGCGGCGAGCTCGGACTCCTCGATCGCCACGTCCAGGGTGCGGCCGGAGACGTCGAGGGTGATCGGGTCGCCGTCGCGGACGAAGGCGATCGGTCCGCCGTCGACGGCCTCGGGGGCGATGTGGCCGACGCACAGCCCCGTCGTACCCCCGGAGAAGCGGCCGTCGGTGATCAGCAGGACGTCCTTGCCGAGGCCCGCGCCCTTGATCGCACCGGTGATCGCGAGCATCTCGCGCATCCCCGGCCCGCCCTTGGGGCCCTCGTAGCGGATCACCACGACGTCGCCGGCGGTGATCTGCTTGGCCTCGAGGGCGTCCATCGCGGCGCGCTCGCCGTCGAAGACCCGCGCGGTGCCGGTGAACGTGGTGTCGTCGAAGCCGGCCGACTTCACGACGGCCCCCTCGGGAGCCAGCGAGCCCTTGAGGATCGTCAGGCCGCCGGTCTTGTGGATCGGCTTGTCCATGGTGCGCAGCACCTCACCGTCGAGGGCGGCGGGGGCGAGCTCGTCGAGGTTCTCGCGCATCGTCTTGCCGGTCACGGTGAGGCAGTCGCCGTGCATCAGCCCGGCGTCGAGGAGTGCCTTCATCACGACGGGGATGCCGCCGATGCGGTCGACGTCGGTCATCACGAACCGGCCGAACGGCTTGAGGTCGCCGAGGTGCGGGACCTTGTCGCCGATCCGGTTGAAGTCGTCGATGGTCAGCTCGACCTCGGCCTCACGGGCGATCGCCAGCAGGTGCAGCACGGCGTTGGTGGAGCCACCGAGCGCCATCACCACCGCGATCGCGTTCTCGAAGGCCTCGAGGGTCAGGATCTGGCGGGCGGTGATCCCCTGGCGCAGCATCTCCACGACGGCCTCGCCCGAGCGCACCGCGAACCCGTCGCGACGCCGGTCGACCGCGGGCGGGGCGGCGGAGCCGGGGAGGCTCATCCCCAGGGCCTCGGCGACGGCGGCCATGGTGTTCGCGGTGTACATGCCGCCGCAGGCGCCCTCACCGGGACAGATCGCGCGCTCGACGCGGTCGACCTCCTCGCGGGTGATCTTGCCGGCCAGGCAGGCACCGATGGCCTCGAAGGCGTCGATGATCGTGACGTCCTGGCCGTCGACCTGGCCCGGCAGCGTCGATCCGGCGTAGAGGAAGACGCTGGCGAGGTCGAGCCGCGCGGCCGCCATCAGCATGCCGGGCAGGGACTTGTCGCACCCCGCGAGCAGCACCGACCCGTCCAGGCGCTCGGCGCTCATCACGGTCTCGACGGAGTCCGCGATGACCTCACGCGAGACCAGCGAGAAGTGCATCCCCTCGTGGCCCATGGAGATGCCGTCCGAGACCGAGATCGTGCCGAACTCCAGCGGGAAGCCGCCCCCCGCGTGCACCCCCTCCTTCGCGGCCTTCGCGAGCCGGTCGAGCGAGAGGTTGCAGGGGGTGATCTCGTTCCAGCTCGACGCCACGCCGATCTGAGGCTTCACCCAGTCCTCGTCGCCCATCCCCACCGCGCGGAGCATCCCGCGGGCGGCGGCCTTCTCGAGGCCGTCGGTGACGTCGCGTGAACGGGGCTTGATGTCGGGTGCATCGGTCATGCCCCGAGCGTAGTCCCGGCTCCGGGCGACCCCGCGACACGGGATCGGACGTGACACGGACTAGACCCCGCCGGGACGCAGGTGGTGGTTCTCACAGCGCCCGGGGCCGCCGCGCCCTAGCCTTGTCCGGTGACGCCCTCCCACGACGGGCCGCCGAGCAGCGCGCGGTCCGCCATTCCCTGGTCCGAGTTCGACGCTGTCCTCTTCGACCTCGACGGCGTCATCACGCCGACCGCCGAGGTCCACATGCGGGCCTGGGCGGAGATGTTCAACGCCTTCCTCACCGAGTACGCCGAGAGCCACCCGGACGCGGACACCTCGACGTACACCGACGACGACTACTTCGCCCACGTCGACGGGAAACCGCGCTACGACGGGGTCCGTGACTTCCTGCAGGCGCGCGGCATCAGCCTGCCCGAGCACGACGACGGGTCCGGCCCCTCCGTGCGCGGTCTCGGCGACCGCAAGAACGACGCGTTCAACCACGTCCTCGAGCGTGACGGGGTCACCGCCTACCCCGGGTCGGTGGCCCTGCTCGACCACCTGCGCGGTCTCGACCTGCCGCTCGCGGTCGTCTCGAGCTCCGCCAACGCACCGGCCGTGCTCGAGGCCGCCGGTCTGGCCGACCGGTTCCGAACCGTGGTCGACGGCCGGGTCGCGACCGAGCTCGACCTCCCCGGCAAGCCGGCGCCGGACACCTTCCTGCACGCCGCCGAGGTGGTCGGCGCGACCGCAGCCGGATCGGTCGTCCTGGAGGACGCGGTCTCCGGCGTACGCGCTGGTCGCGCCGGTGACTTCGGGCTCGTGGTCGGGGTCGACCGCGGCGCCGGTGTCGAGACCCTCACGAAGGCGGGCGCTGACGTCGTGGTCGCCGACCTGGCCGAGACCGTGCCGGACGCCGGGTCCGAGAACGGGTCCGAGAACGGGTCCGAGAACGGGGCACCCGCGTGAAGACCCGCCGCATCACCTCCGACCCGATGGACCGCGGGCGCTTCCCGATCGATCCGTGGCGCCTGGTCGAGCTCGACCACAACCCGGAGGACCTCGGCGTCACCGAGACGCTGTTCGCCGTCGCCAACGGCTACCTCGGCATGCGCGGCAATCCCGAGGAGGGTCGCGACGCCTACGAGCACGGCACCTACATCAACGGCTTCCACGAGACCTGGGAGATCCGGCACGCGGAGGCCGCCTTCGGCTTCGCCCGCACCGGGCAGACGATCGTCAACGCTCCCGACGCCAAGCTGGTGAAGGTCTACGTCGACGACGAGCCGCTCACCCTCGGCACCGCCGACCTCGAGCACTACGAGCGGTCGCTCGACTTCCGCGACGGCGTGCTCCGCCGCAGCCTGGTCTGGCGCACCCCGTCCGGCAAGCGGGTCAAGATTGACTCCACCCGGATGGTGTCGATGACCCAGCGCCACCTGGCCGTGATCACCCTCGAGGTCACCATGCTCTCGGGCGACGCCCCGATCGTGATCTCCTCGCAGCTGCTGAACCGCCAGGACGGCAAGGACGAGTACCACGACGTCGCCCAGTCGATGGGCGAGCCGGTCGACCCCCGCAAGGCCTCCGGCTTCTCGCAGCGTGTCCTGCTCCCCCGGATGCACTTCGCCCGGGAGGACCGGATGATGCTGGGCTACCGGTGCGCCAACTCCCAGATGACGATCGCCGTGGGCGCCGACCACCACGTCGAGGCGCCCGACGAGGTCGAGACCGTGCTCATCGACGACGAGGACCTCACCAAGATGGTCTTCCGGGTCGAGGCCCGCGAGGGCAGCACGGTGCGCCTGGAGAAGTCGGTGGCCTACCACACCTCGCGCGGCGTACCCGTCCGCGAGCTCTCCGACCGCTGCGACCGCACCCTCGACCGCGCCGCCCGGCACGGCGTCGCGCACTACCTCGAGGAGCAGCGGGGCTGGTACGACCGCTTCTGGGCCTCGGCCGACGTCGAGATCGAGGACGAGGTCCTCCAGCAGGCGATCCGGTTCAACCTGTTCTCGCTCGCCCAGGCCAGCGCCCGCGCCGACCAGCAGGGCGTGCCCGCCAAGGGCGTCACGGGGTCCGGCTACGAGGGCCACTACTTCTGGGACAGCGAGATCTACGTCGCGCCGTTCCTCAGCTACACCCAGCCCGACCTGGCCCGGAACCTGCTGCACTTCCGCACCCGGATGCTGCCGGCCGCTCGGCACCGGGCGCGGGAGATGGCCCAGAGCGGCGCGCTGTTCCCGTGGCGCACGATCAGCGGAGAGGAGGCCTCGGCGTACTACGCCGCCGGCACGGCACAGGTGCACATCGACGCCGACGTCGCCTACGCGCTCGCGCAGTACGTCGCCGCGTCCGGCGACTGGGGCTTCCTGGTCCGCGACGGCATCGACATCCTCGTCGAGACCTCCCGGATGTGGGCCGAGC
>JAOPYC010000075.1 GCA_025964795.1 Marmoricola sp.
CGACCGGGCCCGGGCACAGCGCGGTGACCGTGACCCCGGTGTCCTTCAGCTCCGCGGAGAGGCTGCGCGTGTAGGAGAGCACGAACGCCTTGGCCGCGCCGTACGCCGCCTGGCCGGGGAGCGGCTGCACAGGTCCGCGACCGCGGCCACGTCCAGCTCGACCAGCGCGAGCTCCCGCTCGGGGTCGCTGCGGTGCACCGGGCCCAGCGTGGAGAAGCCGGCGTTGTTGACCAGGACCTGCGGCGTGAGGCCGCGGGACTCCAGCTCGGCGAGCAGCCCCGCTCGGGCGTCGCGGGCCCCGAGGTCGGCCGGTACGACGTGCGCGGTGGTCGGCAGCTCGTCGGCCAGCGCCCGCAGCTTCTCGGCCGACCGGGCGACCAGGACGAGCTCGTGACCCCGCCGGGAGAGCTCGCGCGCGATCTCGGCGCCGATCCCGCTCGAAGCGCCGGTGACCACGGCGACCTGGGCCGCGAAAGGGGCTGGAATTGTCATGTCCGGAAACATACGGGGCGCTTACTGGGGAGTAGGTGTGAACTAGATGACACGCTCGTAAAAAACGTGAGGAGAATTTCGGGTTCACGGGGAGAACATGAGATAGTCCTCATATGACGCAGCTACCCCCCACCACGCTGACCCACGACCCCGCCAGCCCCGAGCAGGGCCTGACCCTGGCCGATCGGCTGGCCGAGGGCGAAGAGTTCGCCGTCACCTTCGGCGGGCAGGGAGCGGACTGGTTCGCGACCCTCTCCGAGCTCGTCGAGGAGCACACCGACACCTCCCGGGTCACCCACCTGGTCGAGGAGTCGGCTCGCCTCGTGCAGCCGGTGGCCGGTGAGCTCGCCGCCGCCCTCCCCCGTCCGTTCGAGCCGCAGCTCTGGCTCACCGACGAGAACCCGCCCCAGCGCATCGACACGATCGGCGCGGCACTGTGCATGCCCGGCGTGCTGCTCACCCAGCTCACCACCCTCGACCTGCTCGCCGACGAGGGCCTCGACCTGACCCGGACCGCGCCGATCGCCTCGGTCGGGCACTCGCAGGGCATCATCGGCGTCGCCGCGCTCGCCGGCCGCCGCGACGGCGACGAGAGCAGCGACGTCCAGCTGATGGCCATCGCCCGACTGATCGGCGCCGCCACCTCCATCGTCGGCCGTCGCGCCGGCCTGGTGCCGCACGGCGAGGACTCCCCGATGCTCGCCGTCAGCGGTGCCACCCTCGCCGAGGTCCGCGAGCTCGTGGCCGCCATCTCCGAGGAGGGCGACGCCGCCACGGTCGCCGCCATCAACGGCCCCCGTCGCGTCGTCGTCAGCGGCACCACCGCCGCCCTGCGCCGGGTGCGCACCGCCATCGAGAAGCGCGCCGCCGTCGAGGCCGCCGAGATCGAGGCCAAGTCCCGCGGTGGGCGGGCCTTCGCCCCGACCGTCGAGCCCGTCCCGGTCGCCCTGGGCTTCCACCACCCGGCCCTCGCCCCCGCCGTCGCCATGGCGCGTGACTGGGCCGTGGCGTGCGGCCTCGACGCCGGCCTCACCGAGCACCTCGCGCACGCGATCTGCCTCGAGACCGTCGACTGGCCGCGTGAGCTGGCCGACGCCGTCGGCCCCGAGACCCACTGGGTCGTCGACCTCGGCCCGGCCGACCTCTCCGCCAACATGACCGGCCGGTCCCTGCGCGGGCGCGGCGTCACCGTCATCCCCGCCGCCACCACCAAGGGCCGCGACCAGCTGTTCACCACCGGCGTCTCGGTGCCGCAGGCGGCCGACTGGTCGGCGTACGCCCCCAAGCTGATCGACCGCGGCGACGGCCAGCCCGTCGTCGACACCGCGTTCACCCGCCTCACCGGCAAGTCGCCGATCCTGCTCGCCGGCATGACCCCCACCACCGTCGATCCGGAGATCGTCGCCGCGGCGGCCAACGCCGGCCACTGGGCCGAGCTCGCCGGTGGCGGCCAGGTCACCGAGGAGATCTTCGCGGCCAACCTGGCTCGCCTGGGCGACCTCCTCGACGAGGGCCGCACCGCCCAGTTCAACACCCTGTTCCTGGACCCCTACCTTTGGAAGCTCCAGGTCGGCGGCCAGCGACTCGTGCAGAAGGCCCGGCTCGCGGGGACCCCGCTCGACGGCCTCGTGATCAGCGCCGGCATTCCCGAGACCGAGGACGCCGTCGCGATCATCGAGGACCTGCACGAGTCCGGGATCAGCCATGTCGTGTTCAAGCCCGGCACGGTGAAGCAGATCAAGCAGGTGCTCGCGATCGCCCGTGAGGTCGACACCACGGTCATCGCCCACATCGAAGGCGGTGTCGCGGGGGGACACCACTCGTGGGAGGACCTCGACGAGCTGCTGCTCGCGACGTACCCCGAGCTGCGCTCGGTCGACAACCTGGTCGTCTGCGTCGGCGGCGGCATCGGTACGCCGGACCGCGCGGTCGCCTACCTGACCGGCGCCTGGGCCACGGCGTACGACGAGACCGCGATGCCCGTCGACGGCGTGCTCATCGGCACCGCCGCGATGGCCACCAAGGAGGCCACCACCTCCGCCGCGGTCAAGCAGCTGCTCGTGGACACACCCGGCATCAGCACCTCCGTCAACGGGGGCTGGGTCGGGGCCGGCCGCAGCAACGGCGACGTGACCTCCGGCCGCAGCCAGCTCGGCGCGGACATCCACGAGATCGACAACGCGGCCTCGCGCTGCGGGCGCGTCCTCGACCAGGTCGCCGGCGACCTCGAGGCCGCCACCGAGCGCAAGGACGAGCTCGTCGCCGCCATGGCGGGGACGGCCAAGCCCTACTTCGGCGACGTCGCGGAGATGACCTACGAGCAGTGGCTGCGCCGCTACGTCGAGCTCTCCGGCCCGGGGACCTCGGCCGACCCGATCACTGGATCCGGCTCCGCCGCCTGGCTGGACATCACCTTCCGCAACCGCTTCGAGGCGATGTTCGACCGCGCCCTCGCCCGGGTGCACCCCGAGACCTCTGGCCCGATCGAGCGCCTCGTCACCGACCCCGAACGCCCCTCGGACGCCATCGACACGCTCGTGGCGACCTACCCCGAGGCCACCGACTGCCGGTTGCACCCCGCCGACGTGCAGTTCTTCCTGGAGATCTGCCGCCGCCCGGGCAAGCCGGTCAATTTCGTCCCCGTGATCGACGCCGACGTCCGCCGCTGGTGGAGGTCCGACTCGTTGTGGCAGGCCCACGACGAGTCCTACGGCGCCGACCAGGTCATCGTCATCCCCGGCCCTGTGGCCGTGGGTGGGATCACCGTGGTGGACGAGCCGGTGGCCGACCTGCTCGACCGGTTCGAGGCTGCGATCGTCGACGACCTGCACGGTCGCGGCGGAACCTCCCAGGCAGCCGTGAGCCGGAGCACCGTGGGTGCCGGGACCACCACGATCGACGCCGCGTTCTCCTCCCTGGACGTGGTGTGGTCCGGTCGTGTGGTCCCCAACCCGCTGCACCGCCTGGAGGACACCTCCTCCGAGCTGGTGCCCGACGGCGACGACGCCGCGGTTCTGCGCGTCCCCCTCTCCCGGGGTGGGCTGGAGCTGCGCGTCGACCTGTCCGGGGTCGCGAGCGGTCGGCTGCCGGTCATCTCGCAGGAGTCCGCCACCGAGGCGATGGGCGCCCTGCTGGCCCTGACCGCCGGCGGCACCCTGCCCCAGGTCGTCAACGGCAGCGCCGTCCTCGAGACCACCTGGTCCCCCGACCTGGCCGCCGACCACATCGGCGTCACCAGCCCCACCCGGTCCCGCCGCGGCGACGCGGTCGCCGACCCGCAGGAGCAGGCCGTCCCCGACGCGCTCGTCGGCCTCGCCTGGCCCGCCGTGTTCGCCTGCATCGGTGCCGTCGAGGGCCTCCTAGACCTGGTGCACCTCGACCACCGCATCGAGCTGGCGGGCGTCGTACCCACCACCGAGACCGAGCTGACCATCACCGCCTCGCGTGCCGGTGTCCTCGACACCACCGCCGGCCAGGTGATCTCCGTCGACGTCCGGATCGTCACCGGCGAGACCCTCGTCGCCACGCTGCACGAGCGCTTCATGGTCCGCGGCCGCGTCGGTGCCGACGAGCTCACGGCTCCCCAGCCGCTGGCCACCGGTGCCGAGGAGAAGCCCCGCGCCCGGATGGACCGCTTCACCGTCACGGCCCCGCACCACATGGGCGCCTTCGCCGCGGTCAGCGGTGACCGCAACCCGCTGCACACCGACCTCGCCGCCGCCCGCCTCGCGGGCTTCGACGGGCCGATCGTGCACGGCATGTGGCTCTCCGCCGTGGCCCAGCGCGCCGCCGCCTCCGTCGGCGCCACGCACCACCCGCGGCCGATCCGCAGCTGGCTGACCCGCTGGGTCGCCCCGCTGCTGCCCGGCGCCGAGGTGGAGGTCACCGTCGAGCGCACCGGCGTCCTCGGTGGCGACACCGTCGTCGAGGTCACCTGCCGCGCCGACGGCGAGCTGGCCATGGTCGCCCAGGCGGTCGTCGCGGCACCGCGTACGACGTACGCCTTCCCCGGCCAGGGCATCCAGAGCCAGGGCATGGGCCTCGAGGCCCGCACCCGCTCGGCCGCCGCCCGCAAGGTCTGGGACCGCGCCGACAAGCACACCCGCGAGGCCCTCGGGTTCTCGATCCTCGCAGTCGTCCGCGACAACCCGATCGAGCTGTGGGCCGATGGTGAGCTCCACCGCCACCCCGACGGCGTGCTCTTCCTGACCCAGTTCACCCAGGTCGCCATGGCGACCCTCGCGGTGGCCCAGGTCGCCGAGATGCGCGAGGAGGGTGTCTTCGTCGAGGACGCCATCACGTGCGGCCACTCGGTGGGGGAGTACAACGCCCTCGCCGCCGTCACCGGCATCCTGCCCCTCGAGGCCCTGCTGGAGATCGTGTTCCGCCGCGGCATGGCCATGCACCACCTGGTCCCCCGCGACGCGAAGGGCCGGAGCAACTACCGGCTCGCCGCGATCCGTCCCTCGCAGGCCGACCTGGCCGACGACGAGGTCGCCGGCTTCGTGGCCGAGCTGTCCGAGCGCACCGGTGAGTTCATCCAGATCGTCAACTACAACCTGCGCGGCTCGCAGTACGCCATCGCCGGCACGGTCGCCGGTCTCGAGGCCCTCGAGAAGGCGATCGAGGAGCGCCGGGAGCGCGTCGGCGGCAAGCCCGCCTACATCCTGGTCCCGGGCATCGACGTCCCGTTCCACTCCTCGGAGCTGCACGCCGGCGTCGACGACTTCCGCGAGCGCCTCGACGCCCTGCTGCCCGAGGCGATCGACCCCTCGGTGCTGATCGGCCGCTACATCCCCAACCTGGTGCCGCGGCTGTTCACCCTCGACCGGGCCTACGTGCAGGAGGTGTCCGACCTCGTCGACTCCCCGCTGCTCAAGCCCGTCCTCGAGGACTGGGCCACCTGGGAGGCCGACCCGGCCCGCCTCGGCCGCGCCCTGCTGATCGAGCTGCTGGCCTGGCAGTTCGCCAGCCCGGTGCGCTGGATCGAGACCCAGGACCTGCTGTTCGGCTCGCCCGAGCAGGGTGGCCTCGGCATGGAGCAGTTCGTCGAGGTGGGCGTGGCCAACGCGCCGACCCTGGCCAACCTGGCCGCGCAGACGACCAAGCTCCCCTCGTACGACGGGATCGCGCCGAAGATCGTGAACTCCTCGCGTGACGCGGCGGTCGTCTTCGCCACGGACACCCCGATGCCCGACGACGAGCCGGAGGAGGAGGCGCCCGAGGCCCCGACGGCCGAGGCCGCCCCCGCCACCGAGAAGGCCGCTACCCCCGCGGCCCCCGTGGCCGCCGCCGGAGCCGACCGTCCCGCGGACCTGAGCTACACCGCAGCAGACGCGACCCGCACCCTGGCCGCGCTGCGGACCAAGGTCCGCCCCGAGCAGATCGGCTCCGCCGACACGATCGAGGCGCTGTGCGACGGCGTCTCCTCGCGTCGCAACCAGCTGCTCGTCGACCTCGGTGCCGAGCTCTCCCTCGGTGCGATCGACGGCGCGGCGGAGGCCGACTGGTCCGCGCTCGCCGTCACGGTGACCAAGCTGGCCCGCAACTACTCCGCGTTCGGCCCGGTGCTGACCGAGGCCGTCAGCGAGCAGCTGCGCAAGTTCGCGGGTGCCGCCGGCGCCAAGTCCGCCGCCATCGCCGACCGGGTGCGTGACACCTGGCAGCTCGGCCCCGGCTGGGTCACGCACGTCTCCGCCGAGCTCGCCGCGGGGCTCCGCGACGGCTCGTCGACCCGAGGCGGCTCGCTCGGCTACACGCAATCTGATGTGGGGGGCGACCTGAGCGACCTCAACTCGGTCGTGGACCACGCGGTCCAGCAGGTCGGCTCCGCCCAGGGCGTCTCGGTGAGCATGCCCGCCGCCGCCGGTGGCGAGGGTGGCACCGTCGACTCCGCCGCGCTCGACGAGCTCAGCGACACCATCGCCGGCAAGGACGGCATCCTCGCCTCGACCGCGCGGCACCTGCTGGGCAAGCTCGGTCTCGCCGAGGAGGGCGTCGCCGCGACCGAGGAGGACCTCGACGCCGAGCTGGTCAAGCTCGTCGAGTCCGAGCTCGGATCGGACTGGGCCCGCAAGGTCTCGCCGAGCTTCGACGCCCGTCGCGCCGTGCTGCTCGACGACCGCTGGGCCTCGGTCCGCGAGGACTTCGCCCGCGTCTGGACCGGCGACGAGGCGGCGCGCGAGCGCAGCTTCACCGGTCTCGACGAGGCCGCCCGCACGCAGGCCGCCTGGTGGCTGGACCGCGCCCGTCGCGAGAAGCGCACCGACCTGGTGTCCTTCTACGACGACGCAACCTCCGCGACCGACGGCGAGGGCGAGTGGAGCGGCGACGTGGCCGTCGTGACCGGCGCTGCGCCCGGTTCCATCGCCGGTGCCGTCGTGGCCGACCTGCTGCGTGGCGGAGCCACCGTAGTGGCCACCACCTCGCGGCTCGACAAGGAGCGCCTCGCGTTCTTCCGCGGTCTCTACCGCGACCACGCCGCGACCGGCGCGACCCTGTGGGTGCTGCCGGCCAACCTGGCGTCGTACGCCGACGTCGACGCGCTGGTCGAGTGGATCACCTCCCCCGTGGTGGAGTCCGCCGGTGGTCAGAACACCGAGCTGCGCCCGGCCCTGTCTCCGACGCTGGTCTTCCCCTTCGCCGCCCCGTCGGTGCAGGGCACCGCGGCCGACGCCGGCCCCCGCGCCGAGGTCGAGTTCCGCGTCCTCGTCTGGGGCGTGGAGCGCCTGGTCACAGGTCTGGCGGCGCACGGCGCCGACCACAAGATCGGCCGCCGCCTGCACGTCGTCCTCCCGGGCTCGCCCAACCGCGGCACCTTCGGCGGCGACGGGGCCTACGGCGAGGCCAAGGCCGCGTTCGACGCCTTCGTCACCCGTTGGCACGCCGAGAAGGACTGGGCCCAGCGCGTCTCGCTGGCCCACGCCCACATCGGGTGGGTACGCGGTACCGGCCTGATGGGTCACAACGACCCGCTCGTCGACGCCGTCACCGCGGCCGGCGTACGCACCTGGTCGCCGCAGGAGATGGCGACCGAGCTGCTCGACCTGTGCACCACCGAGTCCCGCTCGGCCGCCGCGGACGCACCGCTCGTGGCCGACCTGACCGGCGGGCTCGGCGAGGCCGACCTGGACCTCGCGGCCCTGGCTCGCGATGCTCGGGAGGCCGCCGAGGCGGCCGCGTCGACCTCGGAGGACGAGTCCGACGACGCGCTGCTGGCGCTGACCCACCCGGCGGGCTACTCCGTCGCGCAGCCCACGATGGACTGGCCGTCGATCAAGGCCCGTCCCGAGGACCTGGTGGTCATCGTCGGCGCCGGCGAGCTCGGCCCCGTGGGGTCCTCGCGGACCCGCTTCGAGCTCGAGGTCGAGGACACGCTGTCCCCGGCGGGCGTGATCGAGCTGGCGTGGACGACCGGGCTCATCGTCTGGGAGCACCAGCCGGTCGCCGGCTGGCACGACGTCGCGAGCGGCGAGCCGCTGAGCGAGGCCGACGTGGTCGAGAAGTACGGCGAGCAGATCGAGAACAGCGTCGGCATCCGCAGCTATCGCGACGACGGCTCCCTGGTCGACGGCACGGCGCCCCTGATGGTGCCGGTGTTCCTCGAGCAGGACACCTCGTTCCTCGTACGCACCCGGGACGAGGCCGACGCGATGGTCGAGGCCTCGCCGAAGCACACCAGGATCACCCCGACCGAGGACGGCGACTGGCTGGTCACCCGACTGGCCGGCAGTGAGATGCGGGTGCCGCGCCGGTTCAAGCTCTCCCGCTTCGTCGGTGCGCAGATCCCCGACGGGTTCGACCCGAAGGTCTGGGGCCTCGGTTCGATGACCGAGTCGACGGACCGGCTGGCCGCCTGGAACCTGGTGGCCACGGTGGACGCGTTCATCTCGTCGGGCTTCGAGCCGGCCGAGCTGCTGCGCTGGATCCACCCGACCAAGTTCGCGAACACCCAGGGCACCGGCATCGGCGGCATGCAGTCCACCCGCAAGATGTACGTCGACGCGCTGCTCGGTGAGCAGCCGCCGAACGACATCCTGCAGGAGGCGCTGCCCAACGTGATCGCGGCGCACACCGTGCAGTCCTACCTCGGTGGGTACGGCGCGATGGTGCACCCCGTGGCCGCCTGTGCGACCGCGGCGGTCAGCCTCGAGGAGGGCGTCGACAAGATCCGCCTCGACAAGGCGAGCGTGGTCGTGACCGGTGGGTTCGACGACCTCGGCATCGAGGGCATCCTCGGGTTCGGCAACATGAGCGCGACCGCCGACACCGCCGAGATGCTCGCCAAGGGCATCGAGGAGCGGCACATCTGCCGGCCCAACGACCGCCGTCGCGGCGGCTTCGTCGAGGGCCAGGGTGGCGGCACCGTCGTGCTGGCCCGCGGTGACGTGGCACTCGAGCTCGGCCTGCCCGTGCTCGCGGTCGTGGCCTACGCCGGCTCCTTCGCCGACGGCATCCACACCTCGATCCCGGCTCCGGGCCTCGGTGCCCTCGGCGCCGGCATCGGCGGCAGCGAGTCGCCGCTGGCCAGGGGCCTCGCGACGCTGGGCCTCGGGGCCGACGACCTGGCCGTGGTGTCCAAGCACGACACCTCGACCGGCGCCAACGACCCCAACGAGTCGCAGCTGCACGAGAAGCTCGCCCGGGCGCTGGGCCGCTCGAAGGGCTCGCCGCTCTACGTGGTCAGCCAGAAGTCGCTGACCGGTCACGCCAAGGGCGGCGCCGCCGCCTTCCAGCTGATCGGGCTGTGCCAGATGCTGGCCGGTGGCGTCCTGCCGCCGAACCGCGGCCTGGACTGCGTCGACGAGGAGCTGGCCGTCAACCAGCACCTGGTCTGGCTGCGGCAGTCGCTGCAGACGGGGCCGATGCGCGCCGGCCTGCTGACCAGCCTCGGCTTCGGCCACGTGTCCGCGATGGTCGCGGTGGCGCACCCCGGTGCGTTCGTGGCCGCGCTCTCCCCCGAGCAGCGCGAGACCTGGCTGCAGGCGGCCTCGGCTCGCCTGGTCGCCGGTGAGGCCCGCCGGCTGGACGCGATGTGCGGCGGTGACCCGCTCTACAAGAAGCCCGAGCAGCGTCGCTTCGCCGACAGCTCGGTGGCGCTGACCAAGGCCGACGAGAGCGCGATGCTGGTCGACCCGGCCGCTCGCCTCGGCGAGGACGGGGTCTACGCACGGGCTGCTCGATGAGCGAGCAGCTCTCGTCGGGACCGGAGCTCTCGGTCGGCAACGCGGCGGTGGGAGTCGACGTCGTCGGCATCTCCGCCTTCGCCGACCAGCTCGCGGAGCCCGGCACCAGGTTCTCCCGTGCGTTCACGCCCGGTGAGAAGCGCGCAGCCAGGCGCGGCCATGAGTCGGAGGGCGAGGGCGGTTCGCCCTCCCGTCTCGAAGCCGAGAGCCTGGCTGCGCGTTGGGCGGCCAAGGAGGCCGTGATCAAGGCGTGGTCGAGCACCTGCTTCGGTCACCCCGAGGTCATCGACCCCATCCACGTGGACCTGCGCGAGATCGAGGTCCGCACCGACGCCTGGGGCCGCCCCGCCATCCGCCTGCACGGCGAGATCGCCCGGGCGATGACAGGCTACGACGTGCTCGTCTCGCTCTCCCACGACCCCGCGGCCGACATCGCCGTCGCGTTCGTCGTGCTCCAGCAGTCGGCTCCCCTCGCCTGACCCACCTCTGACCGACCGGGGCGTGACGGGGCGCCCCGGCAGGTGGGTGGGTCTTGCAGGTTTCCCCGGTTAACCGGGGAAACCTTCACTTATCAGCCGAAGCTTCGGGTGAGAAGCAACAGCTTCGGCTGAGAACCCCACCCGCTTTGTCCCTTCCGTACGACGAGGCCGGGCACCACCCTTGACGGATTTACTCACCCTAGCCATTCTTTACTCATGCGAGTAACCCCGGCGGAACCGACACTCGCCTCCACGGCCCGCCGGGCCCAGATCGTCGCCGCCACCATCGAGGTGATCGCCGCCGACGGGTTCGGCCAGGCGACGTTCGCGCGCATCGCCGAGCACGCCGGTCTCTCCAGCACCCGGCTGATCAGCTATCACTTCGCCGGCAAGGACGAGCTCATCAAGGCCGTCGTGCAGGACGTGCTCGCCTCCATCGCGGCGTACGTCGGAGCGGCGATCGACGCCGCCGAGGACGAGGCCGGCGCGGGCAACGCCACCGCGATCCTGCGCGCCTACATCGAGGGCAACGTCGGCTTCATCGACGAGCACCGCGCTCAGATGCAGGCGCTCCTGCAGATCGTGCTCGGGTCCGCCGGGCTCCCGGGACAGCAGAAGCCCACCGAGATCCCGCTCGAGGCCCTGCTCCGCCACGGCCAGTCCACCGGGGAGTTCCGCGCCTTCGACGTACCGAGCGTGGCCGGCGCCATCCAGCGAGCCATCGAGGGCCTGCCATTCATGCTCGCGGCCCAGCCGGACCTCGACTGCGACCGTTACGGCGCCGAGCTCGTGGAGCTCTACCTGCGCGGGGTGAGGGCCGCATGAGCACCCGGCCCCGCTGGCTGCGCTACACCCTGGGCGCCCTCGACTTCCTGGTCCCGGTCGCGCTCTACTACGCCCTTCGGGCCGCGGGGGTGAGCGCCTACCTCTCGCTGCTCGCCGGCGCCCTGGCCTCGCTGGTCAGCGCCGCCGTCACCCTGGTCCGCGACCGCAAGCTCGACGAGGTCGCCGCGTTCATGACCGCGGTGCTCGTGCTGAGCACGCTCGTGGCGCTCATCGCCGGCAGCCCGCGCTTCCTGCTGGCCAAGGACGCCTGGGTCACCGGCGCCGTGGGACTCTGGTTCATCGCCAGCTGCTGGGCCGCGCGGCCGCTCGCCTTCCACCTCGCCCGCGCGGTCGGCGAGGGCCGCTTCGGCTGGCCGTCCGACTGGGACGGCCTCTGGGAGCAGGCGCCCCGCTGGCGCCGGATGTGGCGGATCGCCAGTGTGGCTTGGGGAATCGGCACCCTGCTCGACGCGGTGCTGCGCTGGGTGATGGCCTACTCGCTGCCGATCGACGTCGTGCCCGCGCTGACCCAGGTCCTGTTCATCCTCACCGGCGTGGTGCTGTTCGTGGTCACCAACGTCTACTACGTGGCGTCCGGCGCGATGAACCCCTGCTCGAGGCTGTACGACGGAGTCCCCGACGAGGTCAGGTCGAGGACAGCTTCTTCCGCGCGGCGTCGGACTCGGCAGCCATCAGGTAGCCGGTCAGCATCGTCTTGAGCTGGACGACGGCGTCCGGGTGCGACTGCCCGTCGCGTATCGAGAAGTTCAGCATCGAGTAGGTCACGTGCACGAGCACCTCGGCGATCACCTGGCGCTGGGCGATCTTCGAGCCGGGAGTCAGGGGAGCCAGCAGCCGGGTCACCTGCGCCGCGAGCTCGCGCTCGTGCTCGGCGGCGATCGCGCGGGTCGGCGGGGTCGCCTGCATCGCCAGCCAGACCGCACGACGCGACGGGTCGGTGCGCCAGAGCGCAGCCAGGTGGTCGAGCAGCTTCTCGAGCAGCTGCGCCCAGTCCAGGCTCGGGATCTCGCCCGCGAACTTCTCCAGCTCGGCCTGCACGTTGACGGTGTCGAGCCGGTCGAGCTCGCAGATGATCGCGAACTTGTTGCCGAAGAACTGGTAGAGCGACCCGATCGGCACCCCGGCGCGCAACGCCACCTGCTCGGAGGTGAACGCCTCGAACCCGACCTCGACGAGCAGGGCCCTGGCCGCGCGCAGGATGTCGTCGAAGCGACGCCGGCTCCGCTCCTGGGACGGACGCCGCCGCGGGAGGAACTCCGCGGGGTCGTTCGGCTGCGTGGTCATGACCCAAGATTACTTGAGGGTAGGCGCATATTCCGGGGTCTGCGGCAGGCGGTGCGCCCTCTGTTCCCACCACCCCGGACACGACCCCAGGGGTCGCGCGCCGACCAGCACTAGCCTCAGGGGCATGTTCTCCAAGATCCTGGTGGCCAACCGTGGCGAGATCGCGATCCGGGCGTGCCGGGCCGCGACCGAGATCGGGTCACGAACCGTGGCCGTGTTCCCCTACGAGGACCGGTGGTCCGAGCACCGGATGAAGGCCGACGAGGCCTACGAGATCGGCGAGCGCGGGCACCCGGTGCGGGCCTACCTGGATCCCGACGCGATCGTCGAGGTGGCCGCGCGGGCCGGGGCGGACGCGGTCTACCCGGGCTACGGCTTCCTGTCCGAGAACCCCCACCTGGCCGAGGCGTGCGCCAACGCCGGCATCACCTTCATCGGCCCCACCTCCGACGTGCTCGAGCTGACCGGCAACAAGTCACGGGCGATCGCCGCGGCCAAGGCGGCCGGCGTACCCGTGCTCGACTCGGTGCCGCCCAACGACGACCTGGACGCGCTGATGGAGGACGCGAAGAGCCTGAGCTATCCGCTGTTCGTCAAGGCCGTCGCCGGCGGTGGCGGCCGCGGCATGCGCAAGGTCGAGGAGGAGAAGGACCTCCGGGACGCCATCGACACCTGCATGCGCGAGGCCGACGGAGCCTTCGGCGACCCGACGGTGTTCATCGAGGAGGCCGTGGTCAACCCACGGCACATCGAGGTGCAGGTCCTCGCCGACGCCGAGGGCAACGTGATCCACCTCTTCGAGCGCGACTGCTCGGTGCAACGGCGGCACCAGAAGGTCGTGGAGATCGCCCCTGCTCCCAACCTCGACGCGGACATCCGTGAGCGGATGTGCGCCGACGCGGTGCGCTTCGCGACCGAGATCGGCTACCGCAACGCCGGCACCGTCGAGTTCCTGCT
>JAOPYC010000093.1 GCA_025964795.1 Marmoricola sp.
ACCTGGCTGCCCAGCCACGGCACCAGCGACAGCGTCAGGTAGCCATGGGCGATCGTGCCGCCGAACGGTCCGTCCTTCGCCTTCTCGACGTCGACGTGGATCCACTGGTGATCGCCTGTGGCCTCCGCGAACTGGTCGACGCGCTCCTGGGTGATCTCCACCCAGTCGGTGGTGCCGATCTCCTCACCGGTGGCGGCTTCGATCTCCTCGAACGAGCTGAACACGCGCATGGACGACGCTCCTCATGTGGCTGGTGTTGGATGGCAGCTGTGACAACCGTTCCCGAACCTACCGCGCCGTCGCCCGGGCTGGGCCCCGACCTCATCCGGGCCGTCCCGAAGGTGCTGCTCCACGACCACCTCGACGGGGGACTGCGCCCGGCGACGATCGTGGACCTGGCCGCGGAGGCCGGGCACACCCTGCCCGCCGACGACGCGGAGTCGCTCGGGCGGTGGTTCCGGGAGTCGGCCGACAGCGGCTCCCTGGTGCGCTACCTGGAGACCTTCGACCACACCGTGGCGGTGATGCAGCGGGCGGACCACCTGACCCGGGTCGCACGGGAGTGCGTGGAGGACCTGGCCGCCGACGGGGTGGTGTACGCCGAGGTCCGCTACGCCCCCGAGCAGCACCTGGAGGGCGGCCTCACCCTCGAGGAGGTCGTCCGCGCCGTGCAGGACGGGTTCGACGAGGGGATGGCCGCCCAGACGGCGGGGCCCGGGATCGTCGTCAAGCAGCTGCTGACCGCGATGCGCCACCAGGCGAGGTCCCGCGAGATCGCCGAGCTCGCCGTCCAGCACCGCGACGACGGCGTGGTCGGTTTCGACATCGCGGGTGCCGAGGCCGGCTACCCGCCCACCCGGCACCTCGACGCGTTCGAGTACCTCCAGCGGGAGAACGCCCACTTCACGATCCACGCCGGCGAGGCGTTCGGGCTGCCGTCGATCTGGCAGGCGATCCAGTGGTGCGGCGCGGACCGGCTCGGCCACGGGGTCCGCATCATCGACGACATCAGTGTCGACGACGACCCCTCGACCGGCTCCGGGAGAGCGGTGCACCTCGGTCGGCTGGCGCAGTACGTCCGCGACAAGCGGATCCCGCTCGAGCTGTGTCCCCACTCCAACGTGCAGACCGGCGCGGCGGCGTCCATCGCCGAGCACCCGATCGGCCTGCTCGCCGAGCTGCGCTTCCGGGTGACGGTCAACACCGACAACCGGCTGATGAGCGGCACCTCGATGAGCAAGGAGATGGGCGCGCTCGTCGAGGCCTTCGGCTGGGACCTCTCCGATCTGCGCTGGGTCACCGTGAACGCCATGAAGTCCGCGTTCACGCACTTCGACCAGCGACTGCGCCTCATCGAGGACGTCATCAAGCCGGGCTACGCCGCCCTCGCCCGCCCCGGAGGAGGCGGCGGGTGAGTCTTGGTCCGCAAAACATCGATGGATCGGTACCCGAGTTCTTGGCCTGATCTGGGAGCATCGCAGCCGTGGAAGCCTGGCAACGTCTCGCGCCCCCTGACGAGCCCGCGGAGATCACCGCACTGCGCACACGGGTGACCCACCTGCTGGACGACCTCGCCACCGCGGCGCGCGAGCGCGGGAGCGCCGTGCAGCACCTCGTCGGGCTCGACGCCGTGGTCTTGCAGATGCGCCGCATCGCCCCGGCCGCCACCCGCTCGGTCTGGGTGATGCAGCCGGAGTACGCCTACGACCCCGAGGAGCCGGGCGTCGTCCTTGCCCGCGGCGCGCGGCTGCGGGGCGTCGAGCCGCAGCTGATCACCCGGCCGATCACCGTCCGGACGCACCCGCTGCTGCCCTCCATATACCCCTCGGCGCGGCTCGGGCCGACCTTCCTGCGCGCCATGGTGATCGACGGGCGCCAGGCCATGGTCGGCGGACCCGACGACGCTGCCGGTCAGCGGACGTCCTGGTACACCACCATTCCCCACCTCGTGCAGTCGGTGACCGACCTCTGGCGGGCGACCGAGCCGCTGTGCCGGCCGATCCTGCCGCCCGGCGAGGAACCGCCGCTGACCGAGCGCCAGCTCGAGGTCGCCCGGCGGATCTGCGTGGGCGAGGACGACGACGCGATCGCCGAGGCGCTGCGCGTCCCTGTGGAGACGGTGGAGCGCGAGGTGCGCAACGTGCTCGACGAGCTCGGCGCGCGCAGCCGCACCGAGGCGGTGCTCATCATGCGCGGCCGCGGCGTCAACGGCGGCTGGCGGAACACCTACGCCTGACCCGGGCCGCGTCCTGAGCCCGCGACGAGCGTCCTGACCCGTCGGTAGGCCGCGTCGGGGGAGACCACCCGGCAGCCCAGCCGCTCGGCGCGGGCGACCACCGCCCGCTGGGCGGCCAGCAGGTGCAGCCCGCGCCGGACCAGGTAGAACGGCGGCTTGCGGTGCTCGTGCAGGTCGCGGGAGAGGCGGCGTACGAACGTCCTCAGCGGGTGCTGGGTCACGCACAGCGCCTCCGCGACCAGGTCGCGGCGCCGGCACTCGGCGACGATCTCCTGGGCGAAGATCCCCTCCGCGACGAAGTACGCCGAGCCGCCGAGCTCCAGCAGCCGGTGCCCGACGCGGCCGTTGGCGGCGATCTCGTAGATCGGCACGTCGGTGCTGCCGGTGCGGCACAGTTCGTCGACCGCGGCCACCGCGTCGGCGGAGCTCCACGAGCCCGGGTCGTCCCAGTCGACGATCGGCTCGCCGCCGGCGAGGTCGAGGTGCGGCAGCGACGGGTCGTCGCCGTCCTTGTAGAAGTCGTCCAGCCGCAGCACCGGGAGCCCGAGCCGCTCGGCCAGCCGCGACTTCCCCGACCCGGAGGGCCCGGCGAGGACGACCACCTGCGCACGCATCGGGGGATCATCGCACTGGAGGCGTGGGATGAGCGGATCGCCACGATTCGCTGGTTAGAGTTCGACTTATGTCCACTCCGACCACGCCGCTCCGGGTGCTGGCCGTGATCCCCGCCTGGAACGAGGAGAAATCGGTCGGTGGCACCATCACCGAGCTGCGCAACGCCTGCCCGGACATCGACATCCTCGTGGTCGACGACGGCTCGTCGGACCGCACCGCGGCCCGCGCGGCCGAGGCGGGCGCCCTCGTCTGCCGGCTCCCGTTCAACCTCGGGGTCGGCGGGGCGATGCGCACCGG
>JAOPYC010000133.1 GCA_025964795.1 Marmoricola sp.
CTGCTGTTCTTCTCCTTCACCAACCTGACCAGCGTCGGCCTCTCCGACATCCTGCCGACGGGCAGCCACGCCCGCTCGGTGGTGATCCTCGAGCAGGTCGGCGGGGTCCTCTACGTCGCCATGGTGATCTCGCGCCTGGTCGCGATGACGGTCCGCGACCGCAAGTAGGGGCTCAGTCCGCGTTGGTCAGGCGCGGCTGGTGGTCACTGCCCAGCTCGTCGCGCTCCGCGGTCCCCTCCTGCTCCCGGAGGGCCAGCGCCCGGGCCCGGAGGCGGTAGCGCCAGATCTGCACCACGCCCACCGCCCAGAGGAGGTACTGCACGCTCATCGCCCAGCGGAAGGCCGAGGCCGGGTAGGCACTGCCCCCTCCCGGGGTGCGCCAGTCGAGCACGAAGCCGATCGCGACCACCAGGGTCAGGCTGGCCAGGAAGCCGCCCTGGTTGATGATCCCCGTGGCGCTGGCCAGGCGGTGGGCCGGGTTGGAGGTCCGCCCGACGTCGAAGCCGACCATCGAGGCGGGTCCCCCGATGCCCACGACGCAGGCGAGCAGCATCAGCAGGGGCAGCGGGGCGTCGCCCGGCCAGAGCAGGACCACCGTCCAGACCGCGACGATCGCGCCCACGATGCTGAGCACGAACGTCGAGCGGTGCCAGGGATGGGCGCCGACGAGCAGACCCAGGACGGGGCCGCTGCACACGGTCGCGATGACGATCAGCGTGAGCAGCAGTCCCGCCGTCGACGGCGAACGGCCCTCCCCGCGCACGAGGAAGGGGTAGCCCCACAGCAGGCTGAGCGTGGTGGCGCTGAACTGCGAGGTGAAGTGCATCCAGAAGCCGAGCCGGGTGCCGGGGTGCGCCCAGGACGCGGCCAGGCTGTCCCTGATGGCGCGCGGCGAGAGGCTCGGGCCGCGGAGGTTGCGGTCCTCGGGCGCGTCGTGGAGCAGGAGCAGCACGGCGACCATCAGGACAAGCCCGATCGACGCCGCGACGAGGTAGGCCCGGGTCCAGCCGGCGTGGCTCAGCGCCCACGTCATCGGCACCGCCGCCGCGATCGCGCCGGTCTGGCCGAGCATGCCGGTGAGCTGGGTGATCAGTGGGATCCGGCGCTGCGGGAACCAGGTGCTGACCAGCCGGAGCACGCAGATGAAGGTCATCGCGTCGCCGATCCCGACGAACCCACGGGCCAGCAGGGCGACCGGGAACGACTCGGCGAACGCGAACACTCCCTGGGCCGCCGTCATCAGCACGAGCCCGGTGAACAGCACGCTCCGGGAGCCGAACCGGTCGACCGCCAGCCCGACCGGGATCTGCATGCCGGCGTAGACGAGCAGCTGCAGCATCGTGAACGTCGCCAGCTGGGTGGCGGAGATGTGGAAGCGCTCGGCGGCCACGAGCCCGGCGACGCCGAGCGAGGACCGGTGGAAGACCGCCAGGACGTAGACCAGCAGGCCGACGACCCAGACGACCCAGGGTCCGCGGAAGGTGGAGCTGGAAGGCGCCGTCACTTCCAAGATTTTACGGGGTGGCTCCGGCGCTCCCGAAGCCGGTCAGGTCAGTCGAGGCAGAACTCGTTGCCCTCGGGATCACCCATCGTGATGAATCCGAACTCCATCCGCCCGTCGGGCTCGACGCGGTAGAGCTCGGACGCCCCCAGAGCCACCAACCGGTCGGACTCGGCCTGCAGGACCGCCGTCCGCTCGTCCCCCACGAGGCCCGGCGCCGCGCGTACGTCGAGGTGCACGCGGTTCTTGGCGGACTTGCCCTCCGGCACCTGCTGGAAGAAGAGCCGCGGCCCGCTGCCGTCGACCGGCAGGGCGGCCGAGCGGGTGTTGCGCTGGTCCTCCGGGACGTGCACGGAGTCCAGGAACGCGTCCCAGGTCTCGAAGCCGGGTGGCGGCGGCTGCAGCTGGTAGCCGAGGACCTCGACCCAGAACCGGGCCAGTGCGTCCGGGTCGGCGCAGTCGAAGGTGATCTGGACGTCCTTGCTCATCTGCTTCCTCCTGAGGAGTCGTTCACTGGTCCTGTCTGCTGGTCCCGAGCGCGGCGGCGGCACCGATCTCGACGAGGAACTCGTCGACCTCGACCCGGTCGTATCCCTCACGCCACCGGAAGGTCGGGAAGTGGGCTCCGTCGAGGAGGGGCTGGAGCGGCAGGCCACGAGTCGCAGACCGCTCCAGCTGGTCGAGGAGCTCGTCGACCGCGTTCATGGCGTAGCCCTCGCGGATCCGGACGGGGGTGAACCGCACGCTGCGGATCGTCTCGACGAGCTCGAGGTTCACCGCGGACGTCACTTGGTCGCCTCCATCATCTGGCGCAGCTCCTTCTTGAGGTCGGAGATCTCGTCGCGGAGCCGGGCGGCCAGCTCGAACTGGAGCTCGGCCGCGGCGGCCCGCATCTGCTCGGAGAGCTGCTGGACGAGCTCGGCGAGGTCGCTGGACGGGATGCCGGCGGTGTCCGGCAGCTGCTCGTGCATCTTGGACAGGCCGGGGACGGGGGCCTTCTTGCTCTTGTCGCCACGCGCACCCGTGCCCTGCCAGGTCTGCAGCAGCTCCTGGGTGTTCTCGTCCTCGCGCGCGAGCATCTCCGTGATGTCGGCGATCTTCTTGCGCAGCGGCTGCGGGTCGACGCCGCGCTCGAGGTTGTAGGCGACCTGCTTCTCGCGACGCCGGTTGGTCTCGTCGATGGCCAGCTCCATCGACGGCGTCATCCGGTCGGCGTACATCACGACCTGCCCGGAGACGTTGCGCGCCGCGCGGCCGATGGTCTGGATGAGGGACTTGTCCGAACGGAGGAAGCCCTCCTTGTCGGCGTCGAGGATGGCGACCAGCGACACCACGGGCAGGTCGAGCCCCTCGCGGAGCAGGTTGATGCCGACGAGGACGTCGTAGTCGCCCAGCCGCAGGTCGCGCAGCAGCTCGATGCGCTTGAGGGTGTCCACCTCGGAGTGGAGGTAACGGGTGCGGACGCCGTTCTCGAGCAGGTAGTCGGTGAGGTCCTCCGACATCTTCTTGGTGAGCGTGGTGACCAGCACCCGCTCGTTGCGCTCCACGCGAAGGCCGATCTCGTGCATCAGGTCGTCGATCTGGCCCTTGGTCGAGCGGACCACGACCTCGGGGTCGATCAGCCCGGTCGGGCGGATGATCTGCTCGACGACGTTGTCGATGCCGCCGCCCTTGCTGATCTCGTACTTCCCCGGGGTCGCGGAGAGGTAGATGGTCTGGCCGATGCGGTCGAGGAACTCCTCCCACCGCAGCGGGCGGTTGTCCATCGCGCTGGGCAGCCGGAAGCCGTGGTCGACCAGGTTGCGCTTGCGGGACATGTCGCCCTCGTACATCCCGCCGATCTGCGGGACCGCCACGTGGGACTCGTCGACCACCAGCACGAAGTCCTCGGGGAAGTAGTCGAGCAGGCAGTTGGGAGCGCTCCCCCGGCTGCGGCCGTCGATGTGCATCGAGTAGTTCTCGATGCCCGAGCAGGAGCCGACCTGGCGCATCATCTCCACGTCGTAGGTGGTGCGCATCCGCAGCCGCTGGGCCTCCAGCAGCTTGCCCTGCTTCTCGAACGCGGCCAGCTGCTCCTCGAGCTCGGCCTCGATGCCGGCGATGGCCCGCTCCATCCGCGCCCCGCCGGCGACGTAGTGGGTCGCGGGGAAGACGTAGAGCTCGGAGTCCTCAGTGATCACCTCGCCGGTCACCGGGTGCAGCGTCATCATCCGCTCGATCTCGTCGCCGAAGAACTCCACCCGCACGGCGTGCTCCTCGTAGACCGGGAAGATCTCGAGGGTGTCCCCGCGGACCCGGAAGGTGCCGCGGGTGAAGGAGAGGTCGTTGCGGGTGTACTGGATCTCGACCAGCTGGCGCAGCACGGCGTCGCGGTCCATCTCCTGGCCGACCTTGAGGCGGAGCATCCGGTCGACGTACTCCTGGGGGGTGCCGAGACCGTAGATGCAGGAGACCGTCGAGACCACGATCACGTCGCGGCGGGTGAGCAGCGAGTTGGTGGCCGAGTGGCGCAGCCGCTCGACCTCCTCGTTGATCGAGGAGTCCTTCTCGATGTAGGTGTCCGTCTGCGGGACGTAGGCCTCGGGCTGGTAGTAGTCGTAGTAGGAGACGAAGTACTCGACCGCGTTGTCCGGGAACAGCATCCGCAGCTCGTTGGCGAACTGGGCCGCGAGCGTCTTGTTGGGCTGCATCACGAGGATCGGCCGCTGCAGGTTCTCCGCGACCCAGGCCACCGTCGCGGTCTTGCCGGTGCCGGTGGCGCCGAGGAGGACGACGTCCTTCTCCCCGCCCTGGATCCGCTTGGTGATCTCGGCGATCGCGGTCGGCTGGTCGCCGGACGGGGTGTAGTCGGACTGCACGTCGAAGGGCGCCACCCGGCGCTCGAGATCGGTCACTGGACGCATGAGTGCCAGCGTACGGGCCGCCTCTGACACTCCGGTCGGGCTCCATGGCCGACTCTGCTTGGATGAGGTCGTGCAAGCCCGCCACCCGCTCATCAACATGCGCCACCCCGTGGCCCAGGTGGTACGCCGGACGCTGTCCACCATCTTCGGGATCCCCATGCTGGTCGCCATCGGGATGAGCCTCGTGGACTCCTACCGGCGCCGCGGCAAGCGTCCGAAGCCCTTCCCGACCCGGACGGCCGCGGAGACGGTGGTCGGCGAGGGCACGGTGACGACGTACAGCTTCGGCCAGGACCTCTACGACGACATGCTCGCCGCCATCAACGGGGCCCAGAAGCAGGTTCTGCTGGAGACCTACATCTGGAAGGGCGACGCGGTCGGGCAGCGGTTCAAGAAGGCGCTGATCGACGCCGCGGACCGCGGGGTCGAGGTGCGGGTGATCTACGACTCCTTCGCCAACATCGTCGTCCGCCCGCCCTTCAAGCACTTCCCGTCCAACGTGAAGGTGCTCGCCTTCCCCGTCTACTCGGCCGGCTGGCGGTTCTTCGACCTGCGCCGCTACGGCCGGGACCACCGCAAGATCCTGGTCGTCGACGACACGGTCGGCTTCGTCGGTGGCTACAACCTCGGCTCGGCGTACGCCACCGAGTGGCGCGACACGCACTGCCGGATCACCGGCCCCGGGGTGTGGGACCTCGCGCGCGCCTTCGCCGACTTCTGGAACCTGCACCGCAACAAGAGGTTCCGGCGCAGCGAGCCGCCGATGCTGCTCTCGACGGCCTCGACCTGGGAGCCGCGCATCCGGGTGCACCGCAACATCCCGCGGCAGTGGATGTTCCCGATCCGCGGGATGTACATCGAGGCGATCAACCGCGCCCAGCGCAACATCTGGATGACGCACGCCTACTTCATCCCCGACGAGAGCTTCGTGGACGCGCTGGTCGGGGCGGCGAGCCGCGGGGTCGACGTACGCCTGCTGCTCCCGGCGAAGTCCAACCACATCGTGGCCGACTGGATCTCCCGAGGCTACTTCCGGCGGATGCTCGACGCCGACCTGAAGATCTTCCGCTTCCGCGACGCCATGGTGCACGCCAAGACCGCGACCATCGACGGCAGCTGGACGACGATCGGCACCGCCAACGTCGACCGGCTCAGCATGAGCGGCAACTACGAGATCAACGTCGAGATCATCGACGCCGCGCTGGCCGAGGAGATGGAGCGCATCTTCGAGACCGACCTGACCAACTCCCTCCCGCTCACTCTCGCGGAGTGGGAGGCCCGAGACGTCTACAGCCGGTTCACCGAGATGATCCTCAAGCCGCTGCGTCCGCTGCTGTAGGTCGCCTCGGGCTGTGGGTGGGCGGGGCGCGGTCCGGATCGACATGCGAATGTCGCTGCTGAGACCTCTGGGAGCCGCATCCTCCCCTCCAGTGACATTCGCATGTCCAAGCCCGCCCCGGCCGCCCCACCACCCCCGGCTTGTCCTCCCCGCCCGGACGGCGAATACTGGCCTGCGGACGCTCGTTTTCACACTGATCCGTTGCCGGAGGGCCACATGACGACCGAAACCGCCGCACCCGCACACCTCACCGGCGGCCCCGAGCTGCCGCAGGAGCGGCGGTTGGTCACCGAGATCCCCGGGCCCCGCTCGCGGGCGCTGCACGAGCGTCGCACCGCCGCGGTCGCGTCCGGTGTCGGCAGCGTGCTGCCGGTCTACGTCGCCGCCGCCGGTGGCGGGGTGGTCATCGACGTCGACGGCAACTCGCTGATCGACCTGGCCAGCGGCATCGCCGTGACGAGCGTCGGCAACAGCGCCCCCGAGGTCGTACGACGGGTGAGCGACCAGGTCGCCGCCTTCACCCACACCTGCTTCATGGTCGCGCCCTACGAGGGGTACGTCGAGGTCTGCGAGGCGCTGGCCAGGCTCACCCCCGGCGACCACGCGAAGAAGACGGCCCTGTTCAACTCCGGGGCGGAGGCGGTCGAGAACGCGGTGAAGATCGCCCGCGCGCACACCGGGCGCGGCGCCGTCGTGGTGTTCGACCACGCCTACCACGGCCGCACCAACCTGACGATGGCGATGACCGCGAAGAACACGCCCTACAAGGACGGCTTCGGGCCGTTCGCCGGCGAGGTCTACCGCGCCCCGATGTCCTACCCGTTCCGCGAGCCGGTGCAGATCACCGGCGCCGAGGCGGCGGCCCGCGCCATCGACGTGATCGAGAAGCAGGTCGGCGCGGGGAACATCGCCTGCGTGGTGATCGAGCCGGTGCTCGGCGAGGGCGGTTTCGTCGTACCCGCCGAGGGTTTCCTGCCCGCCGTCGCGCAGTGGTGCACCGACAACGGTGTCGTGTTCGTCGCCGACGAGATCCAGTCGGGCATGTGCCGCACCGGCGCCTGGTTCGCCTGCGACCACGAGGGCGTCGTGCCCGACCTGGTCACGGTCGCCAAGGGCATGGCCGGTGGCCTGCCGCTGGCCGGTGTGGTCGGCCGCGCCGAGATCATGGACGCGCCGCAGGCCGGCGGGCTCGGCGGGACCTACGGCGGCAACCCCGTCGCCTGCGCCGCCGCCCTCGGCGCCATCGCCACCATGGAGGACCTCGACCTGCCGGCCGCCGCTCGTCGCATCGAGCAGACGATGTTCACCCGACTGGGCGCGCTGGCCGAGAAGGCCCCGGCCATCGGCGAGGTCCGCGGCCGCGGCGCCATGATCGCGATCGAGCTGGTCAAGCCGGGGACCATCGAGCCCGACGCCGCCCTCACCGGCAAGATCAGCGCCGCCTGCCACCAGGCCGGCGTGCTCACCCTGACCTGCGGCACCTACGGCAACATCCTGCGGTTCCTGCCGTCGCTGGTGATGCCCGACCACCTCCTCGACGAGGCCCTCGACGTGATCGAGGAGGTCGTGCTCGGGCTCGTCTGAGCCGGGTCAGCCCACCGACAGGATCCGGCTGAGGAACTGCTGGGTCCGCTCCTCCTGCGGGTCGGTGAGCACCTCGGGGCCGCCGCGCTCGGCGACCACGCCGCCGTCGAGGAAGAGCACCTGGTCGGCGACGTCGCGGGCGAAGCGGACCTCGTGGGTGACGATCGCGAGGGTCCAGCCCTGCCGGGCCAGGTCCTTGATCACGCCGAGCACCTCGCCGACCAGCTCGGGGTCGAGCGCCGAGGTGGGCTCGTCGAGCAGCACCACCTGGGGCTTGAGGGCGAGGGCGCGGGCGATGCCGACGCGTTGCTGCTGCCCTCCGGAGAGCTGGCTCGGATAGCTGTCGGCGCTCCCGGTGAGGCCCACCTGCTCGAGCAGGCGGCGGGCATCGGCCACGGCCTCGTCGTGGGCCTTCCCCTGGACCTGCACCGGTCCCTCGATCACGTTCTCCAGGGCGGTCTTGTGCGGGAACAGGTTGTGCGACTGGAAGACCATGCCGCTGCGCGCACGCAGCGCCCGGATCTCGCGCACCCGCTCCCCCTTGTCGCGGGGCAGCTGGGAGAAGTCGACCGACGCGTCGGCGATCCGCACGAACCCGGCGTCCGGTGTCTCCAGGACGTTCAGCGACCGCAGCACCGTCGTCTTGCCCGACCCGGAGGGTCCCAGCAGGGCCGTGACCGTGCCCTCGCCCGTGGTGAAGTCGACCCCCTTCAGGACCGTGTTCTCGCCGAAGGTCTTGGTCAGCCCGGTCACCTCGATCAGCGGGGCCCGTCCGTCTGTCGGCTCGCTCATGCGACGTACCTCCCGAGGCGTCGTTCCAGTGGTGGTTGGGCCCGGGAGACCAGGAAGCAGATCACCCAGTAGTAGAGGGCCGCGAAGGCGTAGAGCAGGAGGTACTGCCCGCTCACCGAGGCCGCGACGGTGGCCTCCCGCAGCAGCTCGGGCACCAGCACCACGGAGGCCAGCGAGGTGTCCTTGATCAGCGAGAGCAGCTCGTTGGACAACGGGGGTACGGCGATCCGCGCCGCCTGCGGCAGCACGACCCGGCGCATCGTCTGCCGGTAGTCCATCCCGATCGTGGTGGCCGCCTCGAACTGGCCTCGCGGCACCGAGAGGATCGAGGCGCGGATCGTCTCGGCGGCGTAGCCACCGACGTTGAGGCTGAGCGCGAGGCAGGCGGCGACGTAGCTGTTCAGCTTCACGCCCACCTCGGGCAGTCCGTAGAACACCACGAACAGCTGCACCAGCAGCGGCGTCCCGCGGATGACCGAGATGTAGACGCGCGCGGGCAGGTCGAGCAACCGGGACCTCGACAACCGAGCGAGGGCGGCGGCGAGCCCGAGCGCCAGGCCCACCACGAAGGAGATCGCCGTCAGCGGGATGGTCCCCCGGATGACGCCCCACAGCATCGGCCAGGCCTCGTGCCGGAGCACCTCCCAGCGACTGCGCTGCGTGTCGGAGCCCTTCACCGAGACCGTGCCGGACTTCTCCACGGAGACGTCGGCCTTGAAGTACTTCTCCGAGATCTTCTTGAGGGTGCCGTCGGAGCGCAGCTGGGCGAGCGCCTTGTCCGCCTGTTGCTGCAGGGTCGTGTCGGTCTTGCGGAAGGTGAGCGCCTGCTTGCCGACGTCCGACCCGGCGTTGCCGGCGATCTTGACCTTCGTCGACCCCGTGGAGGCGAGGTAGTCGAGCACGGCGATGTTGTCGTTGACCACCGCGTCCACGCGGCCCTGGTCCAGCAGGGCCGCGGCCTGGGCGAACTGCTCGACGTTCTCGACCTTGGCGCCCGCCTCCTTGGCCACCTCGTACCAGTTGCTGGTCGCGGACTGCGCGGTCGTCTTCCCGCGCAGGTCCTTCAGGCTGTGGATGTCCTTGTTGTCGGCCGCCGTGACGATGACCCCGTGGCTGTAGGTGTACGGCGTGCTGAACAGGTAGCGGGCCTGGCGCTCGGGATTGATGGTGATCTGGTTGGCGATCACGTCGATCCGCTTGGCGTCGAGCGCGGCGAAGATCGCGTCGAACTGCGACTGCACGAACTTCAGCTGCCAGCCGGTCTTCTTCGCGACCGCCTTGACGACCTCGATGTCGTAGCCGGTCAGCTGGTTGGTGCGCGGGTCGACGTACGTGAACGGCGGGTAGGTGCCCTCGGTCCCGACACGTACGACGGGCGGGGCGTCCGCGGTGCGGGCGGCCTGCGCCGGAGCGGCGCTGTAGGCGCCGAGCAGCAGCACCGGCGCGAGGACCAGCAGGACGAGCCGGCGGGCCACGGATCTGCGTCTTCTTAACTCCACCAGTCCACTTTACTTTGGCTGCGGTGTCTCGTCCCCCAGCGTCCGCGGTGAGCCGTCGTCGACCTCCGGCGACGGGTCGTCGCCGCTGCGCGGGCCGGGCACGTCCGGTGGCAGGTCGTTCGAGGGCGGGTCCGTGGGCGCCGAGCGCCTGGTGCGCTCGGGCCTCCGGGGGAAGGTCCCGGCAATGATCATCTGCCTCGTCCCTCCAGTAGGGGGCCGGCCGGATCGTGCGTGATCCCTACTTTACGAGACGCCAGACCCGAGAGCGCCTCGAGGCACACCCGGTTGGCGAGCGCCGCGGTGATCTCCGCGTGGTCGTACGGCGGGGACACCTCGACCACGTCGATGCCGGCGATCGGCAGCTCGCGGCAGATCCGGCGTACGGCGTCGAGCAGCTGGCGCGAGCTCAGCCCGCCCGGCTCCGGGGTGCCGGTGCCCGGCGCGTGGCCGGGGTCGCAGACGTCGATGTCCACGCTGAGGAAGACTGCGTCGCAGTCGTCGAGCGCGATCCCGAACGCCTCGTCCAGGCAAGCCTCCAGGCCGCGAGACCCGATCTCGGTCATCTCGTAGGAGCGCATCTCCTGGTCGGCCATCCAGTCGAGCGTCTCCGGCCCGGGCCAGTAGCCGCGCAGCCCCATCTGCAGGAATCGGTCGCCGCGCAGCGCCCCGGACTCGATCAGCCGCCGCATCGGCTGGCCGTGCCCGTAGAGCGAGCCGAACTCGATGTCGCCCGTGTCGGCGTGTGCGTCGAAGTGGATCATCGAGACGCGACCGTAGCCGAGGTGCCGGGCCACGCCGGTCGCGTCGGGCAGGGCGATCGAGTGGTCGCCGCCCAGGACCAGCGGGATCGCGCCCGCGGAGGCGACCGCGTAGACCGCGTCCTCGAGGTTGCCGAGCGCCTTCTCGATCTCTCCCGGCGGCATCTCCACGTCGCCCGCGTCGACGACCGCGATGTCCCTGAGCGCGTCGACGCGCAGCGCCAGGTGGGGGCGCGACCCGTCGTGGCCGAGGTAGTCGGTCTGCCGGATCGCCTGCGGCCCGAACCGGGCGCCGGGCCGGTGGCTGGTGCCGCCGTCGAAGGGTGCCCCGACGATGACGACGTCGGCCCGGGCCAGCGCCTCCGCGTCGGCGAGGTCCACGGGGTCGACCCCGAGGAACGTGATGTCGGGACCGAACTGGGCGCCGTACCTGGTCACGTCGCCGGCTGGTCTTCCCGCTGGCCCCACGGGCTGCCGTAGTCGGTGAGGAGGTCGAGGAACGGCACCGCGTCGAACGCCTCCGGGCCGAGCACACCGGCTCCGGACCACTCGCCGGTGGCGATGAGCTCGAGGGCTATCACCGGGTTGACGGCCGTCTGCCAGACCACGCACTGGTGGCCGTACTCGCGCATGGTCCACTCGTTGTCGACCACGTGGAACAGGTAGGTAGATCGGGGCAGTCCGTCCTTGCCTTTGCCTGTCACCCACAGGCCGGCGCAGGTCTTGCCCCTCATCTGCTCCCCCACGCTCGCCGGGTCGGGCAGCACGGCGGCGACGACGTCCCGGGGACTCACCTCCACGCCTTTGACGCGCACCTTCTCGGTGCGGTCGAGGCCGAGGGCGTGCAGCGCCTTGAGGATGTTGATGAACTCGTCGCCGAGGCCGTACTTGAAGGTCGCCCGCCGGCAGTCGACCCAGCGCGGCATCAGCAGCACCTCCTCGTGCTCGACGTTCACGCACTCCACCGGCCCGATGCCCTCGGGGAAGTCGAAGGTCTCCGGCTCGCTGAACGGCGCCGTGGTGAACCAGCCCCGGCCCTGCTCCCAGATCACCGGGGGGTTCAGGCACTCCTCGATCGTGGTCCACATCGAGAACGAGGGCGCGAAGATCTCGTTGCCGTCGTCGTCGGTGACGACGAGGTTGGCGCCGTCCCGCGTGCCGAGCTCGTCGATCTCGGAGAACAGGTGGTCGGCGGCGTAGCGCGCGAACACGTCGGAGAGCCCCGGCTCCACGCCGATCCCGACCAGGGCCAGTCGCCCTGCCTGCTCCCACTCCGCCGCCTTGGCGAACTGCTCGTCGCCCAGCTTCACGCCGCACTCCTCGTACGGCGTGCTCGGGTGCGGCCGGGACAGCGACATGGCCATGTCGAGGTAGTCGGCACCCCCGGCGAACGCGCCGTCGAAGATCGGCATGTCGAAGACCGGGTCGACCGCGTTCATCACGTGCGTGACGCCGTGCTCGTGGGCCAGCGCCTCGACCAAGCCGGCGTCGGAGGCGTCGACCTGCGCGGCCACGAACCGGTCGTCGGCGAGGGCGGCGACCGCCTTCTCCGACCGGGCCTCGTCGTAGTCGGCGACGACGCAGAGCTCGAAGAAGTCGCGTCGCGCGGCGATCGCCGTGAACGCGGAGCCGACGCCGCCGGCACCCACCAGGAGGATCCTCACGTCAGGCCCCGATGTAGGACATGACGTGCTTGATCCGGGTGTAGTCCTCGAGCCCGTACATCGACAGGTCCTTCCCGTAGCCGGAGTGCTTGAAGCCGCCGTGCGGCATCTCGGAGACGAAAGGGATGTGGGTGTTGATCCACACCGCGCCGAAGTCGAGCAGGCGCGACATCCGCATCGCGCGGCCGTGGTCCTTGGTCCACACGCTGGAGGAGAGCCCGAACGGGACCCCGTTGGCCATCCGGAGCGCCTCGGCCTCGTCGCTGAACCGCTGCACCGTGATCACCGGCCCGAAGATCTCCGTCTGGATCTGCTCGTCGTCCTGCCGCAGCCCGGAGAGCACCGTCGGCGTGTAGAAGTAGCCCCGGTCGCCCTGCCGGGTGCCGCCCGTCTCGACGCTCGCGTGGTCGGGGAGCCGGTCGACCATGCCGCTCACGCGGGCGAGCTGGTCGCTGTTGTTCAGCGGTCCGTAGAGGACGTCCTCGTCGTCGGGCATCCCGGTCTTCGTCGCCTGGGCGGCCTCGGTCAGCGCGGCCACGAAGTCGTCGTGGACACCGGGGCCGGCGAGCACCCGGGTCGCGGCCGTGCAGTCCTGGCCGGCGTTGAAGTAGCCCGCCTCCGCGATCCCCTGGGCGGCGCGCTCGATGTCGGCGTCGTCGAAGACGATCACCGGCGCCTTGCCACCGAGCTCGAGGTGCACCTTCTTCAGGTCGGAGGCGGCGGACCGGGCCACCTCCATCCCGGCCCGCACGGAGCCGGTGATCGCGACCATCTGCGGCACCGGGTGCTCGACCAGGGCGCGGCCGGTGTCCCGGTCGCCGCAGACCACGTTGAAGGCCCCTGGCGGCAGGAACTCCTGGCACAGCTCGGCGAACAGCGTGGTGGACGCCGGGGTCGTGTCGCTGGGCTTGAGGACCACGGTGTTGCCGGCGGCCAGGGCCGGCGCGACCTTCCAGATCATCATCAGCAGCGGGTAGTTCCACGGCGTCACCTGGCCGACGACCCCGATCGGCTCCCGGCGTACGAACGAGGTGTGGTCCTCCATGTACTCCCCCGCCGACCGGCCCTCGAGCACACGGCTGGCGCCGGCGAAGAAGCGGAAGTGGTCGGAGGCGTAGGGCATCTCCTCCGACATGGTCACGCCGAGCGGTTTGCCGGTGTCCTTGCACTCGACGGCGTTGATCTCCTCGACGCGCTCGTCGACGGCCTCGGCGATCTTCAGCAGTGCAGCGGCCCGGTCCTTCGGGGTGGTCCGGCCCCACGGCTCGAAGGCCCGCTCGGCGGCGGCGTAGGCCCGGTCGAGGTCCTCCTGCCCCGACATCGGGGCACTCGCGTAGACCTCTCCGGTGGTGGGATCGATGACGTCGTACGTCTCCCCCGAGGCGGCCTCGACGAGCCCTCCGTCGACGACGTTGTGGAACCTGGTGACGGCCATGCGGGCGAGCGTAGTCATCCGACAACGGAATCGGTAGAGCTGGACCCGATCCACCAACGATTCCATCGAGTACGCCGCGCCCGACCCCTGAATCGTTTGCCACGACGTACGACGGCAGGCAGACTGGAGGCTTCCACGAAGCCGAACCCCGAGGTGCTCCGAACATGACCGAACCCAGCAACGACGAGGCCCGCCAGCAAGCCGCCAAGGACCACCTCTGGATGCACTTCACGCGCCACTCGTCCTACGACAAGCACGACGTCCAGACGATCGTGCGCGGCGACGGGGTGCACATCTGGGACTCCAAGGGCAACCGCTACCTCGACGGCCTCGCCGGCCTCTTCGTGGTGCAGGCCGGCCACGGTCGCACCGAGCTCGCGGAGGCGGCTGCCAAGCAGGCAGCCGAGCTCGCGTTCTTCCCGCTCTGGTCCTACGCGCACCCCGGTGCGATCGACCTCGCCGAGCGCGTCGCCGGCTACGCCCCCGGTGACCTGAACCGCGTCTTCTTCACCACCGGCGGCGGCGAGGCGGTCGAGTCCGCGTGGAAGCTGGCCAAGCAGTACTTCAAGCTCACCGGCAAGCCGACCAAGCACAAGGTGATCAGCCGCGCGATCGCCTACCACGGCACGCCCCAGGGTGCGCTGTCCATCACCGGCCTGCCCGGGATGAAGGCGCCGTTCGAGCCGCTGGTGCCCTCGACCTTCCGGGTGCCCAACACGAACTTCTACCGGGCGCCCGAGCAGTTCCAGACCGGTGCTCCCGACGACGAGTACAAGTTCGGCCAGTGGGCCGCCAACCGGATCGCCGAGGCCATCGAGTTCGAGGGCGCCGACACCGTAGCCGCGGTCTTCCTGGAGCCCGTGCAGAACTCCGGCGGCTGCTTCCCGCCTCCCCCCGGCTACTTCGAGCGGGTCCGGGAGATCTGCGACGAGTATGACGTGCTGCTGGTCTCCGACGAGGTCATCTGCGCCTTCGGCCGGCTCGGCCACATGTTCGCCGCCGAGCGCTACAACTACCAGCCGGACATCATCACCTGCGCCAAGGGCCTCACCTCGGGCTACTCACCGCTCGGCGCCATGGTGGCCACCGACCGCCTCTTCGAGCCCTTCTCCAAGGGTGACAACTCCTTCGCCCACGGCTACACCTTCGGCGGCCACCCGGTCTCCACCGCGGTCGCGATGGCCAACCTCGACATCTTCGAGCGCGAGCAGCTCAACGAGCACGTGCGCGAGACCGAGGGCGACTTCCGGGCCACCCTGGAGAAGCTCAACGACCTCCCGATCGTCGGTGACATCCGCGGCGACGGCTTCTTCTACGGCATCGAGCTTGTGAAGGACAAGGCCACCAAGGAGACCTTCGACGACGACGAGTGCGAGCGCCTGCTGCGCGGGTTCCTCACCGGCGCCCTGTTCGAGGCCGGCCTCTACTGCCGCGCCGACGACCGCGGAGACCCTGTCATCCAGCTCGCGCCGCCGCTCGTGGCCGACCAGGCCGTGTTCGACGAGATCGAGTCCATCCTCCGCGACGTGCTGACCCGCGCCTGGGCCCAGCTCTGACTACTCCCCACTCGGCGTCCTACTGACCTCCGCCGGGCCCACCCCACTGGTCGGCCCGGTACTGGTTCTGCTGCCGGGTCTTCGTGTAGCCCGGTCCACCGGAGGACGCGTTCATGCCGCGTTGTCGCCGGTCGTAGCGGACTCCCACCGCGATGACGATGACGAGGAACACGGCGAGGGCGATCAGGAAACCGGTCATGACGGACCTCCCTGCTAGGCAGTCCCTTCATGGTCACCCCGTCGACGGCGGACGTCCACGCCCGCATTCGCGACCGATCAGGCACTTTCGCCCAGGTCAGGCGCTCGCTGGTGCTCGCTCCTCAACCACCGGGGTGCGACCACTAGGAGTCGAAGCCCAGCCCGAGCCGGTCCATCGCCTTGAGCCAGAGGTTCTCCTGCCCGCCGTTGGCGTCGGCGCGGATCAGGGAGCGGCGGGTGGCCTCGATGCCGGCCCAGCGGAGGGGTTCCGGGGGGAACGGGACCGGCTTCGTGCGGACCATCTCCAGGCGGGTCCGCGGAGTGTCCTCGCCGGCGAGCAGGTCGAGGAGGACGTCCCCGGCGAACCGGGTCGCGCCGACGCCGAGGCCGGTGAAGCCCAGCGCGTAGCCGACCCGCCCCTGGAGCGCGGTGCCGTAGAACGCGGCGAACCTGGTGCAGGTGTCGATCACGCCGCCCCAGGTGTGCGAGAACGAGAGCCCGGCGAGCTGCGGGAAGGTGGTGAAGAAGTTCCGGGCCAGCGCCTCGAACGTCTCCGCACGCTGGTCGTACTCGTCCTTGACGCCGCTGGCGTAGTGGTAGATCGCGTCGTACCCGCCCCACAGGATGCGCCCGTCGCGGGTGGTGCGGAAGTAGTGGAACTGGTTGCCGAGGTCGGAGATCCCCTCGCGGCCACGCCAGCCGATCGCCTCGCGCTGCGTGGTGCTCAGCGGCTCGGTCATCAGCGCGTAGTCGTAGACCGGCACCGTCATCAGCCGCAGCCGCCGCAGCAGGGGCGGGAACGCGTTGGTGGCGAGCACGACCTGCCCCGCGCGCACCGGGCCCCCGGCGGTCTGCACCTCGACTCCGCCGGCCACGGCCGAGAGCCCGGTCGCCGGCGTCTGCTCCGCGATCCGCACGCCCAGCGACAGGCACGCGGCCCGCAGCCCCCACGCCAGCCGAGCGGGCTCGAGGATCGCCCCGTCCGGATCGTGCACGCCGGCCAGGAACGTCGGCGAGTCCACCCGCTCGCGCAGCGCGTCGGCGTCCAGCCAGGTGCTGGCCAGGCCGAGCGCGCGCATCTCGTTGTGCTCCGAGCGCAGGCCGGCGACCTGGTACGGCTCGGTCGCCACGGCCAGCGAGCCCGCGCGCACGAAGTCGCAGTCGATCGCGTGCTCGGCGATCGTGCGCTCGATCGCGTCGAGGTTCTCGCGACCCATCGCGAGGAGGGCTTCCAGCTCCGACGGCCAGCGGGACAGGCCGTTGCCGAAGCCGTGGGTCAGGCTGGCCTCGCAGAAGCCGCCGTTGCGCCCGCTCGCCGCGTGGCCGCAGGTCGCGCCCTCGAGCAGCAGCACGTCCCGGGAGGGTCTCCGGTCCTTGGCGAGCAGAGCCGTCCACAGCCCCAGGTAGCCGCCGCCCACGACCACCAGGTCGGCGGAGTCAGGACCGGCGAGGCCGGCCAGGACAGGCGGATGGGCGGGGTCGTCGAGCCAGTACGGCATCGGGCTGGCCGACCGCAGCGACTCCGCAACGGGCACCGCGGGCATCAGGCGAGCGCCTTCTCCTGCCGTCGCCGGTTGAGCTCGGCCCCGACGACGATCGCGATCGAGACCAGGAACATGACCGTGCCGACGACGTTGACCTGCATGGGTACGCCGCGCTGGGCCACGCCCCAGACGTACATCGGGAACGTGGTCGTGTTCCCGGCGTTCAGGTTGGTGATGATGAAGTCATCGAAGGACAGCGAGAAGGACAGCAGCGCCGCACCCAGGATGCCCGGGAAGACCAGCGGCAGGGTGACCCGCCTGAACGTCTGTGCCTCGGTGGCGTAGAGGTCCATCGCTGCCTGTTCGAGGTTGTTGTCCAGCCCCGCCAGCCGGGCGCGCACGGTCACCACCACGAACGACAGGCAGAACATGATGTGCGCGATCAGGATGGTCCAGAAGCCGAGCTGCCCGCCGAAGCCGGCCGCCACGAAGAGCGCCAGCAGCGAGGAGCCCATCACGATCTCGGGCGAGGCCATCGGCAGGAAGACCAGCAGGTTGGCCACCGCCCGGCCCTCGAACCGGTGCCGGACCAGGGCGAAGGCCATCAGCGTGCCCAGCACCGTCGCGACCACCGTGGCCAGCAGCCCGATCTGGATGCTGCGGCTCAGCGCGCTGCACATGCTCTGGTCGGTGCAGGGGTGCAGCCAGTTCTGCAGCGTGAAGGAGTCGAAGCGGTAGATCAGCTTGCTCTTCGGCTTGTTGAAGCTCATCAGCACGACGACGAAGATCGGGACGAACATGTAGACGATGACGAGCAGCCCGCCCATCAGGACCAGGTGCTGGCCGACCCACCGGCCCATGCGCTGCAACGGGGACATCAGAGCAGCTCCTCGGTGCCGGCCCGGCGTACGTAGAAGAGCACCATCGCCAGGATCAGCAGCATCAGCATCATCGAGAGGGCGCCCGCTGCCGGGTAGTCGTTGGCGTCGGTGAACAGGCTCTGGATGACGTTGCCGATCATCCGCTGCTTCGGGCTCCCGAGGAGCTCCGCGTTGATGTAGTCACCGACGGCCGGAATGAACGTCAGCAGGGTGCCGGAGACGACGCCCGGCAAGGAGAGCGGCCAGGTGACCTTGAAGAAGCCGACGATCGGCCGCGAGTAGAGGTCGCTGGCCGCCTCGATCAGCCGGTGGTCGATCTTGTCGATGCTGGCGAACAGCGGCAGCACCATGAACGGCAGGAAGTTGTAGACCAGGCCGGCGATCACCGCGACCGGGGTGGCCAGCAGGCGGCCGTCGCTGCCGAGCAGGTGCACGAACTGCAGCGCGTTCACGATGAAGCCGTCGTCGCGCAGCAGCAGCTTCCACGACAGCGTGCGCACCAGGAAGCTGGTGAAGAACGGCGCGATCACCAGGACCAGCATCAGGTTCTTCCAGCGGCCCGACTTGAAGGCGATCGCGTAGGCCAGGACGTAGCCCAGCGCCAGGCAGATCAGGGTGGCCAGGCCGCCGTACCAGAGGGACCGGACGAGCGGGCGCCAGTAGTCGTCGAGCGTGTGCCAGTAGTTGCTGAACTGCCACGCCATGTCGTAGCCCTGCAGCACCGACCCGGTGCGGTCGTAGAGGCTGGTGGCGACCAGGGAGTAGAACGGGATGACGAAGAAGACGGCGAGCCACAGCATGCCGGGCAGCAGCAGCCAGTAGCCCGTCAGCTTGCGCTTGCGGGCCGGCGGACGATCCGGCTGCTCGGGCGGCGTGGCCGGTGCGATCGGGGCCGCCGCGGTCGAGGCCGTCACGACGGAGCGTCCACCTTGTCGACCCCGGCCGAGGCGTCCTGGTGATGGTCGAGCAGGAAGGCGTACTCCGGGTGCCAGGAGATGTCGACCTGCTCGCCCTGGCGGAACAGCCGGCGCCGACCGGTGTTCTGCTCGAAGACCTGGATCTCCTGGCCCCACGGCATCCGGACGAGGTACTGCGTGCTGACGCCGATGAAGCTCACGTCGCTGACCACTCCCCCGGGGATGCTGTTGCCAGGGGCGTCGATGCTCGCGCCGACCTCGGCGATCAACACCTTCTCGGGGCGGATCCCGACCCACGCCTTCTCGCCGACGGTCGGCTGGACGTGGGTGCGCTGGGTCGGGATGGAGGCGAGCGTCCCCTGCATGTCGACCACCACGAAGTCGCCCTCGGGACCGCGGATCTCCACCTCGATCAGGTTGGACTGGCCGAGGAAGTTCGCCACGAAGGTCGTCTCGGGGTTGTCGTAGAGCTCGGCCGGCGCGCCCATCTGCTCGATCACGCCCTGGTTCATCACCGCGATGGTGTCGGCCATCGTCATGGCCTCCTCCTGGTCGTGCGTGACGTGCACGAAGGTGAGCCCGACCTCGGTCTGGATGCGCTTGATCTCGATCTGCATGGAGCGGCGCAGCTTCAGGTCGAGCGCGCCCAGCGGCTCGTCGAGCAGCAGCACCTCGGGGCTGTTGATCAGCGCGCGGGCCAGCGCGACCCGCTGCTGCTGGCCACCGGAGAGCTGGGGCGGGCGCTTGCGGGTCTGGGACTCCAGCTCGACCAGCTGGAGCATCTCCCGGACTGATCGGTCCACCTCCTTGGACTTGCGGCGGCGCAGGCCGAAGGCGACGTTCTCGTAGATGTCGAGGTGCGGGAACAGCGCGTAGTTCTGGAACACGGTGTTCACCGGGCGGCGGTAGGGCTTGTCCCAGGTGATGTCCTTGCCGCTGAGCTCGATCGACCCAGACGTCGGCGTCTCCAGGCCGGCGACCATCCGCAGCGTCGTGGTCTTCCCGCAGCCGGAGGGGCCGAGGAGGGCGAAGAAGGAGCCGCTCGGGACGTCGAGGTCGAGCGACTTCACCGCGGTGAAGCTGGCGAACTCCTTGGTCAGGCTGCGGATCCGCAGGCCCTCGTAGGCCCCGACGTCGCCGGACTTCTCCGGGGCCTCAGCCACCTGTGACATCCGACCACTCTCCTTCGTACTTCTGGCTCTGCTTGTCGTCGAGGACCATGAAGTCGAACGTGTCCTTCAGGTCATCTTCGCTGGGGAAGATCAGCTTGTTGTCCACGAGGGTGTCGTCGACCTTGGCCATCGCCTCCTGCGCACCCTGGACCGGACAGATGTAGTTGACGTACGCCGCGAGCTTGGCCGCCACCTCGGGCTCGTAGTAGTAGTCGATCCACTTCTCGGCGTTCATCTGGTGCGTGGCCTCGTTGGGGACGAGCATGTTGTCGCTCCACAGCGACAGCCCCTCCTCGGGGATGACGAACTTGATGTCGGGGTTGTCGAACTGGGCCGCGAGCACGTCGCCGGACCACGCCTCGCAGGCGACGATGTTGCCGGCGGTGAGGTCCTGGATGTACTCGTTGCCGGTGAAGGCCCGGACCTGACCGGCCTTCACGGTGGCCCGCAGGCTGTCGATGGCGTTGTCCCACTCGTTGTCGGTGAACTTGTCGGGGTCGGCGCCCTCGAGCTTGAGCATGAACGCCATCGTGTCGCGCATCTCGCTGAGCAGCGTGATCCGGCCCTTGAGGTCCGAGCGCGTGAGCAGCTCCTTGAAGCTGCCGACCGGCTTGGTCAGCTTCGCGTTGTAGGCGATGCCGGTGAGCCCGCTCTGCCACGGCGCGGAGTACTCGCGCTTCTTGTCCCACTGACGGCCCTGCAGCGAGGCGATCAGGTTCTTGTGCAGGTTGGGGACCTTGGCGGCGTCGAGCGGCTGGACCCAGCCGAGGCCGATCATCCGGGCGGCCATCCAGTCGGTGAGCACCATCAGGTCGCGGCCGACCGGCTGGCAGTCGCTGAGCTGGTTGCGCACCTTGGCGAAGAACTCGGCGTTGTCGCTGACGTCGTCGGTGTAGGCGACGTCGATGCCCGTCTGCGCCTCGAAGTCCTGGAGGGTGTTCTTGTTCTTCTTCGTCGCCGGGTCGATGTAGGCGGGCCAGTTGGAGATGACCAGCTTCTTGGCCTTCGCCGAGACGTCGGCCGCCGCGCACTTCAACGGGTCCTGGACCGCGGACGGCGTGCCGAAGAGGGGAAGGACGGCCGCGCTGCCGATGCCGAACGCGGCGAAGCCGGCGCCCTTCAGGACTGTCCGCCGCGAGGGCCCCGGCCCGAGTCCACTCGCTCGTCGACCGCCGCCGTGCGGTGCTCTGCCTGTGTCGGCCACCCGGACTCCTCCCGTGTCCGGCACACCTAAGCACGGTGACCACTTCGTCGACAAGGGATTCCGTTGCCGCGACACACGATTGCCACGGAAACGTCACACAAGAAGCCATTGCGGAACGATTTACCGCCGTGAAGCGGCTCTGCGCGCTTGCCACACGACACTCCGAAGCACCACGATGACCGGCATGGCCGACAAGAGCAACGCCAACGGGAAGGGCACCCCCGTCCTCGATGAGGTCTCGAAGTCGATCATCGAGCAGCTGCAGCAGGACGGGCGCCGGTCCTACGCCTCGATCGGCAAGGCGGTGGGGCTCTCCGAGGCCGCGGTCCGCCAGCGGGTTCAGCGGCTCACCGAGGCCGGGGTGATGCAGATCGTCGCGGTCACCGACCCCCTCCAGCTTGGCTTCGGCCGCCAGGCGATGGTCGGCGTGCACGTCGACGGGGCGATCCAGCCGGTGGCCGACGCGCTCTCGGCGATGGAGGAGGTCATCTACGTGGTGATGACCGCAGGCACCTACGACGTGCTGTGCGAGGTGGTGAGCACCGGCGACGAGGAGCTGCTCGAGCTGGTCTCGGGCCGCATCCGCGCCGTGCCCGGCGTACGCAGCACCGAGACGTTCATGTACCTCAAGCTGGCCAAGCAGACCTACTCGTGGGGCGTCCGCTGAGCGACTACCGCACCCTCTCCCTGTGGCACGAGACCGCGGGTGACGACTGGCTGCCCCGACCTGCCCTGCCCGGCCCCGCGTCGTACGACGTGGTGGTGGTCGGCGCGGGACTGACCGGGCTGTGGTCGGCGTACTACCTGAACCGGGCCGACCCGAGCCTGCGGATCGCGGTGCTCGAGCAGGAGGTGGCCGGCTTCGGCGCCTCGGGCCGCAACGGTGGCTGGTGCAGCGCGCTCTTCCCCACCTCGTGGGACCTGCTGTCGAAGCGGTCGACGCCCGACGGTGCCCTGCGCCAGCACCGCGCCATGCAGGAGACCGTGCGCGAGGTCGGCCGGGTCGCCGACCTGGAGGGCATCGACGCCGACTACGAGCGTGGCGGCACCGTGACGCTGGCCAGCACCCCCGTGCAGCTCGAGCGGATCCGCGACGGCGTGGCCACCGCGCACGCGCGCGGCTTCACCGAGGACGACGAGCGACTGCTCGAGCCCGACGAGGCCCGGGCCATGCTCGGTGCCGCCCAGGTGCTCGGCGGCTCCTTCACGCCGCACACCGCGGCCGTCCACCCGGCGCGCCTGGTGCGCGGCCTGGCGCGCGTGGTCGAGGCGGCGGGCGTGCAGGTCTTCGAGCAGACGCGCGTGCTCGGCATCGAGCCCGGCCACGTCGGGACCGCCGTGGGCACGGTGCGCGCCGACGTCGTGCTGCGCGCGACCGAGGGCTACACGCCACGGCTGGCCGGGCTGAAGCGCGCCGTGGCGCCGGTCTACTCGCTGATGGTGGCCACCGAGCCGATCGACGACGCCACCTGGGACTCGATCGGCCTGCACGACCGGCCGACGTTCTCCGACGGGCGGCACCTGATCATCTACGGGCAGCGGACGGCCGACGGACGGCTCGCGTTCGGGGGCCGCGGCGCGCCGTACCACTTCGGCTCGCGCATCCGGTCGTCGTACGACGTGGAGCCGCGGGTCTTCGAGGACCTGCGCTCGGTGCTCCGCACGATGCTGCCGCAGCTCGGCACGGAGCGCGACGGCGTGCGGTTCACCCACCAGTGGGGCGGCTGCCTGGGCATCGCCCGGGACTGGGCCGCCTCCGTCGGCCTCGACCGGCAGACCGGGCTCGGCTGGGCGGGCGGTTACGTCGGTGACGGTGTCTCCACCACCAACCTCGCCGGCCGGACCCTGGCCGACCTGGTGACGGGGGCTGACAGTGACCTGGTCACGCTCCCGTGGGTCAACCACCACAGTCGCGGCTGGGAGCCGGAGCCGCTGCGCTGGCTGGGCATCAACACCGGCTTGCGCGCGATGACGCTGGCTGACGGCGAGGAGGCGCGCACCGGCCGCGAGAGCCGGATCGCCCACCTGATGGCGCCGCTGACAGGCGGACACTGACGATCCTCCGCGCGGGAGCGGCGCCGCACAGTATGGTTGCGAGCCGATCGGCTCGGAGGGTGCCAGCACAGTGATCAAGGGCGAGCTCGGCGGAGACGCCGACAAACGGCAGCACCGGTCGTCGGCGACCCCGGAGATGATCATCGACCGGGTCTCCAAGGCGATCATCGAGCAGCTCCAGCAGGACGGCCGCCGGTCCTACGCCGAGATCGGCGCCTCGGTCGGCCTCTCCGAGGCGGCGGTCAACCACCGGGTCACCCAGCTGATCGACGCGGGCGTGATGCAGATCGTGGCGGTCACCGACCCCCTCCAGCTGGGCTTCGCCCGGCAGGCCATGGTCGGCGTGGTCGTCGAGGGCGAGCTGAAGCCCGTCGCGGAGGCGCTCGCCGCCATCGAGGAGGTGGACTACGTGGTGATCACCGCAGGTGGCTTCGACATCCTCGCGGAGGTCGTCGGCCGCAGCGACGCACACCTGCTCGAGCTGGTGACCTCACGCATCCGGCCGATCCCGGGCGTGGTCTCGATCCACACCTTCCTCTACCTCGAGCTGGAGAAGCAGACCTACAGCTGGGGCGTGCACGACACCCGCTAGGCCTGCTCGACCTCGATCTCCTCCTCGGCGTACCACTTGCGGATGACCTTCTTATCGAACTTGCCGACGCTGGTCCGTGGCACCTGGTCGATGAAGGCCCACGAGTCGGGAAGCTGCCACTTCGCGAAGTCCTTGCTCAGGAACTCGCGGAGCTGGGCCGGCGTCACGCTCGCCCCCTCGCGCACGACGACCGAGGCCAGCGGGCGCTCGTCCCACTTCTCGTCGGGGATGCCGATGACCGCCGCCTCGACGACGTCGTCGTGGGCCATCAGCGCGTTCTCGAGGTCGACCGAGGAGATCCACTCGCCGCCGGACTTGATCACGTCCTTGGCGCGGTCGGAGAGCCGGACGTAGCCGAGCTCGTCGATGGACCCGACGTCGCCGGTGCGCAGCCAGTCGCCGTCGAACTTCTGGTCGACCTCGGGGTCGTCGGAGTTGTAGTAGCTGCCCGTCACCCACGGGCCACGGACCTGGAGCTCCCCGACGGTCGCCCCGTCCCAGTCTTTCGCGTCGCCGTCGTCCCCGACGATCCGGCCCTCGACCCCGCAGAGCACGCGGCCCTGGCTGCCGCGGTAGGACCAGACGTCCTCGCCCTCGACGCCCGCCGGCGGCAGGCCGGCCGAGGCGACCGGCGAGGTCTCGGTCATCCCCCACGCCTGGCGGATCTCGATGCCGTGGCGGTCCCGGAGCGCCCTCTGCAGCGACACGGGTACGGCGGACCCGCCGCACAGGATCAGCCGCAGCGACTCGGGCTTCTTCGACGGGTCCTTGTCGAGGTAGCCCAGCACGTCGTTCCACACGGTGGGCACGGCACCCGAGACGGTCGGCCGGCTGTCGTTCATGAACCGGCACAGCGGCTCGGCCTGCAGCCACCGGTCGGGCATGCAGAGCGACGCCCCGCTCATCAGCGCCGCGTAGGCCAGGCCCCAGGCGTTGGCGTGGAACATCGGCACGATCGGGAGCACCCGGTCGTGGAAGCTCAGGCCCGCGGCGTTGCCCGTGGAGACGGCCTGGGAGTGCAGCCAGGCGGACCGGTGGCTGTAGACCACGCCCTTCGGGTTGCCCGTGGTGCCGGAGGTGTAGCACATCGCCGCCGCGTCGTTCTCGTCCACCTCGGGCCAGTCGAAGTCCTCGGACTGCTCGGCGAGCACGTCCTCGTAGAGCAGCACCACCTTGCCGCTCGCGCGCAACGAGTCGAGGTCGGCGCCCGCCGCCTCGGGGCCGGCCACCAGCACGTGGTGGACCGTCTTCATCTCGGGCAGGTGCGGCGCCAGCAGGCCGACGAGCGAGTCGTCGACGATGATGACCTGGTCCTCGGCGTGGTTGGCGATGTAGACCAGCTGCTCGGGGAAGAGCCGGATGTTCAGGGTGTGCAGCACCGCACCCATCGATGGCACGGCGAGGTAGGCCTCAAGGTGCTCGGCGTTGTTCCACTGGAAGGTGCCGACCCGCTGATCCCCCTCGACGCCGAGCGACCGCAGCACGTTGGCCAGCTGCGCGGCCCGCCGGCCGAGCTCGGTGTAGGTCTGGCTGCGGGTGCCGTCGCTGGTGGCGGTGACCACCACCGAGTCCCCGTGCACGGTGGTGCCGTGCCTCATCAACGAGCCGATCGTGAGCTGGCCGTGCTGCATGGTGCTGCGCATCGTTGTCCTCCGGAGACTCATGGCGAGTGGCGTGCCCCGAGCCTCCCGCACGACGCAAGCCAAGACCAGACCCTACGGTCTGGTCATCCAACCTCGCATCGAACCGGTGGCGTCCGCGACCTCGGCGTTCTCAAGCCGGCCGCGCCGCCGCGCGGATTCGGGGTACTGACCCGTATCCCAGCTCACGGAGGCTCCATGCGCATCGTCATCACCGGCGCCAGCGGCAACGTCGGCACCGCCCTGGTCCGCCGTCTGTCCACGGCCACCGGGCACGAGCTCGTCGGGGTGGTCCGTCGACCGCCCGCCTCCGGGTTCGCGGAGATGGGGTGGGTCACGGCGGACCTGACCCAGGACAGCTCGCTGGAGGCCCTGCGTGCCGCCTGCACCGGTGCCGACGCCGTGGTGCACCTCGCCTGGGGCTTCCAGCCCTCGCACGACCTCGCCCACCTGGGCGAGCTCGGCATCGGCGGCACCCGTCGGGTCCTGGAGGCTGTCAGGGACACCGGCGTATCCCACCTGGTGCACCTGTCCTCCGTCGGTGCCTACTCCCCCAAGCGGGACGATCGGCCGGTCGACGAGAGCTGGCCGACCGATGGGGTCCCGACCTCGCCGTACAGCCAGCACAAGGCGGCGGCGGAGCGACACCTGGACACGTTCGAGCGGGACGTCCCTGGCACGCTGGTCACCCGGCTGCGCCCGGGCATCATCGGCCAGCGCAGCGCAGGCAGCGCCCTGCTGAGGTACGGCCTGCCGGGCCTGGTCCCGGCGACGGTGCTGGACCTGCTCCCCGTGCTGCCCCTGGACCGCAGCCTGTCCATCCCGGTGGTGCACGCTGACGACGTCGCGGATGCGATCGAGCGGGTGCTGCACGCGCGCGTCCGTGGTGCGTTCAACCTGGCTGCGGCACCCCCGGTGACCCGGGCCGTGGTCGCCGAGGTGCTGGGAGCGCGACCGGTGCACGTGCCGGCGCGCGCCCTGCGGGCCACGGTGTCCGCAGCCTGGCACGCGCGCCTGCTGCAGCTGGATCCCGGATGGATCGACCTGGCCTTCGCCGTCCCGCTGCTGGACACCTCCCGTGCCGTGCGCGAGCTGGGCTGGACGCCGTCGACCGACGCGGTCAGCACCCTGCGCGAGACCGTGGCCGGGATGAGCGCCGCGTCCTCCGACGCCACCCCTGTCCTGCGCCCGCGAACGGTGCTGGGGGCCGTCCGCGACGCCGTGCTGCGCAAGCCGGTCAGCAACCGTGCACGCCCCTGACCAGGGACGTGCTGGACTGGGACCACCCACTGAGGAGAAGCCGACCATGCGCATCCTGAGCGTCCGGGGTGTACTCCCCGACCACCGCTACGAACAGTCCGAGATCACCGCGGCCTTCTGCGACACGATGCTCGAGGCCCACGCCGACCGCGATCTGGTCGAGAAGCTGCACCGCAACGCCGGGGTCGAGTCGCGTCACTTCGCCCTCCCGCTCGAGCGGTATGCCGAGCTGGCTGACTTCGGGGAGTCCAACGACGCGTTCATCGAGGCCGGCGTCGAGCTCGGGGCGACCGCCGTCGCCGAGGCGCTCAAGGCCGCGGGGCTGACCCCCGAGGACGTCGACCTGATCGTGAGCGCCACGGTGACCGGTCTCGCCGTACCGTCCCTGGATGCGCGCGTCGCCACGGTCATCGGCCTGCGACCCGACGTCGTCAGGGTGCCGCTGGTGGGGCTCGGGTGCGTCGCCGGCGCGGCCGGTGTGGCCCGCCTCCACGACTACCTGGTCGGTCATCCCGACAAGGTGGCGGTGCTGATGTCGGTCGAGCTGTGCTCCCTCACCCTGCAACGCGACGACTCGTCCGTCGCGAACCTGGTGGCCAGCGGGCTGTTCGGCGACGGGGCCGCGGCGGTCGTGGCGGCCGGGTCGGCCCGCGCGGGCAGGCACACGCCCGACCCACGTCGGTCGCAACCCGACGTGCTGGCCAGCCGCAGTCGCCTCTACCCCGACTCGCAGCGGACGATGGGCTGGGACGTCGGCGCGTCCGGGCTCAAGATCGTGCTCGACAACAAGGTCCCGGAGCTGGTGCGGACCTACGTCGGGGACGACGTCTCGGCCTTCCTCGAGGACCACGGTCTCAGGCCGGGCGACATCGAGTGGTACGTCGCGCACCCCGGTGGACCCAAGGTGCTCGAGGCGCTGGAGACGGCGCTGGGTGTGGAGCGGGAGGCGCTGCAGGTCACCTGGGACTCGTTGGCCCGCATCGGCAACCTGTCCTCGGCCTCGGTGCTCAACGTGCTGGCGGACACGCTCGCCACCCGTCCACCACGGCCCGGCTCCTACGGGCTGATGCTGGCCATGGGACCTGGCTTCTGCTCCGAGCTGGTGCTGCTGCGGGCTCCGGAGACGCCGGCGTGACCGAGGTCCTGTTCACCGTCCTCATCGTCCTGGTGGCGGTGGAGCGGCTGGCCGAGCTGGTCGTCTCGAAGCGCAACGCCGCCTGGAGCCTCGCCCAGGGAGGCGTCGAGACCGGGCAGCGGCACTACGTGGTGATGGTCGTGCTGCACGGCGGCCTGCTCGTCGGCGCGCTGGTGGAGGTGTGGGTCCGGCGTCCGGACCCGCACCCGGCGCTGGCGTGGTCGATGCTGGTGATGGTGCTCGCCTCGCAGGCCCTGCGGTGGTGGTGCATCGCGACGCTGGGACGGCGGTGGAACACGCGGGTCATCGTGGTCCCGGGACTCGCCCTGGTGACCGGCGGTCCCTACCGGTTCCTGCCGCACCCCAACTACGTCGCCGTGGTGCTCGAGGGGTTCGCGCTGCCGCTCGTGGGTGGAGCCTGGGTCACGGCGCTCGTGTTCACCGTGTGCAACGCCGTGCTGCTCACGGTGCGCATCCGCGTCGAGAACCTCGCGCTGCGCACGCTCGGAGAGCGCGCCGGGGCGGTGCCGTGATCGACGTCCTGGTCTCCGGTGGGGGTCCCGCCGGCCTGGCGACCGCGCTGTACGCCGTGCGCGCGGGGTTGTCCGTCACCGTGCGCGAGCCACGCACCGGCGAGATCGACAAGGCCTGTGGCGAGGGGCTGATGCCGGGAGCGCTCGCGGCGCTGCTCGACCTCGGCATCGACCCGCCCGGACAGGAGCTGACCGGTATCCGCTACGTGGCTGGCGAGCGGTCCGTCGAGGCTGGGTTCACGGGCGGACCGGGGCGCGGGGTCCGGCGTACGACTTTGCACGGCGCGCTGCGTCGCGCCGCCCTGGACGCGGGGGTCACCCTGGAGCGGGCCACGGTCACGGACGTCGTGCAGCACGGTGGCCACGTCGTGGTCGACGGGACGCCCGCGCGCCACCTCGTCGCAGCGGACGGGCTGCACTCCCCGTTGCGGCGCTCGCTGGGCCTGGACGCCGGCCCGGCCTCGTTGCGGCGCTACGGGCTGCGCCGTCACTACTCCCGGGCACCGTGGACCAGCCACGTCGAGGTCCACTGGGCGGCGGCGACCGAGGCCTACGTGACCCCGGTGGCACCCGACCTGGTCGGGGTGGCGCTGCTGACCTCGACGCGAGGCTCCTTCGACGACCAGCTGTCCCAGTTCCCGGGCCTCCGTGCACGGATCGCGGGGACCGAGGCCGGGGAGGCTGTGGGAGCCGGACCGCTGCGGCAACGGGCCAGGGCCCACGTCGCGGGTCGGGTGCTCCTGGTCGGGGACGCCGCGGGATACGTCGACGCACTCACCGGAGAGGGCATCGCGCTCGCCGTGGCGCAGGCGCGCGTCGCCGTCCGCGCGATCGCCGCCGAGGACGTGGCCCGCTACGAGCACGACTGGCGCACGGTCACGCGCCACTACCGGCTGCTGACCGCGTCGCTCCTCGGCGCCACCCAGGTGCGCCCGCTGCGGCGCGCGCTGGTGCCCGCGGCGCAGCGGCTGCCCGGACTCTTCAGCGGCGCCGTCAACGCTCTCGCGCGCTCGGCCTGAGCGTCCCGCGTCGCGGCCCGCCTACCTCCGCGGCTGCGGCGGCATCATCACGGCGTTCAGCGCGAGCGCCTTGGAGCGGTCGCCCCTCACCTTCAGCGCCCCGGTGAGCACGCCGCGCACGGGGTTCAGCTGGCCTGTCGCGAGCCGCAGGAAGTCGGCGCCATCCATGGTGATCGTTGCGTCCCGGACCTGGCCCTCGGGAGGATCGGCCTCGATCGAGCAGGCGCCCTCCTCGATGTGCACGCAGTAGCGGTCGACCTCGCCGTCCCGGCGACCGCCGATCCGGAAGCCCACCGCGAGCTGCATGGTCCCCGCCTTGCCGGTGTCGATGAAGTCGGGGAAGCGGCGGAAGACCTCCTGCAGCACGATCGGCCGGAAGCCACCCTCCATCACCCCCTTCAGGTGCCTCGCGGACGTGGTGGCCACGGCCGTCGCCACGTCGATCGGGTCCAGCAGGGTCGGGTCGACGGCGGCGTGGTCGCTGCCCGGGACGGTGAAGACCGTGCCGACGGCCAGGGCGAGCAGCTCCTGGCCGCTGATCCCGAGCCGGTCGCCGAGGTAGAGCAGCGCGGCGTTGGACTGCCCCGTCACGAGGCGCACGAAGTCCACGATGTCGGCGGTGATGGTCACGTCCGGGACGGCGTCCGCGTCCAGGGTCACGATGCCGTGCGCGAACCTGGCGGTGTGGCACTCGGGCCCCTTCCTCGCCCGGGTCAGCTCGAAGCGGACCACGCCGTCGATCTCTGTGAGCCGCTCGGTGTCGGCGAACTCCTCGAAGCGGTCGAGGATCGCGTCCACCGCCTCCCCGCGGAAGTGGTCGAGGTCGATGAGTCCGCGGAGCTCCTCGTCCGAGGCGTCGCGGATCATCGCGGTGATGGCCAGCACGTCGGTGGCGCAGAAGTAGGCGTTCATCTCGGCGTCTGACATGGCGGTGAAACGGTCGATCACGCTCGGCACGGGTGCTCCTGGGTCCGGGGAACTCCGGACAGGCTAGTGCCCCGTTCGTCCGGGAAGGTGCGTTCTGGGGGCCATCCGCGGCCCGTGGCGCGGCCGGGCTAGTCCTGCCAGCTCCACCAGCCGCTGGACGCGGTGCCGGTGGCCGGCGTACGGCTCCAGCAGCACCGCCAGCTCGTCGTCGTCCACGGGCGTCCCGGTGAGCACGAACCCGATGTTCGCGGCGACGTGGTAGTCGCCGAAGCTCACCGAGTCGGCGTCGCCCATCGCCCGCGAGCGGGTCTCGGCGCTGGTCCAGACCCCGATGCCCGGCAGCGTGCGGACGCGGCGGTCGAACTCCTCGGGGGTCTCCCGCCCGGCGCGCTCCAGGGCGGTGGCCACCCGCGCGACCTGCTGGATCGGCCGGGACCGGCCGCCGTCGATCGGCAGCCGCAGCCACTCCCAGGAGGGGATCGCGCGCAGCTCGACCGGCGAGGGCTGGATCCACAGCCTGACCTCGGGGTCGGCTTCACCGGGCGGACCCGGGGCTCGCTCGCCGAAGCTGTGGACCAGGGCCCGGAAGGCTGCGAACGCCTCCTGCCCGGTCACCTTCTGCTCGATGATCGCCGGGACGAGTGACTCCATCACCAGGTCGGTGGCGCCGAGCCGCCAGTGCTGGTGCCGCCGCCAGGCGTCGGCGATCGGCTTGTGCAGCGGCTCGAAGCCCGAGGGGTCGTCGTCGGCCCCGAGCATGCGCGGGAGCTGCTCGAGCACCCACTCGGCGCCACTCCCCCAGGCCTCGGCGTGTACGGTGCCCTCCTCCGGTCGCGGGAGCAGGCGCAGGGTGGTGGTCCCCTCGGGGGTGCGGATGCCGCGCCAGGTCGCCCCGTCCGTCGTACGCCGGAACGTGGGGTCGCCGCCGCCGCGACGGTGCGTGGACAGGATCGCGGCGACCGGGCACGGCCAGTCGGGACGCCAGTCGCGCACGAGGGGCTGGAGCGCGCTGCCGGGCATGTCCGCAGACTATGTCGGAGGGTGCCGACACAATGGGGGCCATGTTGCTGGCTCGCCTCGTCGACGTCTCGGCCCAGGTGGCCGCCACCCGCTCCCGGCTGGCCAAGCGCGAGCTGATCGCCGGCCTGCTGCGCGAGGCAGCCGACTCCTCCGGAGCCGAGGACGAGATCGACATCGCCGCTTCCTACCTCTCCGGCACCCTGCGCCAGCGCCGCACCGGCCTGGGCTGGCGCGGCCTGGCCGACCTGCCCCCGCCCGCCGACGAGCCGTCGCTCGGGCTGGGTGAGGTCGACGCGACCTTGGCGGAGATCAGCGGGCTCACCGGATCGGGGTCGCAGGGCCTCCGGCGATCGGCGGTCGACGCGCTCTTCGCTCGGTTGACGAAGCCGGAGCAGGACTACCTGCGCGACCTGATCACCGGCAACGTCCGCCAGGGCGCGCTCGACTCGGTGATGCTCGACGCCGTCGCCGAGGCCGCCTCGCTGGACCTGGAGGCCGTTCGCCGCGCGGCGATGTTCAGCGCCCCGACCGGGCCGATCGCGGTGGCCGCCCTGACCGGCGGCCTGCCGGCCCTGCTCGAGTTCACCCTGCTCGTCGGCCGGCCCGTGCGACCGATGCTGGCCAGCGCGGCCGCCGATGTGCCGGCCGGCGTGGAGAAGGTGGCCGGGCCATTCGCGGTCGACACCAAGCTCGACGGCATCCGCATCCAGGTGCACAAGCACGCCGACGAGGTGCTGGTCTTCACCCGCAGCCTCGAGGAGATCGGCGGCCGGCTGCCGGAGGTGGTCGAGGCCACCCGCGCCCTGCCGGCCACCGACCTGATCCTCGACGGCGAGGCGCTGTCCCTGGACGAGACCGGCCGGCCGCGTCCCTTCCAGGACACCGCGTCGACGACGGCCACCCGCAGTGGAGCCACCGGCATCCAGCCCTTCTTCTTCGACCTGCTGCTGCACGAGGGCGACTCGTTGATCGAGGCGCCGACCAGCGAGCGGCTGGACCGGCTCGACTCCGTCGTCCCCGAGTCGCTGCGCGTACGCCGCCTGGTCACCGACTCCCCCGAGGAGGCGCAGTCCTTCTTCGGCCGGGCGGTGGCCGAGGGCCAGGAGGGCGTGATCATCAAGCGCCTCGACGCGCCGTACGACGCGGGCAGGCGGGGCTCGGCCTGGGTGAAGGTCAAGCCCCGGCACACCCTCGACCTCGTCGTCCTCGCCGTCGAGTGGGGCAGCGGCCGCCGCCAGGGCTGGCTCTCCAACATCCACCTCGGCGCCCTGGGCCCTGACGGCACGCCGGTGATGCTGGGCAAGACCTTCAAGGGGATGACCGACGAGATGCTCGCCTGGCAGACCGAGCGGTTCCTGGCCCTGGAGACCTCGCGCGAGGGTCACGTCGTACACCTTCGTCCGGAGCAGGTCGTCGAGATCGCCTTCGACGGCGTCCAACGCTCCACCCGCTACCCGGGCGGCGTCGCCTTGAGGTTCGCCCGCGTCCTCCGCTATCGCGACGACAAGCCCGCGACCGAAGCCGACTCCCTGGAGACCGTCCGCTCCTTTCTCTAGCCCTGTCGGTCCGCATCCGGACACCCGGCACACGCGTGTGTAAACCGGAGTTGCATTACGATCGGGCTATGACCCAGACGCGCACGACCCGGCAGCCGGCCGCTGCCCGCCGTCGCGCACGCGAGCGCGAGATCCTCAAGGCGACCCGTGAGCTGTTCGACGAGAACGGCGTGCGCGACGCGCAGATCGAGGACATCGCGCGCGCCGTCGGCGTGAACCGGGCCATCATCTACCGCCACTTCAGCGGCAAGGAGGAGCTGTTCGCGCTCACCCTGGTCAGCTACCTGGAGGACCTCGAGTCCCGGCTGGCCGCGGCGGCGACGAGCAAGCGCACGCCGATGACGCGCCTGGTCGCGGTCACGGAGGAGTTCATCGACTTCGGGGTGGACTACCCCGCGTTCGTCGACTGCGCCCAGACGCTGATGCGTCGCCCTGGGCCGGAGCTGCTCGAGGAGATCAGCGAGAGCTCCCTGTTCCGGCTCGGCCGCGGCATCTCGGCCTGCCTGACCCAGCTCAGCGACGTGCTCGACGACGGGGTGGCCACCGGCGACTTCGCCGTCGCCGACTCCACCCTGCTGGCCAACCACATGTACGCCAGCGGCCTCGGCGCCCTCCAGCTCGCCCGCGTCGGCATGCTGATCAAGGAGTCCGCCCCCGGCATCCCCGCGATCAGCCCAGTGTCGGCAGCAGAGGTGAAGAAGTACGTCGTAGCCACAGCAGTAGCCCTGGCGACAGCCGCCTGAAAAGCCCGCTGAGGCGTCGCATCTTGCGGCCAGGACATGCCTGAGGCGTCGCATCTTGCCGCAAGATGCGACGCCTCAGCGTGTGTCTGTGGTTGCGGCCTACTTCTCTAGAATTGCGGTGACTCCCTGGCCACCGGCGGCGCAGACGGAGATCAGGCCGCGGCCGGAGCCCTTCTCGTCGAGGATCTTGGCCAGGTTGGCCACGATCCGGCCGCCGGTGGCGGCGAAGGGGTGGCCGGCGGCGAGCGAGGAGCCGTTGACGTTCAGCTTGGACCGGTCGATCGAGCCGAGCGGGGCGTCCAGGCCCAGGCGCTCCTTGCAGAACACCGGGTCCTCCCAGGCCTTGAGCGTGGAGAGCACCTGCGAGGCGAACGCCTCGTGAATCTCGTAGTAGTCGAAGTCCTGCAGCGTCAGGCCGTTGCGCGCCAGCATCCGCGGCACGGCGTACGCCGGGGCCATCAGCAGGCCCTCGCCGCCGTGCACGAAGTCGACCGCAGCGGTCTCGGCGTCGACGAAGTAGGCCTGCACCGGGTGACCGTGCTCCTCGGCCCACTCCTCGGACGCGAGCAGCACCGCGGAGGCACCGTCGGTCAGCGGGGTGGAGTTGGCGGCGGTCATCGTGGCCGCCTCACCCTTGCCGAAGACCGGCTTGAGCTTGGCCAGCTTCTCCAGCGAGGAGTCGGCACGCAGGTTCTGGTCGCGCTCCAGGCCGTTGAACGGCGTGATCAGGTCGTCCTGGAACCCCCGGTCGTACGACGCGGCGAGGTTGTGGTGCGAGGCCACGGTCAGCTCGTCCTGCGCCTCCCGGGTGATCTGCCACTCCAGGGCGGTCAGGGCGGCGTGCTCGCCCATCGACAGCTTGGTCCGGGGCTCACCGTTCTGCGGGATCTCCAGGCCGATGTCGGTGGGCCGGATCGCGCCGAGCGCCTTGAGCCGGGAGACGGTGTCCTTCTGCTGGTTGACCTTGATCAGCTTCTTGCGCAGCCGCTCCGAGATCGCGATCGGGGCGTCGGAGGTGGTGTCCGAGCCACCGGCGACGCCGGCGTCGATCTGGCCGAGAGCGATCTTGTTCGCGATGTAGATCGCGGCCTGCAGGCCGGTGCCGCACGCCTGCTGGAGGTCGGTGGCCGGGGTCTCCGCGGCGAGCTTGGAGCCGAGCACCGACTCGCGGGTCAGGTTGAAGTCGCGGCTGTGCTTGAGCACGGCGCCGGCGACGACCTCCCCGAGCCGCTCGCCCTCCAGCCCGAACCGGGTGACGAGGCCGTCGAGCGCGGCGGTCAGCATCTCCTGGTTGGAGGCGGTGGCGTAGACGGTGTTGGAGCGGGCGAACGGGATCCGGTTGCCGCCGAGGACGGCGACGCGGCGAGTGGTGGGCTGCATGTGGGTGATCTGCTCCTCATCGGTGGGTGCGCGACCCTCATCTTGTCGCGCAGCGGTGCGAAAATAAACGAGGTGAGTGGCACATCACCTTGAATGGACACTGAGTTACACCACTCGTTACATTCATGACGTACCCATGAGTAGCAAGTCGTACGATAGCCGAGCCGTGAGAAGTCAAGCAGAGGAACTCAGATGACCGACCGTTACCAGTCCTTCACCGGCAGCCCGCTGGGCAAGCTGTTCGTCAAGAACCTGGGCCTGCCCAACCCCACTCCCCTGGAGCGCTGGACCGAGGGTGCCCCGGTCGTCGACGGCACCGTGGTCACCGGCGGTGACGGCCGGCTGGCCAAGTCGTTGGTCATCGCCCTGGACAACCTGGGCGTCACCAGCGTGGGCAACGCGGTCGAGGGTGAGAAGTACAAGGGCCTCGTCTTCGACGCCACCGGCATCACCGGCTCCGGTGGCCTCGTGGCCCTGGAGCAGTTCTTCACCCCGCTGATGCGCAGCCTGACCCCGAACGCCCGCGTCGTCGTGCTCGGCACGGTTCCGGAGCACACCGGCGGCCCCGAGGAGCGGGTCGCGCAGCGGGCCCTCGAGGGCTTCACCCGCTCACTCGGCAAGGAGATCGGCAAGGGCAGCACGGTGAACCTGGTGTACGTCGCCCCCGGCGCCGAGGAGACCCTCGAGTCCACCCTCTCGTTCTTCCTCTCCCCCAAGAGCGCCTACGTCTCCGGCCAGGTCGCCCGTCTCGGCGCCACCGGCACCAGGGAGTCCGCCCCCGTGGCCGACCCGGCGAAGCCCCTGACCGGCAAGGTCGCGATCGTCACCGGGGCCTCGCGCGGCATCGGCGAGCAGATCGCCCGGGTGCTCCACCGCGACGGCGCGACCGTGCTCGGCATCGACGTCCCCCAGGCCGCCAGCGAGCTGCAGGCGCTGATGCGCGACCTCGACGGCGACCACCTCACCCTCGACATCACGGGCAAGGACGCGCCGCAGCGCATCGCCCAGCACGTCAAGACGAAGTTCGGCCAGGTGCACGCGGTCGTGCACAACGCCGGCATCACCCGTGACAAGAAGCTCGCCAACATGGCCGAGGACCGCTGGAGCTCGGTGATCGCGGTGAACCTGACCGCGCCCGAGCGGATCACCCGCGAGCTCCTCGACCAGGACCTGATCGCCGACAACGGTCGCGTCGTCGGCGTCTCCTCGATCGCGGGCATCGCCGGCAACGTCGGCCAGACCAACTACGCCGCCTCCAAGGCCGGTGTCATCGGCCTCGTGGACGCCCTCTCCGGCGAGCTGGAGGACGGCATCACGATCAACGCCGTCGCGCCCGGCTTCATCATCACCCAGATGACCGCCGCGGTTCCGTTCGCGACGCGTGAGGTCGGCCAGCGGATGAACGCCATGAGCCAGGGCGGCCTGCCGGTCGACGTGGCCGAGGCGATCGCGTGGTACCTCTCCCCCGGCTCGACCGCGGTCAACGGCAACGTGGTCCGCGTCTGCGGCCAGATGATGCTGGGGGCCTGACCCGATGGCCGACGGCACCGACCGGATCATCGAGGGCCAGCCGAGCTCGCTGCCCACCATGCTCAAGGCGGCGCTGCCCGTGCTGCCCGGGGTGAACCTGATCCCGGGGATCCGCAAGTCGGGCAGCACGCTGCCGGACCTGACCCTGCACCGCAACGACGTGGCCGTCGACCGCGACCACGTCGCGGCGTACGCCGGGGTCTGCGGGTTCGAGCCCAGCCAGACGCTGCCGTTCACCTACCCCCACATGCTGGCGTTCCCCCTGCACATGGGGATCATGACCGACGCGTCGTTCCCGTTCCCGGCCATCGGCACGGTGCACGTGGGCAACTCGATCACCCGGCACCGCGAGATCTCACCCGCGGAGAAGCTCAACGTGTCCGCGACCGCGACCAACCTGCGGCCGCACCCCAAGGGCCGGGTCTTCGACCTGGTCACCACCGTGACCTCCGGCGGCGAGACCGTCTGGGAGTCGACCTCGAACTACCTGCGGGTAGGCCGGGGGGACCAGGACGCGAAGGCCGTTGGCGGGCCTTTCGACCTGGTCCCCGGCACCGGCCTCGTCTGGAAGCTGCCGGCCGACCTCGGACGGCAGTACGCCTCGGTGTCCGGCGACCACAACCCGATCCACCTCTACCCGCTGACGGCCAAGGCCTTCGGCTTCCCGCGACAGATCGCCCACGGCATGTGGAGCAAGGCGCGCTGCGTGGCCGCCATGGCCAACCGGCTACCGGCCGCAGCGACGGTCGAGGTCGAGTTCAAGAAGCCGATCTTCCTGCCCAGCAAGGTGGCCTTCGGCTCCCGGGTCGTTGACGAGGGTCTGGACTTCTCGCTCACCAAGCCCGGCGACGGCGCCCCGCACCTGCTCGGGCGCGCCCGCCGCGGCTGACCTCCTGGCCGGGCTCCTAGGAGCGCAGCCGGATCAGGCCCTCCTGGGCCACGCTGGCGACCAGCAGGCCGTCCTGGGAGAACACCCGCGCGATCGCGAGGCCCCGCCCGCCCGACGCCGAGGGTGAGGCCTGGTCGTAGAGCCACCACTGGTCGGCCCGGAACGGGCGGTGGAACCAGATCGAGTGGTCCAGGGACGCGACCTGCATCCCCTCGGTCTCGACGTTGCGGTCGTGCGGCGTCAGCGTCGCCGAGAGCAGCGTCATGTCGGAGGCGTAGGTGAACGCGGCGAGCTGGACGACCGGGTCGTCGGGAAGCTCACCGCTGGCCCGGATCCACCACTGCGAGCGAGCCGCGTGGTCAGCGTCCTCCTCGGCGTCGCGAGAGCTCGGCACCGGGCGTACGTCGAGGGCGGCCCACTCCCGCAGCCAGGCGTCGTCGTACTTCGACTCGAGGTCGGGGACCGGCCCGCACTCCTCCGGCGAGGGCACCCGAGGCATCTTGTCCTGGTGCTCGAGCCCCTTCTCGGGGACCTGGAAGTTGGCGGTCAGGAAGAAGATCGGGCGTCCGTGCTGGCGGGCGGCCACGCGCCGGGTGCAGAACGAGCGGCCGTCGCGGATCTCCTCGACGTCGTAGATGATCGGCACCTTCGTGTCGCCGGGCCGCAGGAAGTAGGAGTGCAGCGAGTGGCACGCGAAGGTGCCGGGCACCGTGCGTACGGCGGCCACCAGCGACTGGGCGAGCACCTGCCCCCCGAACACCCGTTGCATCTGGGTGTCGGGCTGGCGCCCGCGGAACAGGTTGTCCTCGATGGCCTCGAGGTCCAGCAGCTCGACGAGCTCTTCGACGGAGGAGGGCATGTACGCGACTACTCCTCGGGTTCTTCCAGCTTGGCCAGGAACTGCTCGAACTGGGCGCCGAGCTCCTCGCCGCTCGGCAGGGCCTCGTCCTCGGCCAGCAGGTTGGCGGCCTGGCGGTGGAACGCGTCGTACTGCTGCTCCAGGCCGCTGACGACCTCGCGCACGTCGTCGGAGTCGGCGATCTGGGTGGCGATCTCGACCTGGCGGGCCTCGCCCGCCTCCTTGAGCGAGGTCTGGTCCCACTGCAGCCCGGTGACGTCCTCGAGGCCCTCCAGCAGCGCGGCGGAGGCCTGCGGGTAGTCGAACTGCGCTAGGTAGTGCGGGATGTGCGCCACGAAGCCCATAGCGTCGTGACCCCACTCGCCGAGCCGGAGCTCCACGAGCGACTGCGCGCTCGCCGGGACGCGGATCTCGCCCTTCCACACGTTGTCCTGCACGAGCAGGCGGTGGGCCGTGGCGTGGTTGGTCAGCTGCACCGGCCGGGTGTGCGGCACCGCCATCGGCACCGAGCCGAGCGAGACCGTGAGGCGGACGTCGAAGTGCGACACCACCGCGCGTACGGCGCGGGCGAAGGCCTCCCAGCGGATGTCGGGCTCGGGACCCGTCAGCAGGAGGTACGGCGCACCCAGCTCGTCCTCCTGGAGGCGCACGACCAGACGGGGCGCCTCGTAGTCGGCGTAGTGGTCCTCGAGGAACGTCAGCGGGGGCCGTCGGGCGCGGTAGTCGTAGAACTCGTCCACCTCGAAGCTCGCCACCACGCGGCCCGCCGCTTCACCGGCCAGGTGTCCCACGGCCAGCGCCGAGGCGTTCCCGGCGTCCAGGAACCCCTCCAGCGCGGTCACCAGCACGGGTCCGTCGCTGCGTCCCTCGAGCTCGGGGACGTCGTCGACGATGTGCACGAACCTGGCCTCGGTCACGTGGCCTCCTCTGGGCATCGGCCATCACGGGTGGACCTCCCACCCTAGAGGTGCCAACAGCCCGATCGACTCGGGTATGCCCCGCCGGGCAGGTCAGGACGGGGTGTCACCGCGCGCGGAGTAGTCGCGCGCCGGCTCGCCCTCGCCCTTGCCCACCATGCTGTGCCGGTAGCCGTAGGTGAAGTAGATGAGGAAGCCGAGCGCCATCCAGACCAGGAACCGCAGCCAGGTCTCGATGCTCAGGTTCAGCGCCAGGTAGGCGCAGACCACGGCGGCCAGGATCGGCAGGAACGGGCTCCACGGGACCTTGAACGAGCGCTCGAGGTCGGGCCGGCTCTTGCGCAGGATCGGCACCGCGATCGAGACGAGCGCGAACGCCGTCAGGGTGCCGATGTTGACCATCTCCTCGAGCTTTCCGATGGGCGTCAGCGAGGCGACGATCGCCACGAGGGCGCCGATGGTCAGCGTGATGTTGATCGGGGTCCCGGTGCGCTTGCTGGTGTGGGCGAACTGCCGCGGCAGCAGCCCGTCGCGGCTCATCGAGAACAGCACGCGCACGGCGCCGATCATCAGGGTCATCACCACTGTCGTGAGACCGGCCACCGCTCCCGCCGCGATCAGGGTCGCGAAGCCGTCCTTGCCCTGGTCCCGGAAGGCGCTGGCCAGCGCCGCCTCGGTGTCGATCTTGTTGTACTTGATCATCCCGGTGATCACGAGCGCGACCGCGATGTAGAGGAACGTGCAGATGACCAGCGAGCCGATGATGCCGCGGGGCAGGTCCTTCTGCGGGTTGCGGGCCTCCTCCGCCGTGGTCGCGACCACGTCGAAGCCGATGTAGGCGAAGAACACGATCGAGGCCCCCGAGACGATGCCCAGGACGCCGTAGGTCTGCGACTTGATCCCGAAGATCCACTGGAGCAGCGGCTGGGTCAGCCCGCTCGCGTCCTGCGGCCCGGCGTTGGGCGGGACGAACGGGTGGTAGTTGGCGCCCTTGATGTAGAACAGCCCGGCCACGATCACGAACAGGACGATGAACAGCTTGATGCCGACCAGCACCAGGTTGACGCGCAGGGACTCCTTGATGCCGACCGCGACGAGCGCCGTCAGGATCACCACGAGCAGGAACGCGGCCAGGTTGAAGTGGCCGAAGGACGCCGAGGCCGACGGGCCGAGGGTGTCGGGCCAGCCGAGGCCGATCTCGTCGAGGAACGTGACGAAGTAGGTGCTCCAGCCCTGCGCGACCACGGAGGCGCCGAGCATCAGCTCGAGGATCAGGTCCCACCCGATGATCCACGCGACCAGCTCGCCGAGAGTCGCGTAGGAGAAGGTGTACGCCGAGCCGCTGACCGGGACCGTCGAGGCGAACTCCGCGTAGCAGAGCGCGGCCAGACCACAGCAGATGGCGGCGATCGCGAAGGAGAACACGACCGCAGGGCCGGCGAACTGGGCCGCCGCCTTGCCGGTCAGCGTGAAGATGCCGGCACCGATGATGACGCCGATGCCGAACACCATCAGGTCGAGGGCGGTGAGGTTCTTCTTGAGCTTGTAGTCCTCGTCCTCGGTGTCGTTCATGGACTGTTCGACCGACTTGGTGCGCAAGACGTTCATGATCGGCACGCTACCGCCGGGGATGCCCCGTGGCGAGAGACGCGGCTGCGGCGCCGGGCTGTCCGGGCTCTCCAGGCGCCGGGCGCTCGAGCACCTTCAGCCGTAGAGGTTGCGGATCCGGGCCGCGGCCCGGCGGGCCAGCTCGTGGCCGTCGTAGCCGAGCACCTGCTGGAGCACACGGTCCTGCTGCGCGTCGGTGGTGCCCGCGCCGCCGTTGTGCATGGCCTCGACCAGCTCCCACAGCCGCGACTCGCCGTTCGTCTCGGCGATGTAGTCGCACGCCATCCAGCTCAGCGCGTAGTGCCACTCCTGGTCGGTGTTGTTGAAGGTCGACGAGACCGGCATCCCGTTGTCCTCGGTCGCCGCCCGGCTCAGCGCCGAGGTGGGGATGATCCGTGCGCGCTGGGGGACGTCCCGCGCCCCGAGGTACTCCGCGATGCCCTCCGAGACCCAGACCGGCGACCCGTCGTCGCGGACGCCGATGGCGACGTGGCTGAGCTCGTGGCGGGTGATCCGGCCGAGGAACACGGCCCCGGCCTTCACCGAGCTGGGCAGCACCAGCATGCGGGTCGAGGCCACCTGGCTGCGGTCCTTGCCGGCGTACGTCGGGAAGGTGAGCGCCCCGAGGTGGTCCAACGACCCTCCGGGCACGTCGGTGAACGTGGCGAGCACACCAGGGTTCTGCACGCTGTAGACCACGACCTTGCCCGACCAGGAGAACGGCAGCGCCCGGTCGATCTGGGCGATGCCGTTGCTCACCGCCGAGGTGACCTGGCCGGCGTAGGCGCGGGTGCTGGCGTCGAAGACACCCAGCACGCCGGGTGCCGTGCGCACCGTGATCGCGGTCAGGTCCCACGGGGCCGGGGCGCCGACGAAGAGCGGCTTCCCCGCGCCCGTCCGGTCCGAGACGATCACCGCGCGGCCCTTGCGGAAGGCGAAGACGAAGCCGACGGTGCGTACGACGGGGACCGCGTCGTACCCCTCGAGCTGGGTGGTGAGCTGGACCTGCGGAACCTGCACGTCCTTGCCCCAGCGGGGCCGCAGCCGCACCTCCTGCCACTGCTCGTCCAGCACCCGGTAGCCGAAGGCCGACAGCGGCAGCTGGACGAGGTTGCGGAAGTAGCGGGTCTGGCGGGCGATCAGGGCCCGGTCGGTGTGGTCCACCCGGCGCAGGAACAGGTCGAGGTCGCGGTTGCGCACGGCCTGGACGCGCTGGTTCAGGACGCGCTGCTCCCTGGTCCGGGCCTGGGCGGCGGTGACCCCGCTCGCCTGGTCGGTCCCGAGCGCACTGCCCTCGGTGCTGTCGTCGTGCCCGCCGCAGGCGACCAGCCCGAGGAGGAGAACGAGCGCGGCCAGCAGGGAGGCCAGTCGACGGGGAGAGTCAGTCCCCCATGCCACGGTCGACCGGCTGCTCGGCGTGCGCGCCGGTGTGCCGGCCCGGTTGGTGGCCGGGATGGTCCCCGAGGTCGTGGTCCCCGCGGTCGAGGGCGGTGACGTCCTCGACGATGCCGCGCGCCAGCGCCTGGGCCGTGAGCCCGATGCGCTCGAGGATGGAGTCCCGCTTGGCATGGTCGAGGAACTCCTGGGGGATGCCGTACTGCCGGTAGGGAGTCTCCACCTGCTCGTCGTTGAGCAGCTGCAGCAGGGTCGAGCCGCATCCACCCACCCTGCCGTTGTCTTCAACGCAGACCACCAGTCGATGGTCACGCGCGAGTTCCACGACGGTGGGGTCCCAGGGCTTGACCCACCGCGGGTCGACGACGGTCACGCCGATCCCCTGGTCGGCGAGCCGGCCCGCCACGTCGACGGAGACCGCGGCCATCGAGCCGATCCCGACGATCAGCACGTCGCGCGCTCCGTCACGGACGAGCACGTCCATGCCGCCGGAGGTGTCCACCGCGACGAGGTCCTCCTGCGGGGGCCCCTTGGGGATCCGCAGCACGGTCGGGGCGTCGTCGATCGCGACGCACTCACGCAGCAGCTCACCGACGCGGGCGCCGTCGCGCGGCGCGCACATCCGCAGCCCGGGGACGACCTGCAGGATCGACATGTCCCACATGCCGTTGTGGCTGGCGCCGTCGTCACCGGTCACCCCGGCGCGGTCGAGCACGAAGGTGACGCCGCACTTGTGCAGCGCCACGTCCATCAGCACCTGGTCGAAGGCACGGTTGAGGAAGGTCGCGTAGATCGCCACCACCGGGTGCATGCCGCCCATCGCGAGACCGGCGGCGCTGGTCACGGCGTGCTGCTCGGCGATGCCGACGTCGAAGGTCCGGTCGGGGTACGCCGCGGCGAAGCGGTCGAGGCCCACGGGGTAGAGCATCGCCGCCGTGATCGCGACGAGGTCCTGCCGCTCGGCGCCGAGCGCCACCATCTCCTCGGAGAAGAAGTCGGTCCAGATCCGGCCCTTGGGCGGGCCGACCCCCGTGGCGACGTCGAAGGGGCCGATCTGGTGGAACTGGTCGGCCTCGTGCCGCTCGGCGGGGTCGTAGCCGAAGCCCTTGCGGGTCATCACGTGCACGATGACAGGGCCCCCGAAGCGCTTGGCCTGCGTCAGCGCGTGCTCGACGGCGTTGCGGTCGTGGCCGTCGATCGGTCCGACGTACTTCAGGCCGAGGTCCTCGAACAGTCCCTGCGGGGCCAGGGCGTCCTTCATGCCCTTCTTCATGGCGTGCAGCGCGTCGTAGACGGCCGGCCCGACGCCGCGCACCCCGTTGAGGCGACGCTTCACCACGTCGAGCAGCTGCTCGTAGCGCGGGTTGGTGCGCAGCGTGGTCAGGTGGTTGGCCAGACCGCCCACGGTCGGCATGTAGGACCGGCCGTTGTCGTTGACGATCATCACCAGCCGCCGGTCGCCCTCGCGGTTGTGCGGGCCCTCGGCGATGTTGTTCAGCGCCTCCCAGGCCATCCCGCCGGTGAGGGCGCCGTCCCCGATGACCGCGACGACGTGCCGGTCCTCGCCGCGGATCATGTAGGCCTTGGCCAGCCCGTCGGCGTAGGACAGCGAGGTCGACGCGTGGGAGTTCTCCACGACGTCGTGCTCGGACTCCTCCCGGCTCGGGTAGCCGGACAGGCCGCCTTCGGTCCGCAGCGTGTCGAACCGCCCCGCCCGGCCGGTGAGCATCTTGTGCACGTAGGCCTGGTGCCCCGTCTCGAACACCACGCGGTCGCGCGGTGAGTCGAAGACGCGGTGGATCGCCATGGTCAGCTCGACGACGCCCAGGTTGGGGCCGAGGTGGCCGCCGCGCGGGGAGCAGGTCCGGATCAGCTCGTCGCGGATCTCCGAGGCCAGCTCGGTCAGCTCGTGGTCGTCGAGCGTGCGCAGGTCCTGTGGACCTGAGAGGTGCTCGAGGTGACCCATCTGCTGGTGGCTCCTTCGGTGGTCGGCGGCGGTTGCTGAACGACTGAGTCTAGACGTCCCCGGTCGCGCCCAGCCGACGGTAGAGGTCGGAGGCGAGGAACCGCGGGAGGAAGTAGGCCAGCGACTCCGCCTGGTCGAGCGAGGGCGTGTCGGCCGGGTCGACGAACACGATCGCCCGGCCCTCGCCGAGGACGATGTCCTCGTCGGTCAGGTCCACCCGTCCGGCGTACACCCGGTAGTGGCTGCGGTGCCCGTCGGTGTAGCTGAACTCCTCCTCCGCCCAGAGCACGAGGTCGCCCGGGACGGTGCGGATGCCGGTCTCCTCGAGGATCTCGCGGTGCACCGCGGTGTCGAAGTCCTCGCCGGGCTCGACGTGGCCGCCCACCATCCCCCACTGGTCGGCCGCCCGCGGCGCATGCTCGTCCCGGTGCTGGAGCAGCACGTGCCCGCGGGGGTCGACGAGCAGGACGACAGCGATGCGGGGCACGACCAAACCCTAGACGGGCCTCACAGGCAGGCCCTCAGAGACGGGCCCTCACAGTCGGGCCACGAAGCGCCGGCCGCGCAACGCCTCCTCGACCAGACCGGCCGCCCGGCGTACGCCGATCAGCCGCGCCGACTCCCGCTGCCAGGTCTCGACCGCGGCGTCGACCACCGACGCCTCCGCCACCTCGCGCAGGCCGCCCCGCGCCTCGCTCAGGCCCTGGTTGACCGCCGCCTGGCACGCCTCGACGTGCAGCACCGCGAACCGGGCCAGCACCACCGCGTGCCGCCGCAACGTGGGGTAGGTGCGGTATTCGGGCGGGCACAGGTCCAGCAGCCAGGCGACCGCGGTGGACTCCCAGTCCGGCGCAGCGGGCGGGTGCACCTCCGCGGGCCAGCCCGGCGGCCGCACCCCGTGGCCCGCAGGGTTGGCTCGACGATGTTCCTGGCGTCGTGGTGGTGGTCCGAACATCCGTCCATGCTAGACCCTCTTCGAACACACGTTCGTCCCGAATAGACCAGTTGAACCACTTTACTAGGCCAGTCGGGCCCTCCGTGTCATACCTCGGGCGGTGCCTCGTTTCACCTCCGACGGACATCACGCCCGACAGTGACTCGAGGACCTCATCATGGACAACACCTCACGCACCACGGCCACCATCCGCACGATGGTGCCGTTCCTCTCCGGGGATGCCGCGAGCGAGCTCCTCGAGGGCGAGCTGGTCTTCGACCCCACCGATCCGTACGCCGTGACGATGCACCTCGACGCCCGCTCGGGCAGCGTCGTGTGGACCTTCGCCCGCGAGCTCCTCGCCGAGGGCGTCTACGAGCCCGTGGGCGACGGCGACGTCACCGTGTGGCCCTGCCTGAGCCAGACCGGCGACGCCGTGGTGATCATCGAGCTGAGCTCTCCCGACGGCACGGCGATGCTGCAGGCCCCGTCGCGCGTCGTGCACGACTTCGTGGCCGCTTCCCTGACCGCGGTCCCAGCGGGCCACGAGAGTGCCCGCATGGACCTCGACGGCCTGGTCTCGCGGCTGCTCGCGAGCTGATCCGCCGCAGCTGTCGATTTCTGGTGGGTGAGTTCGTCACAGTGGTGTGGCGAGGGACGCCACACCACATCGAAGGGACCGGCCATGACCGACACCTACATCTACCTGATCCGCGAGAACGACTGGGACTCAGACCGGTTCCTGCCCGGCGCCGAGCCCGCTGACGAGGACCTGGGCATGGCCTTCGGGGAGCACAAGCTCTTCCAGCAGGCCGTCGAGGAGCTGGGCGCCCGCATCGTCGGGGGCAACGCCCTCCAGAGCGCGAAGTACGGCGGGGTCGCGACGCCCGGGGAGGGCGAGCGCAAGGTCGACGACGCCGTCTACACCGACAGCCCGTACGCCGACTCCAGCGAGCTGATCACGGGCTTCTACGCCGTCGAGGTCGAGGACGAGGCCACCGCCCGCAAGGTCGCCGCCATGGTCCCGACCGGCGGCACGATCGAGTGGCGCAAGATCTTCCCCACGACCTGAGGTCTCGGTTCCTGCACCCGAGGGCTGCGACCATGAGCGGGTGCGGCCCACCGACGAGGAGTTCCGGGCGGCCTGGCCACGCGTCGTACGCATCCTGGCGGCGTGGTCGGGCAGCCTCGACGACGCCGAGGAGTACGCCGCCGAGGCGATGTCGCGCGCGGTCACCGCGACCGGCGTGGACGACCTGGCGGCGTGGTGCGTGCGCGTGGCCAAGCGTGCCTGGATCGACGAGCACCGCCGGCGCGGTGTGTTCACCCGGATCGCGCCGGAGCTGGCCACAGGAGAATCCATGCCTGGCCCAGAGTTCCCCGACGACCTCCAGGACGACCTGACGGACCGCCTCGACGACCGGGTCGCGCTGCTGTTCGTCGCCTGCGACGAGACGCTCGCGCCCGGCGCCCGGATGGTCCTCGCCCTGCGCGTCGTGTGCGGGCTGAGCATCGCCGAGGTGGCGATGCACCTCGGCGTCCAGGAGAGTGCCGCCGCGGCCCGGCTGACGCGGGCCAAGCGGACGCTCGCCCAGGAGCGGGGCGCGTTCCGGGTGCCCGACGACGCCGAGCGCAGGAGACGACTGCCGGTCGTGCTGGACTGCGTGGCTGGGATGTTCACGGTGGCGCACCGGACGGGCCTCGAGCCGCCCGACGCCCTGGCCGACACGGGCGGCCAGGCCCTGTCGATCGCGGACGCGCTGGTGGTGCTGTTCCCCGAGGACCCCGAGGTGCGCGGGCTGCGAGCCGTCGTCCGGCTCGGGCTGGCCAGGCGCCCCGGCCGGGTCGACGACTCCGGGGTCGCGCTCACCCTCGACGAGATGGACCGGACCCGGTGGGACCCGCGCCTCCTGCGCGGCGGGCTCGCGGACGCCGCGTTCGCCGCGCGCGGTGACGGGCGGTTCGCCCTGGAGGCCGCCATCTCCGGACTGCACAGCGCCGCAGCCTCGTTCGCGCAGACGGACTGGCCCCGGATCGTGCAGTTCTACACGGCGCTGCAGGAGGTGTGGCCCTCACCGGCCGTGGACGTCGCGCTCCTGGCCGCCCGGGTCCAGCTCGCGCTGGCGACCGGCGGCGACCTGGCGCCCGCCGAGGTCGGGCTGCAGCGGCTGGCGGACCAGGGCCCGGCGTACGCCCGCAGGGACGCGGCCTTCGCGCTCGCCGACCTGTGCTGGCGCACCGGGCGCCGCGACGAGTCGGCCACGCGTTACCGGGAGCTCGCCGACCAGGTGCAGCACGAGGCCGTACGCCGCTTCTGCCTACGTCGTTCGGGAACCGGCTGAGGCTCTCTCAGTCCCGGGGCATGCCGCCCATCGGCCCGCCGTCGCGGCCGTAGGACGTCGCGACCACCTGGGCCACCACCGACAGGGCGATCTCGCCCGGCGCCTTGCCACCGACGTTCAACCCGGCCGGGACATGCAGCTTCTCGAGACCGGGCGCGCCCTCCTGCTCGAGCTCCGCGCGCAGCCCCTCCGACCGGCGCCGGCTGGCCATCATCGCGACGTACGACGCGGAGGAGGCGAGTGCGTCCCGCAGGACCCGGGGCGCGTCCGGGGCGTCGTGGTCGCACAGCACCACCGCGTCGCCGTCGCGCAGCTGCAGACCGGCCAGTGCGGCCACTCCCCGCCCACCGTCGTCGTCCTCGATCACGACGACCGGGCGTCCGACGACCGTGGCGATGGACTCGATCGCCTCGGCGATCGGGTTCCGGGTGAGCAGCACGACGCGACGCGCGTCGGGGGCGTCGTCGGACCACGGCTGCTCACGCGTCGTCATGCTCACCCGGCCAGGAAGGAGAACCGCACCTGGCGGTCGGGATTGTCCACGTTGAGGTCGACCAGGCAGATGTTCTGCCAGGTGCCCAGCGCCAGGCAGCCGTCGAGCACGGGCACCGTCGCGTAGGGCGGGACGATCGCCGGCATCACGTGGGAGCGCCCGTGCCCCGCGGAGCCGTGTCGGTGCCGCCACCGGTCGTCCGCGGGCAGCAGGTCGCCCAGGGCCGAGAGCAGGTCGTCGTCGGAGCCGGCGCCGGTCTCGATGACGGCGATCCCGAGCGTGGCGTGCGGCACGAACAGCTGGAGCAGCCCGTCCCCCTCGCCGACGACGAACTCGGCGCAGTCCCGGGTGATGTCGAGCACCACCTCGTCGCCACCCGTGCGGTAGTCACGGATCTCCGACCTCATCGCTCAACCTCCCGGCGCAGGTGCTCCTCCACGCGCTCCACCTTGGCGGCCAGCTGGCCGTCGTACCCCGGACGGATGTCGGCCTTGAGGACCAGCCCGACGCGGGGGTAGCGGGCGGTGACGACGTCGACGGCCTGCTTGACCACGGCCATCACCTCGTCCCACTCCCCCTCGACGTTGGTGAACATGGCGTTGGTCTCGCAGGGCAGCCCCGAGGCCCGGATCACCCGCACGGCCTCGGCGACCACCTCGCTGACCCCGGCCGCGTCGGCCGGGGACTCTCCCCCCGGGCCGCCGCCCGCGTCGCGCAGCGGCGGTCCGGAGGGGCTGATGCTCAACGCCACGATCATGGATTCAGGGTTCAGTTCTTGCGAAGGCTCCGGAGGACGTACTGCATGATGCCTCCGTTGCGGTAGTACTTCGCCTCACCGGGGGTGTCGATGCGGACCTTGGCGTCGAACTCGACGTCGTTCGCCTTGACCTTGACCGTCTTCGGGATGCCGTCGTTGAGCTCGGTGACGCCGGTGAAGGAGAACTCCTCCTTGCCGGTCAGGCCGAGCGACTCGGCGGTCTCCCCCTCGGGGTACTGCAGCGGGAGGACCCCCATGCCGATCAGGTTCGAGCGGTGGATCCGCTCGTAGGACTCGGCGATCACGGCCTTGACGCCCAGCAGCGCGGTGCCCTTGGCCGCCCAGTCGCGCGACGAGCCGGAGCCGTACTCCTTGCCCGCGAGCACGACGAGCGGAGTGCCGTTCTCGAGGTACTTCTCGCTGGCCTCGAACACGGTGGTGACCTCGCCGTCACCGCTGAAGTCACGGGTGAACCCGCCCTCGGTGCCCTCGGCGAGCTGGTTGCGCAGCCGGATGTTGGCGAACGTGCCCCGGATCATCACCTCGTGGTTGCCGCGGCGCGAGCCGTAGGAGTTGAAGTCGCGCTGGCCGACACCGTGCTCGGCGAGGTACTTGCCGGCCGGGCTGTCCTTCTTGATGGCACCCGCTGGGCTGATGTGGTCGGTGGTCACCGAGTCACCCAGCTTGAGCAGGACGCGGGCGCCCTCGATGTCGGTGACCGCCTCCGGCTCGTCGGGCATGCCGTCGAAGTAGGGGGGCTTGCGGACGTAGGTGGACTCGGGGTCCCACTCGAAGGTGTCGCCCTCGGGGGTGGGCAGCGACTTCCACTGCTCGTCGCCGGCGAAGACGTCGGAGTAGTCGTTGGTGAACATCTCCGAGGTGATCGCCGTCCGGATGACCTCCTCGACCTCGGCCGCGCTCGGCCAGATGTCCTTCATGAAGACGTCGTTGCCCTCCTCGTCCTGGCCCAGCGGGTCGTTGTAGAGGTCGACGTCCATCGAGCCGGCCAGCGCGTAGGCCACGACCAGCGGCGGCGACGCGAGGTAGTTCATCTTCACGTCGGGGTTGATCCGGCCCTCGAAGTTGCGGTTGCCCGAGAGCACCGAGACGACGGCCAGGTCGTTCTCGTTGACGGCCTCGCTGACCTCGGGGATGAGCGGACCGGAGTTGCCGATGCACGTCGTGCAGCCGTAGCCGACGAGGTTGAACCCCAGCTTGTCGAGGTAGGGCGTGAGCTCGGCGCGCTCGTAGTAGTCGGAGACGACCTTGGAGCCCGGGGCCAGCGTGGTCTTCACCCAGGGCTTGGTGGTCAGCCCCTTCTCGACGGCGTTCTTGGCCAGCAGCGCGGCGCCGATCATCACCGAGGGGTTGGAGGTGTTGGTGCACGACGTGATCGCCGCGATGGCCACCGCCCCGTGGTCGATCTCGAACTCGGTGCCGTCGTCGAGCTTCACGCTCGCGGGGTTGGACGAACGGCCGTCGCCGCTGCCCGCCGGGTGGTTGCGCCAGTCGTGCGGGGCGCCGTCGCCGTTGCCGCCCTCCGAGTGGGAGGGGGCGTCGCTGGACGGGAAGGACTCGTCGGACTCCTCGTCTACCTTCGAGTGCTGGACCTCGTCGGGCTTCTCCTGCGCGGGGACGCCCTCCTTGTCCGAGCCGCCCGCGGGGTCACCGTCGTCGACGTAGTCGGCGAGCGAGGAGCGGAAGGCCTCCTTGGCGTCGGACAGCGAGACGCGGTCCTGGGGACGCTTCGGGCCGGCCAGCGAGGGGACGACCTCGGCCAGGTCGAGCTCGAGGCGCTCGGAGTAGCGCGGCTCGGCGTCCGGGTCGTGCCAGAGGCCCTGCTCCTTGGCATAGGTCTCGACGAGCGCGATCTGCTCCTCGGAGCGGCCGGTGAGCTCGAGGTACTTCGTGGTCTCCTCGTCGATCGGGAAGACCGCGATGGTGGAGCCGAACTCCGGGCTCATGTTGCCGATCGTGGCGCGGTTGGCCAGCGGCAGCGCGGAGACGCCGGGTCCGTAGAACTCGACGAACTTGCCGACCACGCCGTGCTCGCGCAGCATCTCGGTGATGGTCAGCACCAGGTCGGTGGCGGTCGCGCCCTCGGGCAGGTCGCCATTGAGCTTGAAGCCGACCACGCGCGGGATCAGCATGGAGACCGGCTGGCCGAGCATCGCGGCCTCGGCCTCGATGCCGCCGACGCCCCAGCCGACCACGCCGATGCCGTTGACCATGGTGGTGTGCGAGTCGGTGCCGACGAGGGTGTCGGGGTACGCCGTCAGCTCGCCGTCGAGCTCACGGGTGAAGACGACGCGGGCCAGGTGCTCGATGTTGACCTGGTGGACGATGCCGGTGCCGGGCGGCACGACCTTGAAGTCGTCGAACGCGCCCTGGCCCCACCGCAGGAACTGGTAGCGCTCGCGGTTGCGCTCGTACTCGATCTCGACGTTGCGCTCGAACGCCTCGGGGGTGCCGAAGACGTCGGCGATGACGGAGTGGTCGATGACCATCTCGGCGGGCGCGAGCGGGTTGATCCGCGAGGGGTCGCCACCGAGGTCGGCCATCGCCTCGCGCATGGTGGCGAGGTCGACGACGCAGGGCACCCCGGTGAAGTCCTGCATGATGACGCGGGCCGGGGTGAACTGGATCTCCTTGTCGGGGTCCGCGTCCGGGTCCCAGCCGGCCAGGGCCTTGATGTCGTCGGCGGTGATGTCCTCGCCGTCCTCGGTGCGCAGCAGGTTCTCCAGCAGCACCTTGAGGCTGAACGGCAGCGACGCCACGTCGAGTCCGTCACCGTCCACCGCGTCGAGGCGGTAGATCTCGTAGGACTTGCCGTTGACGTCCAACGTGCCCTTGGCACCAAAGCTGTCGTCGCTCGCCATGAATATCCCTCTGTTCGGGTCTCGATCGGTCGGTTTGCCCGGCGGGCCCATCTTGCCCACGCCCGGTGGGCCGTGGGAAGGAAGGCCACCCTTATCCGGACGTTCCGGGAAACTATCTTGATGTCAAGATACCACGCTCGCCTAGGGTGGAGGCATGCGTTATCGAACCCTGGGAAACAGTGGCTGTGCCGTCTCCGAGCTGTGCCTCGGCACGATGACCTTCGGGGCCGAGACCGACGAGGCGGGGTCGCACGCCCAGCTGGACCGGTTCATCGAGGCCGGCGGCACCTTCGTCGACACCGCCGACGTCTACTCGGCCGGCATCTCTGAGGAGATCATCGGGCGGTGGTACGCCGCGCGCCCGGCCGAGGTGACCGAGCCCGTCGTACTCGCGACCAAGGGGCGGTTCCCGATGGCGACCGACCCCAACGGCAGCGGGCTGTCGAGACGGCACCTCACCCGCGCGCTCGACGCGTCGCTGCGCCGGCTCGGGCTGGACTCGGTCGACCTCTACCAGGTGCACTCCTGGGACCCGGTGACCCCGCTGGCCGAGACCCTGCGGACCCTCGACGGCTTCGTGCGGTCCGGGAAGATCGGCTACTACGGCTTCTCCAACTTCACCGGCTGGCAGCTGACCAAGGCGGTGCACACCGCTCGCGAGCTCGGCCTGGCCGAGCCGGTGACGCTGCAGCCGCAGTACAGCATGATCGTGCGCGAGATCGAGTGGGAGATCGTCCCGGCGGCGCTCGACGCCGGCCTGGGGCTGCTGCCCTGGAGCCCGCTGGGCGGCGGCTGGCTGAGCGGGAAGTACCAGCGTGACCAGCGGCCCACCGGCTCCACGCGCCTGGGCGAGGACCCCGGCCGGGGCATGGAGGCCTGGGAGCGCCGGGGCACCGAGCGCACCTGGCGGATCATCGAGGCCGTCCAGCAGGTGGCCGAGGCCCGCGGCGCGACGATGGCCCAGGTGGCCCTGTCCTGGGTGACCAACCGCCCGGCCGTCACCTCCACCATCCTCGGCGCCCGCACCCTCGAGCAGCTCGAGGACAACCTTGGCTCGGTCGACCTCGCCCTCAGCGAGGACGAGCAGGCCCTCCTCGACGAGGCCAGCGACCTGCACGCGAGCGACTACCCCTACGGCGGGCTGGGCCAGGACCAGCGCGCCCGCACCCTCTAGCCCGCCGACCAGGCAGTCCTCTCGCGCCGCAGAATGCCGACCGGGCAGTTCTGGCCCGCGGCGCAGTGCCGAGCGGGCAGTTCTGGCCCGCGGTGCGTGACGAAACTGCCCGGTCGCCGTCGTACGACGTGACGAAACTGCCCGGTCGACGAGCCAGGGGTCACCCCTGGGCGAGCACCGAGACGTCGTTCCACTTCTCCCAGGTCTCGAGGCGGGAGGCGTAGTCAGCCTTCGCGATGCCAAGGGGGGCCGTGCCGAAGAAGACGCGCAGGGGCGGCTCGTCCGCGTCGACGATCCGGAGCACCGCCGCGGCGGAGGCCTGGGGGTCGCCGGGCTCGGCCATCCGCTGCTTGCGGGACTCGGCCACCTGCTCGCGCAGCTCGTCGTACGCCGCCAGGGGGGCCGAGCGCTTGGCCGAGGACCCACCCCAGTCGGTGGAGAACCCGCCGGGCTCGATCAGGGTGACGTGGATGCCGAAGCCCTCGACCTCCTGCGCGAGCGCCTGCGAGAAGCCCTCGAGGGCCCACTTGGAGGCGTGGTAGGCGCCGACGATCGGGAAGGCCGAGATGCCGCCGATGGACGAGACCTGCAGGATGTGGCCGGAGCCCTGCTCGCGCAGGAACGGCAGTGCGGCCTGGGTGACCCACATGGCGCCGAAGACGTTGGTCTCCATCTGGGCGCGGAAGTCGTCCTCGCTGAGCTCCTCGACGAAGCCGAACTGCCCGTAGCCCGCGTTGTTGACCACGACGTCGAGACGGCCGAAGTGCTCCTGCGCCGTCGCGACCGCGGCGAAGTCGGCGGCGCGGTCGGTCACGTCGAGCTCCAGGGGGAGGATCGCGTCGCCGTACTTCGCCACCAGGTCGTCGAGGCTCGAGAGGTCCCGGGCCGTGGCCGCGACGCGGTCGCCGCGCTCGAGGGCGGCGATGGCCCACTCGCGGCCGAATCCCCGCGAGCAACCGGTGATGAACCAGGTCTTGGAAGTCGTGTCAGTCATGTCCTCGACGCTACGACTTCGAGTGCACTCGAGTGCAACCGGCTCAGACCGGCAGCCGTTCGCCGCGCGAGGCGACCAGCGCCCGCGGCGCCGAGAGCCGCCACGCCTCGAAGGTGAGCTCGGCGAGCTCATCGCGCCCGACCCCGTCGAGGCGCACGACCACCCACCCGAACCCGCCGGCGGTGAACTGCACCTCGAAGAGCTCCGGACGCTCGGCGACCAGCGCCGCCTGCTCCGCCAACGTCTGCTTGAGCCCCACCGTCCGTGTGGGCTCCCACAGGTAGCCGAACGGGTGACCGGCCACCTCGAGCTTGAGGTAGCGGGAGTGGTCGACGACCCGTACCTCGTCGAGCTGCCCCACCAGGTCGAGGAACTCGGCGATCGCGGTCATCAGCGGACCAGCAGCGCCACACACTCGACGTGGTGCGTCATCGGGAACACGTCGATGGGCCTGAGCGTGAGTGCCATCGTGTGCGACTGGGTGCACCCCACGGGCGTAACTGCCCTCTGACCTGCGGCGATGCCCCGAGAGGTCTGAGGTCGTCAGCACGCCGCTGAGGGCGCTTGCGAATCAAAGCGAGCCCATTCCGAGCCCTCGTGTCTGCGGGCACCGACGGTCGCAAACGACTGCATCTTCAGGTCTCGCCGCGAGCGCGTGCTTCGAGGTACTGATTCATCACCGCCACGGGGATCCGGCCGCGGTCGGAGACGACAATGTCGTGCGTGGACGCCCAGCGACGTACGTCCGCAGGGGTCGGCGGTGCGGGCGCGAGCGGCCGTGCAGCTTCGAGGGCTCGTACGGCGTTGGCGCCGACCATCTCCTCCGCCAGTCCGACGCGCGCAGCTGCGAGGAAGCGGTAGGTCCACTCCTGGGCGAGCTTGCGGGTCTCGCAGAAGACGATCGGCACTGTCGGGAACCGGATCTGGCATTCGGCGATGCCATCGGCCACGACGCTGGGCCGGACGTGGTCGAGCTTGAAGACCCGCGAGTAGCCCTCTTCGACGACGACCGCAGCACGCGGGATCGCGGCCAACTCAGTGAGCTGGAATTTGAGCTTGCCGGTCGTCAACGACGTGACGAGATCGGCCAGCGACTTGCGCTCCACCGTGGCCTGCAACAGCCCGTCGACGAGGAGACCGTAGTCACCGGCCTTGAGCGGCTCGGGGCGGGTCGTCGCCTGCCGGTCGGCGAAGGTGAACGGGTACCGCTCGCGGATGTCGACCGCGATCTCCAGGTCCGCGACTCCACTGGCGCGGGCGCCCGGAAGAGAAACCGCGGGGCGCGCTTGCTTGGACGTGCGCGAGGTCTGCCAGAAGATCATCTGCCGCCCGCGAGCATTGGTGATGATGATCTGGGAGCGGTTCTCCCTCCCGCGATCGAGCACGAGGTCGATCGCTGCGCCCCGTCGTACGCAGGACCGCACCGCCACCCGCTCGACGATCTCGGCGTCGGCCGGCCACTCCTCGACCCGGTGGCAGTACACCTTGCCGGTGCGCGGCCACGTGTCCTTCGCCTTGAGGATGATCCCGTCCCCGAGCGGGACTCGGAGCAGGTACGGGAGCGTCGACCCGGGTTCGGTGTTGCGCGCGATGACGAAGTCCTCCGGCATGGCTACAGCTCCCCCGCCGTAGCGAGGCGCTCGAGCGAGTTCTCCGCGTCGGGCACCTCGAGCAGCAGCGCGCGGTCCTTCGTGGCCGCGGCAACCATCGCCCGCAAGCGCTGCCGGTCCTTCTTCGTGAGCTCCTCGTTCCTGAAGTCGCGGGCCGTGAGCAGCCCGGCGAGAATGACGAAGTCGCGCCGGTGCCGACCGAGGCCGGGGTCGCCTGCGTTGCTGAGCGCTGCCGCCTTGCCGACCAGTGCGCCGACGAGGTTGGGACGACGTACCGATCCTTCGCGGCCAGCGACAGTCACCGTGACGGTCTCGCTGCGCTGCAGCGCCTGGGTTCCGCCGGCCGTCGGGAGGGCCGGGCTGCCGGTGACACCGGGACGGAGGCTTGCGCGCTCGCCAATCCCGTCCGGAAGAAGCACGTCGAGGGACGCGTCGCCACGAACCCAGCGATGTTGGAGACCCTCCGCCGAGATGCCTGCTGGTCTGAACCCGAGGTCGGTCAGCGTCTCGGTAAAGGTCGCGAGCATCGTCGGGTCGGCCCGTACGTCGATCACTGTGTCGGCGTCGTTCGTCGGTCGTACCGGGAACTGTCCTCGTTCGGCGCAGTGCACGTGGACGAGCTGGCCGCCGATCAGCGTCCAGCCCTGTGCAAGCCGCTCGTGGAGGTCGAGGAGCCCGACCCACGATGCGGTCTGCTCGGGGGGCATGGGCGGCAGGACGATCATCGCTCGCCTGCCCTCCACTCCAAGGCAAGCTCGTGTAGCAGTTCCGCAGCCCGGGCCTCCTCGCGCGGCCTGCGGAGCTCGGCGAGATCGGCGGCTAGCCGGAGCCGTGAGTCCGGGTATGGGTACTGCCCGTCGGAGACGACGTGGAGCACGACGTTCGCATCACGATCGGCCTCGACCAAGAGGTAGTCCTTGAGGACACCCTCCACGAGCGACTCGGCGAGATAGCCCTCCACGTCGGGCGAGGCGATGCCACTCGAACCCAGGTCCACGATCATTGCCCAACGCTCGTCGGCCCTGAGATCGGCAAGGTCGGCCGGCGCTGCACGCAGCAGGCGCCGTCCGGCCCTGTTGCGCAACACCGACCGGAGCGACACCACAAGTTGCCTGACGACTTCCTCATCGGCGGCGGGCTCCGCGGCCGGCTCGAGCAAACGCTTCAACTGCATCCGCGCCCGCGCCGACACCGCAGGCCCGCTGCCGCCCACCCGGTCGCGGTCGTCCTCGGACGCCGCGATGACCGACCAGGCAGAGCGGGCCGAAAGCGGGCGACCCGCCTTGCTGCGCTCCTGGACCCGCAGCAGGGACCGCTCATCGACGACCCACTGGGATCCAATCCGCTCAGCAGACAATGAACCGTCCGCGATGCGCTGGTGGATCCGGGGCACGCTGACGCCCAGCCGCTCCGCGGCCTCTGCGACGCTGACTGCTCCCATGCGCACAATCCTAGAAGAGTTTCAAGGATTGTGGAAGAACGCTCGGGATCATCAAACCGAGCCCAAAGCGAGCCCAACGGCCCGTTCGCGGGCTCGTGCTCACGAGCCCCGATTACATCACCGCAGGCCGGAGTCGCTTTTCACAAGAAGCGCAACGCACTCCACATGGGAAGTCATCGGGAACAGGTCCAAGGCGCGCAGGTCCGCCAGCCGGTAGCCGGCCTCGGCGAAGTAGGCCACGTCACGGGCGAGGGCCGCGGGGTCGCAGGCCACGTAGGTGACCGCGCGGGGGGCCCGCTCGGCGATCGCCCGCACCACCTGGCGCTTGGCCCCCGCGCGCGGGGGATCGAGTACGACGAGGTCGACACCGGGGCCCTCGGCCTTGCCCATCCGGTTCAGCGCGCGGTCCACCCGATCGCGGACGACGGACACGCCGGGGAAGGCGGCGAGGTTGGTCGTCGCCAGGTCGGTGGCCTGCTTGTCGCTCTCGATGGCGGTCACGGCCCCGCGAGCACCCACCGCGTCGGCCAGGAAGGCACTGAACAGCCCCACCCCCGCGTAGAGGTCGAGCACCCGCTCCCCCGCCTGCGGCTCGAGCATCCCGAGCACCGTCTCAACCAGCACCCGAGGGGCCCCCGGGTGCACCTGCCAGAACCCGTCACCCGCGACGGTGAACGAGCGCGTGCCGAAGGAGGTCTCCACGACCTCCTCGACCGGCCCCGAGCGGTCGGGCTCACGCGCGTCGGGGTGGGCGATCAGGCAGCGGTCCACGAGGACGACCTCGTGCGACCGGTGCTTGCGCAGGCCCTGGTCGCCACCGGGGAGGTGGACGTACTGCATCCGCGTCCGCCAGAAGAGCCCGTCCTGGTCCCCCGGGACCGCCTCGACCTCGACCGACCGGGTGATGCCCGCCAGCCGGGACAGCTGCTCCATCACCACCGTGGCCTTGAGCGCGCGCTGCTCGGCAAGCTCGACGTGCTGGAAGTCGCAGCCGCCGCACCCACCCGGGTGCGCCAGCGGGCACGGGGCCGGCACCCGGTGCGGCGACGGCACGTCGACCGATACGGCGTCCGCGCGCAGGAACCGCCCGCTGTCCTCGGTGATCTCGATCGTGACCTGCTCGCCGGGCAGCGCGTGCCGGACGAACGCGACCATCTCGCGGTCGTCGATGTCGGTGGGGATCCGCGCGACGAAGTGACCGCCGTGGGCGACGGCACCGACCTCGACGTCGAAGCGCTTCCCCACCAGCGAGTCGGCGTCCGGGGTCTCGGTCACCGTCCGGTCCGGGTCCGGCCCCGGCGTACGTCACCGGGGCGCACGCGTTGGAGCTCGCCGTCGGCCCGGTTCTTGGCCTCCTCGGCACCGCGGAGCTGGTAGGGCACCGAGGTCACCATCACGCCCGGTGTGAACAGCAGCCGGCCCTTGAGGCGCAGCGCGGTCTGGTTATGCAGCACCTGCTCCCACCAGCGGCCCACGACGTACTCCGGGATGTAGACGGCCACGACGCCGCGCGGGTTGGCCTCGCGGATCTCCACGGCGTACTGCACGATCGGCCGGATCACCTCGCGGTAAGGCGAGTAGAGCATCTTCAGGGGTACGTCGATCCGCTGCGCGTCCCACTCGTCGACGAGCTTGTTGGACTTGCCCCCGTCGGTGTCGACGTAGACCGCCTCGAGGATGTTGGGCCGGCTGGCCTTCGCGTAGGCGAGCGCGCGCATCGTCGGCTTGTGCAGCTTGGAGACCAGCACGATCGCGTGCACGCGGGTCGGCATCATCTGGTCGCTGTCACCGATGACCAGCTCCTCCTCGACCCGGTCGTAGTGGCTGCGGATCGAGCGCAGGATCACGAAGAAGACGACCATGGCCAGGATGGCGATCCAGGCGCCGGCCAGGAACTTGGTGATCAGCACGACCACGAAGACGACCGCGGTCATCGCCAGGCCGAAGGTGTTGATCACCCGCGAGCGGAACATCCGGCGGCGCACGGACGGGTCCTTCTCGGTCTTCAGCAGCCGCGTCCAGTGCCGGATCATTCCCAGCTGGCTGAGGTTGAAGGAGACGAACACCCCGACGATGTAGAGCTGGATCAACCGGGTGGTCTCGGCGTTGAAGGCCAGGATCAGCACCATCGCGAAGCCGGCCAGGATCAGGATGCCGTTGCTGTAGGCGAGCCGGTCGCCGCGGGAGCCCAGCTGGCGCGGGGCGAACCCGTCCTTGGCGAGGATCGAGCCGAGCACCGGGAAGCCGTTGAAGGCCGTGTTGGCCGCGAGGATCAGGATGATGCCGGTCATCGCCACCAGGAAGTAGAAGCCAGGCGAGAAGTCGCTGAACACCGCCCGGGAGATCTGCGCGATCACCGTGTGCTGGTCGTAGTTGGCCGGCAGCGGCGACCCGTCGCCCCTGGTGAGCCGGTCCAGGTCGCGCTCGTCGACGTACCGCAGCCCCATGTTGCGGGCCAGGATGATGATGCTCAGCATCATCGTGACGGCGATCGCGCCGAGCAGGAACAGGGTGGTCGCGGCGTTCTTGCTCTTCGGCTTGCGGAAGGCCGGGACGCCGTTGGAGATCGCCTCGACCCCGGTGAGCGCCGCACAGCCGGAGGAGAAGGCCCGCGCCAGCAGGAAGATCATCGCCACCTGGGAGATGTCGCCCTCGTAGCCGTGCTGCGGGACGATCTTCAGGTTGGCGCTCTCGACGTCGGGCAGGGTCCCCTGCGCCGCGCGGATGGCGCCGTAGATGGCCATCCCGAAGACGCCGAGCATGAACCCGTAGGTGGGCACCGCGAAGAAGGCGCCCGACTCACGCACCCCGCGCAGGTTGGTGGCTGCCAGCACGATCACCAGCCCGCAGGCGACCAGCGCCTCGTGCCCCGACAGGACAGGGATCGCGGAGGCCGCGTTCTGCACCCCCGAGGAGACCGACACCGCCACGGTGAGCACGTAGTCGACGAGCAGCGCCGCCGCGACCGTCACCCCGGCGTTGTTGCCGAGGTTGACCTTGGCGACCTCGTAGTCACCGCCGCCGCTGGGGTAGGCGTGCACGTTCTGGCGGTACGACGCGACGACCGTCAGCATCACGATGGCCACGGCGATGGCGATCTTCCAGCTGAAGGCGTACGCCGAGGCGCCCGCCACCGACAGCATGATGAAGACCTCGTCCGGGGCGTAGGCCACGGAGGAGAGCGCGTCGCTGGCGAAGACGGGCAGGGCGATGCGCTTCGGCAGCAAGGTCTCGCCCAGTTGGGAGCTTCGAAGCTTGCGGCCGAGCAGGATCCGCTTCGAGACATTTCCTACGCCCACACAGGGAGGCTAGAGCACTCAGCAGCATTCCGAGGCCGCACCCGTGGTCATGTCCACGACTGCGGCCCCCGCGGGGTCGACCATGGCCTAGTGTTCCTCACGTGCACGTCGTGATCATGGGCTGTGGCCGCGTCGGCTCGACGCTCGCCCGGAGCCTCGAGGACCGGAACCACACCGTGAGCGTCATCGACAGCAACCCCGATGCGTTCCGGCGGCTCGGCCCGTCCTTCAACGGCACCAAGGTGACCGGCTACGGGTTCGACCAGGCCGTGCTCACCGAGGCCGGCATCGAGCGGGCGGACGCCTTCGCGGCCGTCAGCAGCGGCGACAACTCCAACATCATCGCGGCCCGCGTGGCCCGCGAGACCTTCGGCATTCAGCAGGTCGTGGCCCGGATCTACGACCCCGGTCGCGCCGAGGTCTACCAGCGGCTCGGCATCACCACGGTGGCGACGGTGAAGTGGACCGCCGACCAGGTGCTCCGCCGGATCCTCCCCGCCGGCGCCGAGCCCGACTTCCGCGACCCCTCCGGCACGATCCGGGTCGACCAGATCCAGGTGCCCGAGCCCTGGGTCGGCCAGCGCACCGTGGTCTTCCAGGAGACCTCCAAGAGCCGGATCGCGTGGATCGACCGTCTCGGCGAGGGCATGCTGCCCACCCGGGACACGGTCCTCCAGGAGGGCGACATGCTGCACCTCGTCATGCGCGAGGAGAACGCCAGCGGGGTCTACGACGTGCTCAAGAAGGGTCCGGAGGACGCATGAGGGTCGCCATCGCAGGGGCAGGAGCCGTGGGGCGCTCGATCGCCCGCGAGCTGATCGGCAACGGGCACGACGTCCTGCTCATCGACAAGGAGCCGTCCTCGATCAAGCCCGACCGCGTCCCCGACGCCGAGTGGCTGCTGGCCGACTCCTGCGAGCTGTCCTCGCTGGAGGAGGCGCGCCTGCAGGACTGCGACGTGGTGATCGCCGCCACGGGTGACGACAAGGCCAACCTGGTGACCTCGCTGCTCGCGAAGACCGAGTTCGGCGTGCCACGCACCGTCGGTCGCGTCAACCACCCCAACAACGAGTGGCTGTTCACCGAGGCCTGGGGCGTGGACGTGAACGTCTCGACCCCGCGGATCATGTCGGCGCTGGTCGAGGAGGCGGTGACGGTCGGCGACCTCGTCCGGCTGTTCACCTTCCGCCAGGGCAACGCCAACCTGGTCGAGATGACGATGCCCTCTGACTCGCCGTACGTCGGGAAGCCGTCGGGCCTGGTGCCCTTCCCGGAGAACTGCGCCCTGGTGACGATCCTGCGCGACGGGCAGGTCTACACGCCCGACCCCGAGCAGCCCATCGAGGCCGGTGACGAGCTGCTCTTCGTCGTGCCCTCCGAGCTCGAGGAGCAGCTGGAGAAGATGCTCGCCCCCGACGAGCACAGCGGCCAGCCCCGCAGCACCAACTAGCGGCTACAGCTGGGGCTCGGGCTCCCCGGGCCTCAGCGGCGTGTGGTTGCGCGTCAGCATCCACGCCATCGCCGCGAGGGCGGCGACCTGGACCGGCCAGCCCATGGTCAGCTTGGCGACACCGAGGGCGGCGACCGCCGAGTCGGTGGACCACCAGCCGTTGCGCCCGGCGAGGTAGATCGGGGCCTGGACAACGACCCGGAGCACGCACGGCAGCGCCAGCATCCAGGTGAGCTTGCTGCACAGGCGTACGACGTGCCGGTCGGCGTGCCACGCGGTCGGGTCGCCGGCGACGCTGCCGACGATGAAGCCGACCAGCGGCCACCGGATCGCGACGGTGAACAGCATCACCACGCCGTAGACGAGGTTGTAGAGCAGCCCCGGCAGGAAGTAGGCCAGCGCCTGGTCGCCCTCGTCGCCTCCCCCTCGCGCCGCCCGCCACGCGAACAGCGCGCCGATGCCGATGCCGACCAGCGCGTTCAGCACGAACTGGGGGGTCGAGCGCTGGGTCAGGCGCACGGCCAGCAGCACTCCTGCGCACGCGACGCTGACGATGATCGCCAGGCGGAGGTCGTGCGCGGTGAGGAAGATGACCGTGAACGCGATCGTGGGCACGGCCGCCTCGAGCATGCCGCGAACCCCGCCCAGGGCGTCGGAGAGCTGCTTGCGGACGACCTCCTCGACCGTGTGCCTGGTGGGCGCTCCCGGCACCTCCGCCGTCACGCGGGCCTCAGGTCGTAGCGCGGGTTGTACATCACCCGGGCGCCGTCCTGCACGCCGATGCGCCCCTCCACCCGGATGCCGCGACCGGGCGAGACGCCGCCGATCCGCCGCCGGCCGAGCCAAACCACGCTGATCGAGCCGGAGCCGTCGTAGAGCTCGGCCTCCAGGGCCGGCACGCCACCCCGTGGGCGCAGGGTGACGGTCTTCAACGTCCCCTGCACGATGACCCGCTGCCGGTCCGGGGCCTCCCGGATGGTGACCAGCCCGGCCTTCTCGGTGTCCTTGCGCAGCTCCTGGGCCTCCTCGGCGTCCTGGTTGGCCCATCGGCTGATCGAGGCGCGCAGGCGGCTCTTGTGCTCGGACATGTCAGGAGCCTAGTCAGCGGGGGTGTCGGCGGCGGGCGGGTCCACGCGGCGTGCCTCGGGAGGCAGGTGCAGCGGCAGCGGGGCGCCGGGGGGCATCGCGTCGCGACCCCGGCGTACGACGACCTGGCGGATCGTCTCCTCCCAGGGGGCGGCGAGCTCGGGGTCGAGCGCGGGAGCGCCCATCAGGGTGGCCCGCAGCAGCCACGCCGGGCCCTCGTGGGCGACGACCCGGCTGGCCTGGGTCGCCGCCTTGCCGTCGGGGGTCTGGATCGGCACCATGCACCGCAGCTCGGTGCCGAAGGTGCCCTGCTGCTCGTCGGTGGTGCCGCCCTGGCGGGCCATCTCCGCCGCGATCCGGGGGCGCAGCTCGTCCCACGCGCCGCCACCCCTCGAGGCGGCGAAGGCCCGGAGCTCGAGGGCGGCGTTCTCGCCGACGAGCACGGCGGCCATCACCTGGCCGGTCCCCTCGTCCACCTGGAGCTGGAGCTCCATGGCCCCGATCGGCGCGATCACCAGGCTGCCGAGGTCGACGCCCTCGTGCTGGTCGAGGTCGACATCGGAGGCGTCGAACGGACCGACTCGGGTGTCGGGGGCGGACTCCTGGCCCTCAGGGATGTCCGCCGATCCTGCCGAGCCTGACTTGCGGCCGAACCTCACGTCGTCGTCCCTCCGGCCCGGATCTGCTGCGGGTCCTGTTCGTCGGTGCGGGGGCTGAAGCCCCCGGTCGAACCGTAGCCCCCGGCGCCGCGGGGCGAGTCCGGCAGGTCGTCGGCCTCGACGAAGGTCGCGGTCTCGAACCGCTGGATCACCAGCTGCGCGATCCGGTCGCCGCGGTGCACCGAGAACGCCTCACGCGGGTCGGTGTTGACCAGGCAGACCTGCACCTCGCCGCGGTAGCCGGCGTCGATGGTCCCCGGCGCATTGACGATCGAGATGCCGTGACGCGCGGCCAGTCCGGACCGGGGGTGCACCAGGGCGACGTACCCCTCGGGGAGCGCCATCGCGATGCCGGTCGGCACCAGCGCCCGCTCCCCCGGCGCCAGCGTCAGGTCCACCGCCGAGTGCAGGTCGGCCCCGGCGTCGCCGGGGTGGGCGTACGAGGGGAGCGGCAGCCCGGCGTCGATCCGCCTGATCGAGATGTCCACCATGGCTGGCGACCCTACCTGCGCCGGGCGAGGGTCAGGATGACAGGCTTCGGCCGTGCCACCGCCAGCCGTCACCGCCTACTCCGAGCGCCTGCACGTGCCGCTGCGCTGGTGGGTCCAGGCGACGATGCTGCTGGCCAGCCTGTGGCTGGCGTTCATCGTCGCGATGCCCGCGTGGGCCGCCTGGTCCTCGACCGGGGTGCTCCTGCTGGCCACCTTCGGGCTGTTCGCCTGGGTCGGGAGCAGCCGGGTCGCCGTGCGCGACGGCGTGCTGTACGCCGGGCGCGCCCACATCCCGGTCGCGCTGATCGGGCCGGTGGAGGCGCTCGACGCGGAGCAGACCCGGAGGGTGCACGGCGTGGAGGCCGACGCCCGGGCCTTCCTGCTGACCCGTCCCTACCTGAAGCGCTCGGTGAAGGTCACCATCGACGACCCGGCGGACCGGACGCCGTACTGGCTGGTCTCGACCCGGCACCCGCGCCGGCTGGCCGCCGCGCTGATGGACCTGCGCGATTCTGACTAGGGTTACGGGGTACTCGGAGGACTCCGCACGCCCCACGACATGACCCCCCACATGACGCAGGTATCACCGAAAGGCATGACATGGCCAAGGACAAGTCGACGAAGAAGTCGAAGGACAGCTCGAAGGTCTGGTCGATCTTCTCCCTCGTGGCAGCGCTCCTCGGCGCCACGGTGGCCCGCAAGAGCCTGACCAAGGCCTGGCAGACCGCCACCGGCAAGAACCCGCCCGCCAACCCCGCCGACCCCGACGTCGAGCTCTGGGAGGCGGTGCTGTGGGCCGCGGCCAGCGGCACGGCCGTCCAGCTGGCGCGGATGCTCGCGACCCGGAAGGCGGCGAACTACTACGCCAGGTCGACCGGTCACCTGCCCCCCGGGCTCGGCAAGGACGACCAGGACGCCAAGGACGCCAAGGCGTCGCAGACCTGAGCCCGGACCAGGCACGACGAAGGGCCGTCCTCCCGTGGGGGGACGGCCCTTCGTGTTCGTCAAGCCTGGTGCTCGAACCCTGGGGGAGGCCCAGAGGTCAGGCGCAGTCGCGACAGATCAGCTTCTTCTCGTCCGCAAGCTGGCTGCGGTGGTGCACCAGGAAGCAGCTCATGCAGGTGAACTCGTCCAGCTGCTTGGGCTTGACCTCGACGGCCAGCTCCTCGTGCGAGAGGTCGGCTCCCGGGAGCTCGAAGGACTCGGCTGCTTCGGCCTCGTCCTCGTCGACCTTCCCGGAGTTCTTGTCGTGGCGGCGCGCCTTGAGCTCCTCGAGGCTGTCCTCGTTCTGCTCTTCCTCGGTCTTGCGCGGTGCGTCGTAGTCAGTTGCCATCGTTTTTTCTCCTGCTCCCAAGTCCCAGTGTGGTCCCGGGTGTTCGGCCGGCCTTCATGCCCGATTCGAGCCCCGAGGCCCGTCAGTGCGTCATAAACCCGTGTGACGGCGCAGATTGTGCACCACTCAGAGAGATTGTGCACACCCACGCAACTCGGAGGTTGTCCGGGCGGGTCAGACGACTCCTGAACGCACGCCCCCCGCCCGTTGTTCCCGGTGGCGAGGGTGGGTCACTGTACGTGTCAGCGAGGGTCCTCGCCGAGGAACCCGCACGCCCGCACGAGGGCGCTGAACCCCTCCCAGCCGTCGGCCGGAGCACAGACGACGAGGTCCTTCCCGGAGCTCGTGCGCCACACCTCGAAAACGGCTCCGGCCTCCTGCGCGACCAGGCCGCCGGCGGAGTAGTCCCAGACGTTGGGGCCCTCCTCGACGTAGGCGTCGGCCTCGCCCGCGGCCACGCCGCACAGGTCGAGCGCGCACGACCCGGCCCGGCGGATGTCACGGACCTGCGGCAGCAGCCGGGCCACGGACCGGGCCTGTCGGTCGCGGACCTCCGCCTCGTAGCCGAAGCCGGTCGCCACCAGGGTCTGGGTGAGGGGTGGGGTGCTCCTGACCCGGATAGGCGCCCCGTTGCGGGTGGCGCCGCCGCCGAGCGTGGCGGCGTACTCCAGGCCCGGGACGGGGCTGCGCACCACGCCGGCGACGATCCGGTCGTCCACCTCGACGGCGATCGAGACGGCGTACTGCGGCAGGCCGTAGAGGTAGTTGACGGTGCCGTCGATCGGGTCGACGATCCACCGCACCCCCGAGGTGCTGGGCACGTCCTCGCCCTCCTCGCCGACGAAGCCGTCTCCCGGTCGCGGCCCGAGGAGCCGTTCGCGGACCAGCTCCTCGCAGGTGCGGTCGGCCCGGGTGACGATGTCGACCGAGCTGGACTTGGTGTCGGCGACGTCGACCCCCTCGGCGCGCATCGCCGCCACCAGGTCACCGGCCTCCCGAGCCGTGGCCACGGCCAGCGCGAGCAGGTCCTCCGCGGACTCTCCTGCCACCGGGCTCAGTCCTGCCCGCAGAGCGTGGGCCTGGCACCGCGCGGGTTGGGGCAGCAGCCGACCGGGCAGACGTCCCAGATCGCGTCCGACCCCTCGGCCGCGCGGACGGGGTCCTCGCCGCGCTCGACGGCGCCGCGCTCGAGCAGCAGGTCCCGGACCATCGCCACGAACCTGGGGTCGAGCCCCGCGGTGGCGGCCCGGGCGAACGGCAGGCCGATCTCCTCGGCGGTGGCCTTCGCCTCGGTGTCGAGGTCGTAGATCACCTCCATGTGGTCGGACACGAAGCCGATCGGCACGACGACGACACCGGGGACGTTGCGCTCCTTGAGCCCGCGGAGGTGGTCGTTGACGTCGGGCTCCAGCCACGGCACCTGCGGCGGGCCCGACCGGGAGCAGAAGACGAGGTCGGAGGGGTAGCGGTGACCGGTCTCCTCGCGCACCCGCTCGATGATCTCGGCGAGCACGGCCCGGTGCTGCGCGACGTAGGCGCCTCCGCGGGGCCCGCTGGAGTGGTTCATGCTCGTCGGGATCGAGTGGGTCACGAACGCGATATGGCCGCCGCGACGCGCGTCCTCGGGGAGGTCCGCGAGCGCGGCCAGGGTGGCGTCCACCATCGGCTCGATGAACCCCGGGTGGTTGAAGTAGTGCCGCAGCCGGTCGATCCGGGGCGCCCCCGGCACCTCGGCCACGGCGGCGGCGAGGTTCTCGCGGTACTGCCGGCACCCGCTGTACGACGAGTAGGCGCTCGTCAGCAGGGCGGCGGCACGGGTCACCCCGTCGGCCTTCATCTGCTCGAGGGCGTCACGCAGGAAGGGGTCCCAGTTGCGGTTGCCCCAGTAGACCGGGATCTGCACGTCGTTGGCGGCGAGGTCGCTCTCGATCGCGTCGATCAGCTCGCGGTTCTGGTCGTTGATCGGGCTGCGCCCGCCGAAGGCGAAGTAGTGCTCGCCGACCTCCTCGAGGCGCGCGTCGGGGATGTCCTTGCCGGCCGTGACGTTGCGGAGGAAGGGGAGGACGTCGTCGGGCTTCTCGGGTCCACCGAAGGAGACGAGCAGGAGGGCGTCGTACGGCTGCGGCTCGGACATGGCTCCAGCGTAGAAGGCCGCACCCCGACGGGGCCCTAGGGTGGCTCGGTGATCGCGTCCTACCGGCGGGTCTTCGCCCACCCCGGAGCGCTCGTCTTCTCGCTGACCGGGCTCGTGGCCAGGCTGCCGATCTCGATGATGACGCTCGGCATCGTGCTGCTGGTCAGCACGCTGTCGGGGTCCTACGGGCTCGCCGGCGAGGTGTCGGCGGCGTACATCATCGGCAACGCGGCCTTCGCCGTGCCCCACGGCCGGCTGGCGGACCGCTTCGGCCAGGGCCGGGTGCTGTGGGTGGACTCGGTCGTCTTCGCGCTCTCGGGTGGGCTGATGGTGCGGGCGATCACCGACGACTGGGGCGCTCCGTGGCCGCACCTGCTCGGCGCCGTGGCGGGGGCGGCCATCCCCCAGATCGGCACGATGGTGCGCAGCCGCTGGGCGCACCTGCTCGAGGTCGACAGCGAGCGGCACACCGCGTTCACGGTCGAGAGCGTCGCCGACGAGGTCGTCTTCGTGACCGGCCCGGCGCTGGTCACGTTCCTGTCCACCGCGTGGGCGCCCGAGGCCGGCCTGCTCGTCGCCCTGGTCGTCGGGACCGCCGGCTCCGTGGCGCTGGCGGCCCAGCGGGGCACCGAGCCGCCCGTCCATCCCCACGACCCCCTGACCGCCCGGCGGGCGATGCCCTGGGGGCTGCTGCTCCCGCTGACCGTGGGCGCGTTCGCGCTGGGCAGCCTCTTCGGCGCGTTGGAGGTGGCCTCGGTCGCCTTCGCCGACGACGCCGGCCACAAGTCGCTCTCCGGCCTGATGCTGGGCTCGTTCTCGCTGGGCAGCCTGGTCGCGGGGGTGGCCGCCGGAGCGATGGCCTGGCGGCGCGGTCCCCTCCCGCGGGCCCGCACCGGCCTCGGGATCCTGGCCGTGGGCACGATCTCGCTCCCGTTCCTGCCCGGCCTGGCGGTGGTCACGGTCGCGCTGTTCCTGACCGGTACGGCGCTGGCACCGACGCTGATCGCCCTGTTCTCCCTGATCGAGGCGTCGGTGCCCCGCGAGCGGCTCAACGAGGCGATGGGGTTCGTGCAGACAGGGCTGAGCGCGGGCATCGCGCCCGGGGCCTGGCTGGCGGGCCTCGTGGCGGACGGCCAGGGCGGTTCCGCGGCGTACTGGGTGTGCACGGTCTCCGCGGTGCTGGCCGCGCTCGCCTCGTTCGCCGTGAGCAGTCCCGGCCGGGCTGAGGCCGTCGTCCCGGGCGTGGCGGGCTAACCTGCGCCCCATGCCCACATGGACCAACTGGTCGGGTCTGGCCACGGCGCATCCCGCGCAGGAGCTGAGCCCGCACGACGCGAGCGAGGTCGTCGACGCCGTCATCGCGGCGCGTCACCAGAACCTGAAGGTCAAGATGCCCGGCACCGGGCACTCGTTCACCGACATCGCGGTGACCGACGGGCTGCTTCTGCGCCCCGGCGGGCTGCGCGGCATCACGGGCGTCGACCGGGACGCGATGACCGTCACGGCGCTCGCGGGCACCACCCTGCACGAGCTGAACGAGGGCCTGGCCCGGCTCGGGCTGTCCCTGCACAACATGGGCGACATCGAGGAGCAGACGCTCGCCGGCGCCGTCTCGACTGGCACCCACGGCACCGGCGGGCTGGTCTCCTCGCTGAGCGCCCAGGTGGCCGGCCTGGAGATGGTCACCGGAGACGGGACGCTGCTCTGCGCGACGGCCGAGGAGAACCCCGACGTCCTCGAGGTCGCCCGCCTGGGCCTCGGCGCGCTCGGCATCCTCACCTCGGTCACCGTGCGCGTGGAGCCCCTGTTCACCCTCGAGGCCCACGAGAGCCCGGTGCGCTGGGACGAGGCGATGGCCGGCTTCGACGGCGAGGTCGCCGACAACCACCACTACGAGATGTACTGGTTCCCGCACACCGACCGGCTGCTCACCAAGCGCAACAACCGCACGCTGGACGACCCAGAGCCGCTGTCCCGCTTCCGCGGCTGGCTCGACGACGAGTTCCTCACCAACCGCGCCTTTGGCTGGGTGAACCGGCTCGGCAACGTGAGGCCGCGGATGATCCCCCGGATCAACGACCTGTCCGCGCGGGCGCTCAGCGAGCGCCGCTACAGCGACATCCCGCACAAGGTGTTCACCTCGCCGCGGCGGGTCGTCTTCCGCGAGATGGAGTACGCCGTGCCGCGCGCGGTGGGGCTGCAGGCGCTCGCCGACGTCCGCGCCCTGATCGACCGCAGCGACTGGAAGATCAGCTTCCCCGTCGAGATCCGGGTCTGCCCGGCCGACGACCTGCCGCTGTCGACGGCGTCCGGCCGCGAGTCGGTCTACCTCGCCTTCCACATGAACCCGCAGACCGACCACACCGCCTACTTCCGCGGGGTCGAGGACGTCCTGCGCGCGTACGACGGCCGGCCGCACTGGGGCAAGCTGAACAGCCGGACCGCGGAGGACCTCGCGCCGGCGTACCCCCGCTGGTCGGAGTTCCAGGCGATGCGCGACCGCCTCGACCCGGACCGGCTGTTCACCAACCCCGACCTCGACCGGGTGCTCGGCGGCTAGCCGTTCCCCCGGGCTGATCCGGTGCCCGGGCCGGGAGCCGGAGGGAACCGCTCCCGGAATGGGCGCGTCACCCCGCGTAGGCGCAGGTCAGGCTGAAGTAGGCTCGTGCCGCACGTGCGACGCGAAGGAGCAGGCGAGGATGCAGGACCTCACTCCGGTGGGGCTGAGCCAGGACGGCAGGCGACTGCTGCTGATCAGCCCGGCGGGCGAGGAGTTCGCCGTCCCCGTCGACACCAGGTTGCGCGCCGCACTGCGTGGTGACAACGCTCGACTCGGCCAGTTGGAGATGAAGATGGAAAGCGCACTGCGCCCCCGAGACATCCAGGCGCGCATCCGGGCGGGAGAGTCCGCCGAGGACGTCGCCGCCGCCGCCGGTACGACCGTCGACGCGATCATGGGCTTCGCAGGCCCGGTCATCGCGGAGCGGCAGCACGTCGCGCAGACGGCGCTGAAGGCCTCGGTCCGCCGCCGCTCGGGTGAGTCGTCCTCGGCCGGCCGCACCCTCGGCGAGGCCGCCGAGCTGTTCTTCGGCGACCACAAGCTGCACGACGAGGACGTCGAGTGGGACGCCTGGCGCGGACCGGACGGCCGCTGGAAGCTGGTCGCGAACTACGCCGTCGCCGGCCGCCCGCGTGTCGCCGAGCTCAGCCTCGACCTGCCCGGCCAGTACGTCGTCGCCGAGAACGACGAGGCCCGCATCCTGACCGGTGAGCTGGCCGAGCCGGAGAGTCGCCAGCCCGCCGGCGGCCGCACCGCGCCGGCCCGCCGCCTGAGCTCGGTGCCCTCCCAGGACGAGCTGCCGCTGGGGGACGACGCGATCGAGCTCGTCCGGGACCCGCAGCGCACCGGGGACCGTGAGCCCGCCGCCGACGAGCCCACCGACTTCGCGGCCGCCGCCGAGCAGGTCCCGGCGCAGGCGCTGGACCCGGCGGCCGACACCGCGGACGCGGACTGGATCGCCGACGAGACCGCGGGCCCGGTGGACGGACCGGTGGACGAGCCGCTCGAGGAGCCCGGCGAGTCACTCCCCGACGGCCGGGCCGACGCCGGCCCGGGGGCCGAGCCCGACGTCGAGCCGACGCCAGAGCTGGACGAGCCTGCCGCCGAGTCCACCCCGGCACCGAAGCGGAAGAGCCGCTCCTCGGTGCCGTCGTGGGACGAGATCATGTTCGGGGGCGGCAAGCCCGAGTGAGCCCGCCCACGTCGGCGGACGGGTGACAAGCAGGTTACTCGCCAGTAATATATCGGTCATCGCGTGACCCAGCGCTGCGCGGCGAGTTGAATGACTTGCCTGACACCTCCGACCTGCGAGAGCGGTGCACCTCACCATGGCCTACTTCGTCACCGGCGCCACCGGCTTCATCGGGCGCTACCTCGTGCAGGAGCTGATCGACAACCGCGAGGGCGAGATCTTCGCCCTGTGCCGGGAGAGCTCCCTGCACCGGCTCGAGGCCCTGATCGAGGAGTGGACCGCCAACGGAGGGGACGGCGACCGGGTCATCCCGGTCTTCGGCGACCTGAGCGAGCCCGACCTGGGGATCAGCCACCAGTGGATCACCGCCCACGGCGACGAGATCGACCACTTCTTCCACCTCGCCGCGATCTACGACATGACCGCCTCGGACGAGATGAACGAGACGATGAACGTCGGCGGCACCCGCAACGCGATCGGTCTGGCCGCCAGGCTCGACGCCGGCGTCTTCCACCAGGTCTCCTCGGTCGCGGCCTCGGGTGACTACCTCGGCGTCTTCGACGAGAGCATGTTCGACGAGGGCCAGCGGCTGCCCTCGGCGTACCACCGCACCAAGTTCGAGTCCGAGAGGATCGTCCGCGAGGAGGCGACGGTCCCGTGGCGGGTCTACCGACCGGCGGTCGTGGTCGGCCACTCCGAGACCGGCGCCATGGACAAGATCGACGGCCCCTACTACTTCTTCCCGCTGCTGAAGCGGCTGCGGGACAACCTGCCAGGCTGGCTGCCACTCGTCGGCGTCGACCTCGGCGACACCAACGTGGTCCCGGTGGACTACGTCGCCAAGGCGATGGACCACATCGCGCACAAGCCCGGCCTCGACGGCCAGGCCTTCCACCTCGTCAACCCGGACCCGATCAACACCGTCGGCCTGGTCAACACCTTCGCCTCCGCAGCCGGCGCCCCGCAGTTCGCCGTACCCGTCGACCGGAGCGTGACCAGCCTGATCCCCACGGGCCTGCTCCCCCGCGCCCTGCGGCCCGCCAACCTCCTGGGTGCGGCGCTGAAGTTGCCGCCCGTGCACCTGGTGCTGAGCCAGACCATCGGCCGGCTCGGGGTGCCGCCGGAGGTGCTCGAGCACGTGTCGTTCCCGTCGGTCTACGCCTCACGCTCGACGCAGAAGGCCCTCTCGGGCTCCGGCATCTCCGTGCCCGACCTGGACTCCTACGCCTCCACGCTGTGGTCCTACTGGGAGGAGATGCTGGAGGACTCGATCAAGCACGACGCCTCGGCGGTCAAGGCCCTGGCCGGCAAGACCGTCGTGATCACCGGCGCCTCCTCCGGGATCGGCCTGGTGACCGCGGTGCAGGTGGCCAAGGCCGGCGCCATCCCGATCCTGGTCGCCCGCGGGCTGGAGAAGCTCGAGTCGACGAAGCGGTTGATCGAGAGCCAAGGGGGCAACGCCCACGCCTACCAGTGCGACCTGTCCGACGTGCATGCCATCGACGCCCTGACCAAGCAGCTCTCGGAGGACTTCGACCACCTCGACTTCGTCGTGAACAACGCCGGCCGGTCGATCCGGCGGTCGCTGCGGCTCAGCGAGGACCGCTTCCACGACTTCGAGCGCACCATGCAGCTCAACTACTTCGGCGCGATCCGCCTCATCATGGGGATCCTCCCGAAGATGCGGGAGCAGAAGTCCGGCCACATCGTGAACATCTCCTCGATCGGCGTCCTCACCAGTCCGCCACGCTTCTCGGCGTACGTCGCCTCCAAGGCCGCCCTGGACGCCTGGAGCAACGTGGTCTCCAGCGAGCTGATCAGCGACGGCGTCTCGTTCACCAGCATCCACATGCCGCTGGTGCGGACGCCGATGATCGCCCCGACGAAGATGTACGACAAGTTCCCGGCCATCACGCCCGGGCAGGCCGCGAGCAAGGTGATCAAGGCTCTGGTCGACCGGCCGCACGAGAACAACACCAAGACCGGCAACCTCGGCTCGCTCGCGCACACCCTGGCGCCGCGGATGGCCTTCCGGGTGCTGCACGTGGCCTACCAGGTGTTCCCGGACTCCACGGCCGCGCGCGGGGACGGCGAGGCCGCCGAGCGGGTCAGCGTCCAGCGCGCCCTGGCCCGGGCCTTCCAGGGCGTGCACTGGTAACCGACG